>JAUPVR010000007.1 GCA_030916895.1 Patescibacteria group bacterium
AGAGAGTTTTTCGCCCTGGCTCGTGATTTTTTCTTGCTCCGTTATATACCCAAGCTCAAACATCCTCTCAAGAACAAGGTTTTTTCGAGCCTCTAAAAGCTCTCGATTTTTCCCGTACGGAGAAAGTCTTGTTGGCGACTGAGGAAGAGAGGCAAGGTACGCTGATTCTGTAAGGGATAAATCTTTGGCGTGTTTGCCAAAATAAGCAAGGGAGGCCTCTTCAATGCCGTACAAAGTTCCTCCGTAAGGGCTTTCATTTAAATATATCTGTAAAATTATGTCTTTCGGAAGCTCCCTGTCTAGTTTTATGGCCAGCACAATCTCTTTTAATTTTCTCGAAACAGTTTTTTCTCTTGTAAGGAGAGCATTTTTAACAATCTGTTGGTTTAGGGTCGAACCACCCTGTGAAAAACTTCCACTCCTAAAATTTGCAAGCACGGCGCGCACAAAGGAAACCGGCCTAAAACCATAGTGTTCATAAAAATGGGCGTCTTCTATCGCAATGGTTGCCTGTTTAATGTAGGGGCTCATTTCAGAAAGGGGAATTTCTGTGCGCTTTATGTTGTCGTGGATGTTGTAGAGCACAATTTTTCCCGTGCGGTCATAAATTTTTGTTGAGTTGGCAATTGCTCTGTTTTCAAAATTATTAAAATCCGGAAGCTCCATTGAGGCAAGCCACCCAACAACAACAGCAAAAGCAATAATCCCTAAAGAGAAAAGCAAAAAAATAAACTCTTTGAAGGCTTTTTTTACAAAGGCCTTTCTTCGCTTTGTGTGCGACATGTATAGTAAGAATACCACAGGCTTACTCAAATAAAAGTATCGTGGTAGTATGGTGGGTATGGATAAAATCATTACCGACGAGGCTAAAATAGAAGAACTTTTAAGCCGCGGAGTAGAAGATGTTTTTATAAAAGAAGAACTTAAGAAGGACCTCCTTTCTGGGAAGTTGCTTCGTGTAAAACTTGGGGTTGATCCAACGGGCCCAAAAATTCACCTCGGGCGCGCAATACAACTTCGCAAACTTCGTGAGTTTCAAAAACTAGGACACCAAATCATTTTTATTGTTGGTGATTTTACAGCTCAAATCGGTGACGCGTCAGACAAACTTGATAAACGACCAATGCTCACACGAGCAAAAATTGATGAAAACCTGAAAGACTACAAAAGCCAAATTTCAAAGATTATTGATGTAAACAAGGCGGAATTTGTCTACAACAGTAGCTGGCTCTCGAAGTTATCATTTGAAGAGGTCGCCAAACTCGCTGAGTGTTTTACTGTACAACAAATGCTCGCACGAAGAAATTTTAAGGACCGCTACGACAGTGGTGTAGAAATTTCTTTGCGCGAATTTCTTTACCCACTCATGCAGGGGTATGATTCCGTTGTTGTAAAGGCCGACGTTGAGCTCGGGGGGTTTGATCAGCTTTTTAATGTAAAGGCGGGGCGTGTTGTCCAGGAGTTTTATGGCATGCAAAAACAACACATAGTTGTTGGTACGATGCTTGAAGGAACAGATGGTAGAAAAATGTCCACCAGTTGGGGGAATATTATCACCATCGTTGATGAGCCGTTTGATATGTTTGGCAAACTTATGTCAGTGCACGACGAGCTTGTTGTTAAATACTTCACCCTCTGCACTGATGTTTCAATAAAAGAAATTAAAGAAATTGAAAAAAGTTTAAAAGAAGGAGAAAACCCAAAAGAAATTAAAATGCGGCTCGCCACTGAAGTTGTGACCATGTATCATTCCGAAAAAGACGCATCACAAGCAAAAAAATCTTGGATTGAAACGTTTCAAAATAAAGGCGTTCCGGACGATGTCCCAACATTTACAACAACAGAAAACAAAGACCTCGGTGATGTCTTGGTTGAAAACAAAATAGTTACATCAAAAACAGACTGGAGGAGGCTTGTAAAAGAGGGGGCGATTACTGATGCAGAAGGAAAAACGATCACAGATCCAAAAATAAAATCATATAACGTGACCCTTAAAATTGGGAAGAGGCGATTTGCAAAAATTATCCTAACTTAACAAAAAACTTCGAGACCCTCTCGAAGTTTTTTGTTTACCAGTACCCCTCATCGTTTGCTTGGAAGGCAATGTCTATTTCGTCAACCTCTTCATCATCATCACCAAACACAGCAACCTCCTCTTCAACAACAAGGGTGTCATCGTCAAGCATCGCCTCAAGGGCGTCAGGGTTAATTTCTGTGTTCTTTGGTTCTTCTTCAATCAGCATACGATTTAAATATTATTAAAGAAAGATATCACCAAAAGAAATCAAACGCAAGTGGTTAGTGTGTGTGTTGGGGAATATTCAAAAAAGGCTTATAGTTCGCGCTGTGTGTGAGGGCTACCGCAATTGCATCCACTTCATCGTCGAGCTTGTTTTTTGGGATATCCATCTTTAAAATTTTTGAAACCATAAACGCAATATCGTTTTTAGAACTCTTTCCATAACCAGTAATCGCAGATTTTATTTGTGGCGGAGAGTATTCAAAAATAGAAAGACCCTGTTTATGGCATAGGTATACAACAACACCACGAACCTCTGCCACAAACATAACTGTCTTTTGGTTTTTTGTTAGAAAAAGAGTTTCAATCGCAAGGTGGTTTGGTTTATATTTTTTTAAAATTTCCTCAAGGCCATAAGCGATGTGCGCTAAACGGGACGCAAAAGAATCTTTCGGTTGGGTTACAAAACAGGAGGAAAAAACAAGCGTTTCTTTCCCATCAATTTTATCGACAACGGAAACACCCAACCGACCAAAACCAGGATCTATTCCTAAAATACGAACAGGTTTCATTGTTTGAAGTAATTCATCGCCTTCTCTGTTGCCTTTCTGCCCCTTGTTGTTCTTTCAAGCATGCCGATTTGAATAAGGTACGGCTCAACAACATCCTCAATAGTTGATTCTTCTTCGCCTGTTGCGGCAGCTAAGGTGTTTAGCCCAACCGGCCCACCCTTGAAAGTGTTTACAATTGCATTCATAATCATACGCTCCGAAACACCAAGACCAAACTCATCAATTTCAAGAAGGGAGAGAGACTGGTTGACGACATCGCTATCAATTTCCGCTTTATGTACCTGTGCGAAGTCTCGAGCACGTTTTAAGTAGTAGTTTGCAACACGCGGGGTAAAACGAGAGCGCTTTGCAATAAGAAAAGCGGCATCATCTGGAATATTTGTACCCAAAATCGTTGCGCTCTTTTTTACAATACTACTAATTTCCTCTTCACTATAAAACTGGAGACGATGAACCCCCCCGGAAAAACGAGAGCGAAGAGGGGAGGAGAGGAGAGAGATGCGTGTTGTTGCGCCAATTAAAGTAAACGGAGGAAGGTCGAGCTGTATTGTTCGTGCTGATGGTCCTTTGCCTATAACAATGTCGAGCTGTCCAGATTCCATCGCGGGGTATAAAACCTCTTCAATTAATTTGTTCAGGCGGTGAATTTCATCGATAAACAAAATATCTCCTGGTGTGAGATTGGTAAGTATTGCCGCCAAATCACCAACCTTCATAATTGCTGGCCCGCTTGAAAGTTTTAGGTTCGCGCCGAGCTCTTTTGCTATCAGGTGAGCAAGGGTTGTTTTACCAAGACCTGGTGGCCCATAGAGAAGAATGTGTTCTGGGGTTGCGTTGCGCTCCTTTGCGGCAGTCAAGAGAATGTGCAGATTCTTTTTTATCGTTTCTTGACCAACATAATCTTTAAAATTACTCGGGCGAAGGGTGCTGTCGAGATGTTTTACTTCCTGGTCTTTGTGTTTTGGGTCAAAGGATGACATGGGGGTGGAAAAGAGGGGGGTGTTGACAAAAGTTTTTATTGTGATATAATTACGCACACACAGTAAAAATACTGTGCAATAGAAGTTGTGGTTTGTCAATCTGCTTGTTTGAACATTTACATCTCTAAACAACCGCCGGTTTCCGGCACTTACTAATTCAGAGGACGGTCTGGTCACACTTGTTGTGTTCTGTGCTTATCCTTATGAAGGTCTGTTCTTCACCAAGGGGTTGCTTAGAGGTGTAAGCTGTCAAAACGCAAGACAAGTCTCTGCAATGAAACACGCCGTGGTGCGTGTTTTATTATTAATCACCTAAAAGATCAACTGTTTTACCAAGTTCTTCAAGCGATGTAAGACCTTGAAGCACCTTTAGTATACCATCCTGAAGGAGGGATGGAATTTTAGAAGAAACAGCCGCCTGTTTAACTTCACGCTCGCTTGGATTATTCGCTAATATTTTTTCAACTTCTACATTCATAACAACCGCCTCAAAAATTCCTGTTCTCCCACGGTAGCCACCATGACACTTCGCACACCCAACAGGGCGAAATACTCTATATTGAAAGGCGGGACTAAAACCCAACATGGATTCTTCCATACCAGCTGTTTTCATAGTACCTAAAATGTTTGTGATGATACGGGTCTCTTTTTCGTTGGTAACGTCTTCGTGTTTGCAATCATCACACAAAACACGCACAAGTCGTTGAGCAAGCGCAAGTGAAAGCGCTGAGCCGATAACTTTTGGATTTACTTTCAAATCGATGAGCCGTGGGATGGTTCCGGCGGCTGAGTTGGTGTGAAGTGTTGAAAGTACTAGGTGTCCCGTGAGAGCTGCGTTGATTGCAACTTTTGCGGTATCTTCATCACGGATTTCACCAACCAAAATAACGTCAGGGTCTTGGCGAAGTGCCGCGCGGAGCCCTGATAAAAACGTATACCCTTTTTCTTCCTCAACCTGTGTTTGTGTGATTCCTTCTAGGTGGTATTCAACGGGGTCTTCAATGGTAAGAATTTTTACTCCAGGGGAGTAGAGTTCGCGCAAGAAAGCATAAAGGGTTGTTGTTTTTCCACTTCCTGTTGGACCAGTGGTGAGAACAACGCCGTTTGGTCTGGAGAGTGCGTGTTCAAGCGCTTCGCGCAAAATAGGAAGCACCGCAAGACCTTTTGTGTCGGCAACAGTGTGTCGCGGGTCAAGAAGTCGCATCACGAAGGATTCTCCGTACGAGCCTGGAATGACAGAAACGCGTACATCAACCTCAACATCTCCTAGATCGATACTAAAGCGGCCATCCTGTGAATTTCCGGTTGTTGAAAGTTTAAGCCCCGCCATTAATTTAAGGCGACTAGTAATTTGTTTAAGTGAAGGAGCATCAATGTGGGCAATATCTTCAAGGACGCCATTTAATCGATAACGGAGACGAACAGTATCTTCTTCTGGTTCGATGTGAATGTCGCTTGCGTCAAATTTAAGAGCCCCCGCAATAATAAGTTCAATAATTCTAGTTGTCTTGTAGAGTGCATTTGATGCGAGGAGTTCGTCAAATAGTTTTGCCATATCCGCTGGGGAGCTGAAGGTATTTGCGAGCGTCTCCATTTTCTCAAGCGACAGGTCAAGTAACCCAGTGTTTACTTTCGAAGATTCATTAAGGTCAACATAACGAGAAAAAACATGCTCGAGAGATGCGTGTGATGCGACATACATAACAAGCTCATTCCCCCTTGTTTCAATTGGGCGTAAAAGCTCCTCTACCGCCGGAGAGTGAGGGGAAGGGGTTGCAACGTAGAGTTTTCTGCCAACAAGTTTAAATGGTGCGACAAGAGCACGTCTCGCGTCTGCTTCTTTAATAAAACGAAGCGCATCTGGTTCTGGGGCGATACCTCGCAAGTCAATGTAAGGGAGACCGTACTTGTCAGAGAGAAGTTTCAGCAGTTCTTCCTCTTCGGTTTTTTTAAGGTCTTCAATCTCACGGTCCTGTTTTTTAGGATCAAAGTCAATCATAGAGATAGTATATAAGGTAAGTTGTTTTGGAGTGAGTGGATAGTTTATAGAGGGAAGATAATCACAACACAAAAAAAGAAACAAGAAACATAAAGCAAAGCGAAAGAAAGATGTAACGAACATCGTGCAACCGTAGGGGGCGCCTCTATTAAACAGTATTTACGGTAAGCGCCAACAGCCCCAAAAAACCCCTTTAGAAACAAAGCATTTTAATTAAAGACAAATAGGTGGGTAGGGCTTGACAAAATATTAAAATAGTGTATACTTATATTTGAATAGGGCGGATTGGTGAAAAGGCCGAAAAGCTCTTGAAAATTAAGCAGTTCTTCGAAATTCTCCAAAATACGAAAGGATTCACAATGAACAAGATCTTCTCGGTCCTCGTCGCCTCCATCATCTCCATGTTCGCCTTCGTGGCGAGCGCGCAGAATGTCGTGAACTACGGGCGCCAGCCCGTCGTTTACGGTTCGGGACAGAACCCGAACGCCCCGTGGGGAACCCCGCTTCCGAACAACCAGTACGGTTCGTACGGCAACGGCACCTCGGTGCAATACAGCAATACCACCTCGACCTACGGCAATCAGTACGGCAACCAGTCGCTTCCCGCGGTCGGCTCCGTGCAGAACGGCGAGGTCGTCGTGGGCTATCGCTACGAGACCATCACGCGTCCGTGTACCCCCAACGAAGAACGCGCTCGCACTCAGCGGGCAGTTGTTGGTGGTGGTCTGGTCGGCGCTGTCGGTGGCCACCTTCACGATAACAACCGTAACAGTATCGGTCGTGGTGCCTTGATCGGTGCTACCGCGCTCGGCCTTCTCTCCGAACTCGCCCCGTGCGAGAGGGAAGAGATGGTTCGTGTGCCCATCATGCGTCCGGTTGCTGTCGCGAGTGTTGCTGGCCCGCAACAGGCAAGCTACAACCAGCAAGCGCGCCCGGTGCAAAAGCCGGCAACGTGCACCGTCCACGACCAGAAGCTGGGCGACATCAAGATCGTCGTCAAAGATGAAGCGCGTTGCGACGAAGTCGCCGCCCGCTTCTCCGAGACGAAGACGATCTCGGCGCAGAACACCGCGCCGACGCACGATCCGAAGTCGGAAACGGCGAATGCCACCGAAAGCAAGGAGAACAACCCCTGCTCGGATGGACGCATCCCCCTCAAGGTGACCAAGAAAGGTCATCAGTACGAGGGACGCCAGGTCTGCACCAAACCCGAGTTCCGGAACCACCCGGATTTCCAGTGACCCCTTTCGAAAGGAGAAAAAAGAGCCCCCGAACCCAACAAAGGTGAGGGGGCTTTCTAATTTTATAAGGGCTTGACATTTTTAATATATTTGATATAATATAGTTTAAGTAGTTCCCTCGAAACATCAACCAGACGCCCAGGAGGCCCAAATGAACGACACCACCAAAGAAGCGCCGGTCCCCGCGCCGGAACCAACCAAGGAAAGCAAGATGATGTCTTTCTTGGCCTCTCTCGGGGCCGGGACGATCTTCATCGTCATGGGGCTCCTTCTCACGGAGACCTTCGGCATCACGGACTTCTACAAGAGGATCGCGATCCCGCTTGCGGCTCGCACGACGACCACCCCGGCCGCCGAAGTCTCGCCGGCCAAGAAGCCTGACACTCCGATTCCGCCCGCGGAAACCAAGCCCGCCACGGTCGTGGCCGACAACCAGACCCCCGTCGCCTGCACCAAGGAAACCCCTGCGGTTTCCGTGACGCAGAACTGCAACTGCGACAAGCAGGAGCAGAAGCCGGTGAAGCGAATCGTCGCGAGCAAGCCTCGCGTCGAAAAGCCCATCACCCAAGCCCCCAAGGCCGAAGTGAAGGAGACGGTCGTCTCGACCAGGCCCGTGTCCGAGCGCATCTGGCTCTGGCACACCCCGGGCGCAACCGACCAAAAACCCGGCCCGTGCATCATCGAGCGTGGCGAAGGAGTAGGGCTCCCACCCTACTGCTCGTCCCTCAAGGCGATCATCCCCGCCCGAGAAGGCGACACGGAAGAAAGCTGGGCCATGCGCATCACGGGTGACAAGAAAACGGGGAGGGAGCACCCCCTCTATCAACGGAAGGACTAGCGTCTGACCAAACAAGCATTCAAGGGGCCACGGAAACGCGGCCCCTTTTCTTTTTATAGAGCTATTGACAAACTAGAGGGTACTGTGGTATAATACTAATACTACAAATAATATATTGAGTATGAAAACATTTATTAAAAATACAGTTTTTGTGACGGTAATCATCGGAACCCTTTTTTCACAAGGTGTTGCGGTTTTTGCGCAGTGGGATATCTACGATCCAATCACTACGTATCCCACATACGATCCTATTACCACATATCCAACATACGATCCGATTACGACCTATCCTGTTTACGATCCAATCACCACGTATCCCACATACGATCCTATTACCACATATCCAACATACGATCCCATCACTACGTATCCCACCTATGATCCAGTAGGAACCTATCCTATTTACGATCCCATCACTACGTATCCCACATACGATCCAACCACGTATACCTACACCCCTCCGTATACCTACACCCCTTCAACGTTTGATGTTCCAACCACGTACGGTATTCCAACATACTCAACACCAACCTACTCAACACCAACATACTCAACAACAGGGTATGGAACTGTTTACGGAACAACAGGCTCTATTAGCACAACCTATATTGGTGTAAACACCGGCACTTGGGGAACAACGAATTGGGGTCCAGGATGGACAAACCCAGGAACAACCTGCCCATCAGGAACAACATACGTAAACGGTCAGTGTGTTATTAGTCAAACAAATTGCCCTACAGGTTCAACACTTGTAAATGGCGTGTGTGTCATCAACAACACACAGTGTCCTACGGGTTACACACTTACAAATGGTGTTTGTATTAACAACAACACACAGTGTCCAGTTGGAACAACCCTCGTCAATGGTGTTTGCCAAATCAACACAACATCGTGTCCAACAGGAAGTACGCTTGTAAATGGACAATGTGTTCTTAACTCAACCATTTGCCCTACAGGATCAACCCTTGTAAACGGTGTCTGTGTTCTTAATAACACCACGTGCCCAACAGGAAGTACGCTTGTAAACGGACAATGTGTTGTGAACACAACAACCTGCCCTACAGGTTCAACACTTGTAAATGGCGTGTGCCAAATCAATACAACATCGTGTCCAGCAGGAACAACGCTTGTAAATGGACAATGTGTTGGAACAACAACATGCCCTCCAAACTCAACACTCATAAATGGTGTTTGTCAGGCCCCAATTTCATGTCCTGCAGGAACCACCTACGTTAATGGTGTTTGCCAAGGAACAGGAACAACAGTTTGCCCAATTGGGACAACTCTCGTTAATGGTGTTTGCCAAATCAACACAACGACATGTCCTCCTGGATCAATTCTCATTGGAGGTATCTGCCAAATCAGTACATCTAATTGTCCAATCGGAACAGTGCTCGTAAGTGGTATCTGTCGCACATCAACACAAACATGTTGGGACGGATCAATTATCCCAGGTAATCAAATGTGTCCTTCACAGTTTAAGACTTGTGCAAACGGCTCAATGATTCCTGTTAATCAAATTTGTTACCAAACATGTCCTGATGGAACAACAATAATGGAAGGAGGTCGTTGCTACAACGCTCCAACTTATCGTCCAGTTGCTCCTGTAATTAAGTTCAACAATGTAGTTACCAGTGTAACCACATCAATCACGAATAATAGTGCTCGTTGTAATGGGATTGGTCTTATTGCAAACGGAGTACCATCAACAGGATGGTTCGAATACGGTGAAACTTCAAACCTTGGACGCACAACAACCAAGACATCAATTGGTTCATCTGCAACAGCTCCGTTCTCAAACCTTCTTACAAACCTCAAGCCTTCAACGAACTATTACTGTCGTGCGGTTATGTCAAATGAATACGGTATTGTAAAAGGAGAAATTGTTAAGTTCACCACAAAAGCAAAAGCGGTGACGTACGTGAAACCTGTTACAACAAAAACAACAACCACAAAGAAACCAGTAGAGAACAAAGTTGTTTGTGTCGACGGAACGTATGTCACACTAGACAGTAAGGCTTCATCTGCTCTCTTAAACGAAGGACAGAAACTTATTGCGATGCAGGTTGAGAAAGTTCAGGGGGATTTTGCAAAAGGTAATGATGTTATCTATCGTCTTACCTACAAAAATATCTCTGACGCGCCTCTTTCAAGTGTGGCAATTAAAATTAACCTCCCTCAGGAAGCCATCTTTGTTGGCGCAACACAAGGAATGTTTGATCCAACGAGCAATACGCTTTCAGTTAATCTCCCAATGATTGCACCATACTCAGACGGCGCCATTACATGGACAGTGAAAGTTGCTCCAAATGCTGAAATTGGTAAGTCGGTGGTAACCACAGGGTACATAAACTATATGATTCCTGGTACTGCCAACAGTAATCCAGTTCAAGACGAAGTAACCGCATATGTTGTAAGTACGGTTGTTGACGGAGAGACTGTTTCTAATGAAAACGAAGTAGCAACGAAGAAGGTTATTGGAAAAAGCGGAGCAAGATTTCTCCCACAAACCTTAATTGAGTGGCTCGCCCTCATTGCTATTCTCTTCATTATTGCAATTCTTGGACGAAGCATGTACGCGTCGTTTAAACAGGAAGAAAATAAATAAAAGACCAACCCTTCTCGCCTTATGTAAGGTGCGGTCGCTTAAAGAAAATAACCCCTAAAAGGGGTTATTTTCTTATGGTATGATACACCCATGAAAGAACACCTGGTTGTCCATGAAAATGACTTGTTGATGCTTGCTAAAAAAGTGCTTGCGTACCTTGGTTCGTATACACACACTAAAGCATCTGTCATCCTTTTGGAGGGAGATTTGGGCACTGGAAAAACAACATTTACCCAAGTGATAGCAAAAGAGCTTGGTGTAGAAGATGATGTTCATAGCCCGACATTTATTCTTAAAAAAGAGTATGTTTCTTCACACGCATCGTACCGCAACGTGGTACATATCGATGCATACAGATTCAATGACCCAAACGAAGCAAAAGTTCTTCGCTTGGAAGATGACATAGAAGACCCGCACACAATTATTTTCATTGAGTGGCCAAGTAAAATGGCACACGTCCCACACGATGTCCTTATGATGCTTGATGTACTAGATGACGACACTCGCGATGTAACAATTCATTATGAAAAAAACAGATAAGAAGACACTTGTCTTGATTGATGCACACGCAGTGCTTCACCGCTCATATCATGCGATGCAAGGATTTGCGACGCGTGATGGCAGGCCAACGGGTGCAATTTACGGACTCGTGTCGATGATTCTTAAACTTGAACTTGAATTTAAACCAGAATATATCGTGGCGTGTTTCGATTTACCAAAACCAACATTTCGCCACACAAGTTATGATGGCTATAAAGCGGGAAGAGTAAAAGCAGAAGATGGACTTGTTGAGCAATTAAAAATTGCACCGTCTATTTGTGAGAGGCTTCATGTTCCAGTGTATTCCTGTGAAGGGTTTGAGGCGGACGATTTACTCGGCACTATTTGTGAAATGGAAAAAAAGAACAAGGATTTGAATATTATTATTGCAAGTGGCGACATGGACACCCTTCAGCTTGTTGATGACAAAAAGGTGCAAGTATACACGCTAAAAAAAGGAAATGATGCAGTACTCTACGATAGAGAAGGGGTTATCAAGCGCTACTCATTTACACCAGAACAGATTCCTGACTATAAAGGATTAGCCGGCGACCCATCGGATAACATCATTGGTATTGCAGGCATCGGAGAGAAGACCGCAACCGCGCTCATTAAAGAGTTTGGCACCATCGAAAATTTGTACAAAGTCTTGAAGAAAGATAGAAATATTTTTTTGGAAAAAGGATTTAAGGAACGAATGGTTAAACTTTTAGAAGAAGGTGAAGAGGAGGCACTCTTTTCAAAAACACTTGCAACTATACGAAAAGATGCGCCGATTGATTTTAAGCTTCCAGAAAAATATTGGCTCGACAGTATTCATGTCAATGACTATGACGATGTGTGTAATGAATTTGAGTTCCGCGTGCTTCGTAATAAGTTTCCAAAAGAGCGCGTACAAGAAGGCGAGAAGCAAGACCTCTCTCTTCGACAATTAGAAGAGCTTCAAGTGATGACAAACTTGCTCCATAGTGAAATGACCAAGCCGACACTGTTGGATATAGAAGGGTTAACTGGAGAAACAACATACGAAAAAATAAAAGAAAAACTTACCACAGAACTTAAGAAAGAAGGGTTGTGGAAACTATATGAAGATGTGGAAGAACCGCTCATCGATTTGATTAAAGAGATGGGGGACAACGGTATCAAGCTTGATGTGGAGAAATTAAAAAAGTTAAGTAAACAACTTCACGAAAGCGTTGCCAGACTTGAAAAAGAAATTCACATGCTTGCTGGGGTGGAATTTAACATCGCTTCCCCAAAGCAGTTAGGTGAAGTGCTCTATGAAAAACTAGGCCTTGGAACAAAAATCAGGAAGACTTCCACTGGCGCAAAGAGTACCAACGTATCTGAACTTGAAAAAATAAAAGACGAACATCCGGTTGTGGTGAAAATCATGGAGTATCGTGAAGTGACCAAACTTCTTTCAACATATGTCGATACGCTCCCAACCTATGTAAAAGACGATGGTCGCATTCATGCACACTTTGTGCAAACAGGTGCGGGGACAGGTAGGTTTTCGTGTGAGGACCCGAATCTGCAGAACCTTCCAATCAAGAGTGAGCTTGGACAGAAAGTACGTGAAGCATTTGTGGCAGATAAAGGAAAAATTCTTTTATCGTGTGACTACGCACAGATTGATTTGAGGGCCGCTGCGATTTTATCAGGGGATAAAAACTTGGTGGAAATTTTTGAAAAAGGAATTGATGTGCACACAGGAACCGCAGCTCGTGTGTTTCGTGTCAAGGAAGCTGATGTTACGCCGGATATGCGCCGAAAAGCAAAAGCAATTAACTTCGGCATTCTCTACGGCATGGGTGTGACCTCGCTTAAAGAAGGGATGGGTGTTGAACGAAAAGAAGCGCAGGAATTTTATGACCAGTACAAGCAGACGTTTGTGCGCTTGATGGAATATTTGGAAGAAGTGAAAGCCTCTGCTTGGAAGAAGGGGTACACGGAAACGTTGCTTGGGCGCAGGCGTGAGGTACCCCTCCTTAAAAGCCCGCTTCCATTTTTGCGCGCACAAGGAGAACGCATTGCGCTTAATGCGCCAATTCAAGGAACAAGTGCGGATATTATTAAGCTCGCGATACTTGACGCTCAGGAATACATTGTAGAAAATAAATTACAGGATAAAGTAAAACTTGCGCTTCAAATTCACGACGAACTTGTATTTGAGTTGGATGAAAAGGTTGCAGAAAAAGTGGCAGATGAACTCGTGTTTGTTTTGGAAAATGTTCTTGCAAAAAGAAATCTTTCTAAGCTTCCAATCAAAGCATCACGTACGCTTGGCGCAAATCTTCAAAGTCTTTAATTTTTTAAAAAATGCTCACCTACTCATCGCTTTCACGGGAAAATATAAAAGAAGCAACCGCTCTCGTTCGTTTTGTTTTTCCAAATGACTCTGAAGGACAAGACAGCCCAGAAGAAGCATATAAAGCGAGTTTGGATAAAGAGGGCCATCAAGATTTTATTACTAGACACAATATAAAAACGTTAGAATACTTCGTAGTAAAAAATACTCCATCAGAAAAAATAATTGGTGTTACAGGGTGGTACACAGAAGCTACAAATGAAAAAGATGTTGTGTGGCTTGGTTGGTACTGTCTTCATCCAGATGAAAGAGGCAAAGGACTGGGAAGGGAAATATTGGGATGGACAATAAGCGAAGTTAAGATGAGGGGGTATAAGGTCATGAAGTTATACACCTCAGAAGACCCAAACGAAGCAACCGCTCAAATTTTATATGAAAAGATGGGCTTTAAACTAACCAGAGAAGAAACAAGGGAAGGAGAGAGGTTCAAGGTTTTGTTTAGGGAGCGTTTGTTATAATTTATTTATGATATACGCAATTGTTGGCACAAATAAAGAAAAGCGCGAAAAGGCACAAGAAAAAGTAAGTGTTTTAGGAATTCCAACTGCACACTTGTACAGCGAGCAGATCGCAGGGCTTCGGCCACTTGTGGATGCAACAAACTTGTTTGGGGAGAAGGTTATTGTTATGTTGTCGCAGACATTTGAGGTGGCGAGTTCTCGTGAAGAGGTGACAGACTTACTTGGGAAAATGCAGGATTCAGAAAATATTTTTATTATTGATGAACCATTTGCTGACGCGAATCGTGTAAAAAAACTCGTTAAGTTTTCCGAAAAACTTTTTGATTGTAGAGAAGAAGGCGTTGGGGAAGCAAGCCCGTTTCCAATGTGTAATGCCTTTGGTAAGCGTGACAAGAAGCAAGCGTTTATTGAGTGGATGAAAATAAAAGATGTATCTGAGCCGGTTGAAATGATTCACGGGGCGCTCTGGTGGAAAATGAAAACAATTTGGGAGGACACGCTAAACGGGAAACCAACAAAGTTTACAAAAGAGGAATGTGAATATTTTGGAGGAAAAATAATGCGCGCAACAATGGAGAGCTATCGCGGAAATGGAAACCTAAAAGATAAGTTAGAGGAGATTGTTTTGGAGGTGTAAAGTTTGTTTTGTGTGGGTTAAAAGGAGCATAAAAGAGAATTTCATAATTTGACAGAGTGAAGTTTCTATTATATAGTAAGAGGGCTCTCACAGAGCAATTAAGGGGAAACAAATGCTTGCTAAGCTGGACGCAGGGTTGTTGAGAATCATCGACCTAATAGAAATTGCGGCCACCCAAAGGAGGGCTGAAGGCAACAAAGAAGACGCAAGAGCATTGTTCCGTCTTCGTGCCAGCATTCGCGAAGGAAGGCTTCCCTACGAAGAAGCGCAAAGGGCTTTTAACAAGTGCGCTCCTTTTCCGATCAACTCATGAGCACCTCGACGTGGTGCTCTTTCTTTTGTACAATAGTCAAACATGAGTATTGCAACCAATGATAAAATAATACAAACGGAAATACTTCTTCAGTCTATATCTGCTGTGTTAGCAAAAATTAGAGGTACTGAAGGAAGCGAAGGAGAAGTTAAAAGACTTGTACAACTACGTCGTGACGTATATTCCGGAAAGATCTCTGATATTTTATTAGAAATCTCCAAACTCAAATGAATGTAGGCAGATTACCAACAAGTGAACTAGAGAGAATATTTAATGCAGAGATCTACCCCGAATTAATCTTTGGAAAGAGTTGTGATAATAAAAAAGAAGCGGCTATTGTTGGCGGTCAACCAGGAAGCGGAAAGAGTTCCGTTGTACAGATTCTTTTAAAACAAAAAGAAAATTTTGTGTTTATAAATGGAGACGATCTACGCGAATTCTTACCAGGGTATAAAGTTTTAATGGAGTCTGACCCAGATAATGCCGCCGATTCATCACAGTACGCTGTCAATTTTTGGGTGGAAAAAGCTATAGATAAATGTGTGGAAGATGGTTTAAGTATCATTGTTGAAGGTACGATGAGGGTTTCAGAAACACCCCTTACAACAGCAATAAAATTAAAAGATGCTGGGTACGAGATAACGTTCGTTCTAGTTTCAACGCCGTATGAGCTATCTCTTGAGAGCATAAGGATTAGGTATGAAGAGGCAGTAAAAATATATGGATTAGGAAGAAGCACCAAGATCGAAAGTCATGACCAAGCTTTTTTGGGAATAAAGAAAACTATTTTAGTATTATTTAATTCAAAAATTGCTAGCCGATTTATTGTAATAAACAGAACTAAGAATTCGGAACTAGAATTTAATGAATTTAACCCTAATGACGAAGCGAAAATATTGGAACAGTTTAATAAAAATAGAGGGGATATACCGATCCAAAATAATGGAATTTTTGATGAAGCAAATAAAGAACCCAAAAAGACATAAAACTAAGAACCTCATCTTTTATTAAAGTTTGAAGGACAAGTTAGAGGAGATTGTTTTGGAGGTATAAAAGGATTCAGGCAAGTAGACAACTGGAAAAAATATTGTTTTTTTGCTAGGATATACCCACCCTGTCCCTGTAGCTTGAGGAGCTTGGCTTCGAGATGTCGTAAGATAGCAAGCTTCGACGCCAGTCGGTAGATATGTTAAAACGCTTGCACGGTGAGTGGGTGGTAAAATAAAAATATGTCCCTATAGCTCAGTCGGTAGAGCAGCTGCCTTTTAAGCAGACGGTCGAAGGTTCGATCCCTTCTGGGGGCACTTAATAAATAAAACCTGGATTTAGCGCCAGGTTTTATTTATTACATACGACCTCTTGTGGGGTCGAACCGTAGGCGACATGTTTTCTTAGTCTGTAATCAGACCGCAGAAAATACAAGTTCCGACTGAAAGGAGGGGCGATCCCTTCTGGGGGCACTAAATTATCTAGGAAGTGAGGATGTTCCAAATGTTTCAATGATTCCTGTTTCAGGGTTTGGTCCAATATATGGTCGCGAACGGTCGTCACGAAGTGGCCCGCCTGTTACATACCAAATAATCCATATAAGCCAGAAACCAAAGAATACTTTTAAGAAAAACTCCATATCTAAAGTATACCAAAGGACAGGGGGTAGGTGTTAGGGACTAGGTACTATTTCTGGCAAAGGACGCAGAAATGCGCGCTTCTCCCACCAATTGTCTTCTTCTCTATAATTCCTTTACAGCCACGCGTTAGACATTTTTCTTTTGTGCGAAGGTATACATTGTGGTTATGGTGGAATTTTCCGCGCTCACCTTTGATGTTTCTATAATCACTTGTTGAATCACCACCAAAATCAATTCCTTTTGATAGAACCTTTTTCATCGAAGCAAAAAGTAATTTCCACTCAGGTTCACGCAAACTTTTTGGTGCGCGCGTAGGAAGGATGTGGGACAGGTAAAGCATTTCGTCTGAGTAAATGTTTCCGATACCAGCAACTATTGTTTGATCCATAAGTACAGTTTTAATTGCGCGTTTGGGCGATTTGAGAAATCTTTGTTTAAACAGGGGAAGTGTAAAACTTTTTTCAAGCGGTTCAGGACCGAGGTGAGCGAGGCGTTCTGTGTGGAGGGTGTCTGTTTTTTCTACAACAATGGTGCCAAACTTTCGTGAATCACAAAACGCCAAATGTTTGCCATTTGAAAGTGTGAATACAACGCGGATATGGCGATTGTACGGGTCGCGAAGCGCAGGATTGTTATCAATAGGAATCCACGACCACTCACGGCCATTATATTTTTTATTTTGCTTATAGGTCCCGTACATGATGTGGCCAGTCATTTTCATGTGCATGATGACGGTAAAACCATTTTCTAAATCAATGAGAATATGTTTTGCGCGACGACGAACACGAAGGATGTTTTGATTGAGAGAATACTTTTTAAAATATGGAAAATAACTCTTATCTTTAATCGTGTTTCGCGCAAGGTTTGATGTGCTCCACATGTCTGACCACACTGAAGTAAAAGAAAGCCCGGGGAGAACTTTTTGCAGTCCGGTGACGGTGGTGTGTACTTCGGGAAGTTCGGGCACAGCTAGATTTTAATGAGCGTAGCGATTATAAAATCAGCGTCCCATATCTGTTGGTTGGGTTTACTACCAACAGATATGGGATCGGCTGGTTCTATTGCCAAGCTCTTATGTTTTTGATTCTACCACATTCAATATGGGAGCCACGCTACTCCTTCTTTAGCAGTTTCTCAAGTTCCTCACGAGCTACCGTTGCATCATCCCATACTTCTTTGCTTCCGTTTGGCCCCATGATGTACGGATCGGTACCTTTTCCAGAAACGAGTACGACATCATCTTTTTTAGCAAGAGAGATTGCTTTTGCGATAGCCTCACGTCTATCAATAATAATAGTAGGGGTATGAGCTTTTACACCTGTCGCAACTTCATTAATTATTTTCATCGGGTCTTCATCGTATGGGTCTTCATTGGTAATGATAATTTCATCACAATACGAGTCCGCAATTTCTCCAAGCACGGGACGCTTCCAGGAGTCGCGACCACCACCAGTTGAACCAAGCACTGCAATTTTTCGCGAATCATGAAATGTTTCGTAGAGCTTGCGTAGGGAGTCGTCGGTATGGGCGTAGTCAACAATCACCGAGAAATCTTGCCCCGCTTCCACGCGTTCAACACGCCCACGGATTTTTGAAAGGGATTCAATGCCTTTCTTTGCATCGTCATTTGAGATGCCAAGTTCTTTTGCAAGGGTGAGTGATGCGAGCGCGTTTGAAATATTAAATTTGCCAGGAAGGGGAACATTTAATTCTATACCGTTCCACCTAATTCTACTTTTGTGTTCATCGGATGAAAGAATTTCAATGTCTTTAAGTGAGTAGCCAATATTTTTTTCTACATCATAAATAAGAAAACTCACACCGTGTTCATTGTCGAGGTTTGCAATTGAGAGGCGGTTCACTTTCTCACTCTTAGCAAGTTGTTTAACAAGGCGAAGTTTTGCAGATTTATATTTTTCAAATGAACCATGACTTTCAATGTGTTCGGGGGAGAGATTGGTGAAGATAAGGGCATCAATATGTACTTTGTTGTGGCGGAAGAATCGCGCACCTTCGCTCGTCATTTCGATTATTGCATGAGTACACCCCGCATCTACCGCTTCACGCAAAAATTTTTGTGTGAAAAATCTGCCAGGCATGGTCATTTTATATTTGTTTGGACGGTCTTTGTCTCCAATTTTGAAATGAATGGTAGAAAGCACTGCAGTTTTTTTACCAGAGGCCTCAAGTACTGCGTTTACAAACTCGACCGTGGAAGACTTCCCCTTCGTTCCTGTTACCCCAATCACGTAAATCTTTTTAGAAGGGTTTAGATACATAATTGCCCCAACAAGAGAAAGGAGGTAATGATATACAGGTTGAAAAAACTTGTAGATTTTTTTTGGTATGTATTTTTCTACAGCGCGAAGAATTTTTTCCATACGATTATTTTAACTGGGTGAGAGCTTCCTTGATAAGCATATTAGTATTTTTTCCTGTTGGGTTTAGTTTGGTAAGCGCTTCGTTTACTTCACGTGGAGAGTAACCAAGTGCCTCAAGCGCGAGGCGAACGTCAAACAATGCATCGCTTCCACCTTGCGTGTTTCGCATGTGTTCAAGTTTTCCTTTGAGTTCAATGATAATTTTTTCAGCAGTTTTTTTACCGATACCGGGTGTGTGTGAAAGAAGAGATGCGTCGTCTCGTTCAACAGCATCCGCAATTGATGCAGGTGAGTGAACAGAAAGCATAGCAAGAGCGCTTTTCGGGCCAATGCCGGAAACCGAAGTGAGGCGGTTGAAAAGCTCAAGCTCAACCTCCTTTTCAAATCCAAACAAAGTGAGAGCATCCTCACGGACATGGGTATGAATAAAAAGAGAAACAGGTTTACCAACCACCTGTGCGAGAAGGGTTGGAAGAGGGGAGAGAACTTTATAACCAACACCAGAAATGAGGATAATCATATCCTTTTCACTTACGCTATGTACGGTGCCTGAGAGATACCCAATCATGATTTCTAGTATATAGGTTTTAGGGACTAGGGACTAGGGAATCCGTTTTGCAAATTCAAAGAAAGTGTGTTAGTATTTGGTCTATTCTAAGGTCTAATAACTAATACCTAGTACCTAATATTTAATTATGGCAATTACCAAATCAGCAAAAAGAGCACTTCGTGGAAGTACAGCAAAGCGTGTCGTCAATGACCGTATTCGCCGTACTATGCGCGACAAGGTTAAAACTGTTCGTGATGAAGTTGCTAAGAAGGATGTGAAAGGAGCAACAAAAGACATTGCTTCAGCATTTAAGGCACTTGATAAAGCAGCGAAGAAAGGTGTTATCAAGAAAGGTACAGCAAACCGAAAGAAAGCAAGACTTGCAAAAGCGCTTGCAAAGGTAGCGAAGAAGTAACAAAAGAAACTGCCCGCGAGGGTGGTTTTTTTGATTCTTGTTTGTTTGGTTTGTTATACTATTTAAATTAGTAAAAAATAAAAAATCTATATGGACTCACTTGAAAGACATAAATTAACACCAGAAGGTGTTTCTCCTGAGACGAGGTTGGTTAAAATTGGTGAAAATCCAGACGGAACAGAGATTTTGAAAAAGTTTGATGTTGTTGATTTAAAGAGTCAAGAGTTCGAAACACTCTTCAGCACAGCTCCTTTTTTGAAAAAACCGCAATTATATCTGCTAGACAAGCACAAGAGGGTGAGGTTGTTGTTACAAAAATACAAACAAAAGAGGGTGAGATTGAAGAAACAAAAAATACTGCGAAACAGGGAGACATGATTGCTCGAAATCCTGGAGGAGAAGAGTATGTTGTTCGCGCAGAAAAGTTCCCTAAATTATACGACATGTTATCAGACGGCACATTTAAAGCAAAAGGAATTGTAAAAGCAATCCAGACGGACAGGGACGTTGTCTTTACTTCGCCTTGGGGGGAGGAGATGAAAATTCTTTCAGGGGGTTATTTGGTTGAGAGTACTATTGATGGGAAAAGGTATGGTATTGAAGAAAAAGCGTTTTTAGATACTTATAAGAGAAAGGAATAATCAATCAAAAACCATTTAAGAGGGTGGTTTTTTGCTGGGTTTTCTCGGCAGGAATCGCGCCTCGCTTCACTCGGCACTTGCAATTTCAACAGACCGAGTACGGTCTAAGAAATTGTGTCGCCTTCGGTTCGATTCCTGCCGAGAGCAGACACGGTGATAAAAGAAAACACTCCACAAAGGAGTATTTTCTTTTTTCAAGTGCTCTCGGCAGGAATCGAACCTGCATCGCAAGTACCGCAAACTTGAATTCTATCCATTGAACTACGAGAGCGTAGCCGAAAATTTCGTTTCAGCGCGGAGGAGGTGAGATTCGAACTCACGGTCCGGTTGCCCAGACTCCTGTTTTCAAGACAGGTGCAATCGACCACTCTGCCACTCCTCCGCGCTTAAACCAAATTGTCGCAATACTATACCACGAAATAGCGATAGATTCAAGATATAGTCTTGATGATACGAGAATAGATATATTGAAAAAAGTAAAGAAATTTTCATTCTTATTTTCTGTATCTCTCGTCGCGTATCTTTGGTATACTTTTTTGTATGAAATATTTAGGTATCGATTATGGCTCTAAAAAGGTTGGTTTTGCGCAATCAGATGACGATGGAACAATCGCATTTCCTCTTATGATTGCGCCAAATGACAAAACACTTTTAAAAGATACGCTTGAACTTGTTCGGGAAATGAAGATTGGGGTTGTTATTATTGGTGAAAGCGTTGATGGCAACGGAAAGCCAAACGCAATTGCAAAGGAAGCAAGAGCATTTGGTGCGGAGATTGAAAATGCTTCCGATGTTACCATTGCTTATGAAAAAGAGTGGTACTCAACAACAGAGGCACGCAAGCAACCAGGAAAAGAAGGAAACCATGAAGTTGACGACCAGGCGGCGGCGATTATCCTTCAAAGGTACCTTGATAGGACAAATGGTCCAGGTGTTTCAGAAGAAGATGAATTTGAAGACGATGGAGATGAAGGGGAGAGTACCGATGCCAAGTCGGATAATTGGTAGGAATAATCACAATTAGTAAAAAGCAATAAGGAAATACAATGCAAGAAGAAAACAAAACAGATCGAGGAGCGAAGAGCGACGAAGACGTCAGTCGTCAGCAGACGAATGACGCAAAGAAACCAGAAAAAGTGTACGCGACGATTGATGATTTCCAGAAATTGGAAATTCGTCTCGGCACCGTGCTTTCGGTTGAAATTGTAGAAGGGGCGGACAAGCTCTACAAGCTTTCTGTTGATTTAGGAGAAGCAAGTCCACGACAAATTCTCTCAGGTATTCGCGAATACGTACAACCAGAAGACCTTCTTGGAAAGCAGTTTCCTTTTGTTGCAAACCTTGCGCCTCGCATGATTCGAGGATTGGAATCAAACGGAATGATTCTTGCTGGAAGCGATGATTCAGGCCTTGCTTTACTTAATCCAACAAAGACACTTACAAACGGAACTCGCTTGCGATAAACTACAGGCATGACACACCATGTTTGCATTTACGAAGAGTTTACGCTTTTTAATAATGAGACAATTCCAATTGGTTCTCGCATGATTGAGGAAAAATTAACAGAAGTGCTTGGTGAAATTTTGGATATTATTATTCCTCGAGTTGGTACAAAAGACGACATTGTTTTATGCGGAGAAGGGGATGCGCGCAGAATTTTAGGTAGGAAATTAGAAGACCGTCTGCAAAGAGATATTAAGTATGAATAGTTCCCCTTCACAACCAGATTTTGTTCCCGTTGAGCGAAATCAGCTAGGGGTTAGAAATGAGATGCAGGTTCGCCTTGCAAATTTGGGTGGTCAAAGTTTTGATGAATACCTTGCTACACATGCTGAGGAATTTAAAAACCTTGTAGAAGAAAACCCCGGGCTTTTTGATAAATATGAAGAAAATCAAGAAAAAACACTCGACGAGATAAAGAAGATTATTTACCACTAGACAACCCATTTTGAGTGGTATACTTACTTATATGCACGATTTGATAAAAAAGCTTGAGGACTTTTTCGCGAAGGCGCCTCATCTTCCAAACGATATTCGCGAAATTATTGTTAAGATAGCTCCGTATTTAGCAATTATTGGAATTGTATTCTCAGTGCTTGCCCTTCCTGCGCTCTTTAGTATTTTTACTATAGGAGCACCAGCAATGATGATGGCAGGGGGAGGTGGTTTTGGTGGAATGATTTTACTTACAGGGTTGTTTGCTGTTGCAAACATGGTTCTTCTCATCTTGGCTTTTCCTGGTCTTCAGAAGCGACAAGCAAGTGGGTGGAATTATGTTTTCTATTCAGTGCTCCTTGGTGCCGTGCAGAGCATACTTGCCTTTAATCTTGTTGGTCTTATCGTATTCACGACACTTTCGCTATATATCCTTTTTGAGGTGAAACATTTTTATCATGGTGGCCACGTATCACACGGACACCACGAAGGAGGAGAGCATCACAATCATCAATAGTAAATATAACAATAACAAAATCCGCCAAGGGGCGGATTTTGTTATTTAGTGTATGTTGTGGGAGATACAGGACTCGAACCTGTGACCTTCTCGGTGTAAACGAGTTGCTCTACCAACTGAGCTAATCTCCCATATGTAATTTCACAGCCCGCATTCTCCTTGCTCGTTTGAAAATTCTACCAACCGTGTCGAAAGTTTGCTAACTTTCGACATCTTCGTGGCCGAGCCGTCTCGAGCTAATCTCCCAAAGTGAGTGTTCGATAATACTACAATATTTTCTATTTTTTTGCTAGTATGGAGCCACACATGCCCTTGTAGTTAAATGGATATAACTGCGGACTTCTAAGCCGTTATTCCAGGTTCGATTCCTGGCGAGGGCACCAGAACACAAACTTGTTTGTGTTTGTCGCAGGAATCGAACCTTGGCGACCCGATTTCTTAAACTGTAATCAGTTTGTTGAAATCGGTAGTTTCGACTGAAAGGAGAAGCGATTCCTGGCGAGGGCACTTATATGAAAATTCCAATTATTTACGAAGACAATCACACACTGGTTATCGATAAACCGGCTGGCGTAATGGTGCATCCAGACGACAGGCAAGATGAAGAGACAATTGCTGACTGGGTAAAGAAAATATACAAGGTAACAACAGGGGACAAGGGACGTGAAGGCATCGTACATCGTTTAGACAGAAATACAACGGGAGTACTGATTATTGCAAAAGACGATATTGCGTTTACGACACTTAAAAAGCAGTTCAAAGAACACACAACAAGAAAAGTTTATCGAGCAATTGTTGAAGGGCACATTAAGCACGACACCGGAATGATTTCTTTACCAATTGCTCGTGCTAAAAGTGATTTTAGAAAACGAACCATTGTGGACATGTTTTCACAAGATGCGCGAGGAAAAGAAAGCGAAGCAATCACTAGGTACAAAGTACTTGCTCGTTCGACTGGGGAAGATGGAAGGCAACATACCTATGTTGAGTGCTATCCGCTTACTGGACGCACACACCAGATTCGTGCACACATGAGAGGTATTCGCCACCCAATTATTGGAGATGAACTGTATGGTTCAAAAACGGGACAGGAGGAGGCCAGCAGATCCATGCTCCATGCATACTCACTTACTATAGAAATTCCAGGTGTGGAGAAGGGAAAGGTTAAGGAAACTTTCATTGCTCCAGTCCCAAAAGACATGGAAAAGACCCTTAAGAAGCTTTCCCTTCTCTAGTTGCCCAATTTCAAATTTTGTGATATCATAAGCGGACTAATTTTAGATTTACAAACCTATGAAAACGACGATAAAACTAACCCCAGTCAACATGGAAGCTCGCAAGAAGCTCGACTTCTCAACCGGAGATGTTGTTTGCGTCTGGAACAAAATCAAGGAAGCCGATGGGAAAACCCGTCTTCAGGCGTTTGAAGGTATGGTGCTTGCTCGTAAGCATGGTACGGAAATGGGAGCAACGTTTACCCTTCGTAAGGTAACCTCTGGCGTTGGTGTTGAGCGTGTTTTTCCTCTCTTTGCTCCAACAATTGATAAAATTGAACTCATTCGTCGTTCACGAACTCGTCGTTCAAAGCTTTATTATGTTCGTGAAAAAGCCCTCCGTGATGTTCGTCGCAAACTGAAAGTCGATACTCGTATTATCACGAAAGACGGCGTAACGACAATGGAAGCGGTTGATACAGAGGCCGAAGTGGTTCAAGAAGAAGTAAAGGCATAAAGAAATCAAAAATTCCCGAAAGGGAATTTTTGATTTGCTGGAATATTTCGTTTGCCTGTGGTAGTATTTTGGTACTTCATAGGGAAGTAAATGCTCAGGTGGCGAAACTGGTAGACGCACTACCTTGAGGTGGTAGCGCTGGCAACGGCATGGAGGTTCAAGTCCTCTCCTGAGCACCAAATAATAAAACGCACAGAATGTGCGTTTTATTATTTGGCGCTCAGGAAAACAAGATTCCATTGTGAGGATGGTAAGTGATACACTAAAACATATAAATACAATATGGAGTCAAACTTTAAACCAGCAATAGTGCTCGTTATAATCGCAACAGTTTTACCAGAAATACTCACCGGGAGTTCATCGCTAAGTGCTTTTTTTAATCCAGTCATTCTTCTTATTTTGTTTTTGGGGTATGGAGTCGCTGTGCTTGTCGTAAGAGAAATCGCCGTTAGGTACAATGTGACATTTGGGGGTATTTTTATGTTAGGGTTTGCTTTTAGTTTATTTAACGAAGGGTTAGTTGCAAAGACACTAATTCGTTTTAATGAGTTGCCAGTAGGGCAATACGACAACTATGGTTATTTGTTGGGGATTAGTTTTCCTTTCACGTTTGCTATTGGTTTTTGGCACGCGCTTTCATCGGTTCTTATGCCCATTTTACTGACATACTGGCTTTATCCGAAACACAAGAACCAACCATGGCTTTCGAAAAAAATGGTCGCAATATTTGGTGTTGTTCTTTTATTTTTGGCATCGGCGATGTTTCTTGGCGAAGAGGGAATACGGAACACATTACAACAAAATACATTGCTACAACTGGCCATCTTTTTAGGTATGATGTTTGTTTCATTTTTGATAGCAAAACGTCTTATTCAAGTGCCCACCACCACTAACGAAACACCAGTCGTGTTGACACTAAAACCTGTTTGGTTGGGGATGAGTTTGTTTTTCCCATTCTTTCTAGTTTTAAGTTTTATTACAGACAAGAAACTGTCTTTAGTGATTTTTTTTATTGCATTATTTTTGATAGTTTGGGGTTATTATAAAATCTTAAAAAGAAAAGGATGGCTTACTCAGAATGGTTTAATTTTGTTTGGTATCGGTAGTTATATACAAAACACTGTAATGGGGATGATAGCTGCGCTCACCATTCCATCAACGCTTGTTGAAAGGATATTAACGGGCGTTATAGCGATATTGCTTTTACTATGGTTAGCAAGAAGAGTAAAAAAATCTAATAATCTCGATAATGTGTCTGTGTCCAGTACCTAAACCGTGTTGTGAAACATCGCACGAGACAATAATAAAAGAACCCCCACAAAGTTACTTGTGGGGGGTGCTTTCGAAAATGAAAAAAGGTTCGAAAAGGAATTTGATGGGGTCACGGTTGCTTTCCCATGAGACAGCGATGTAGTAGCCACCATCTTTTCGTTTCGTTCGGAGAGACCAACCCTCTCGATAGGTAGCTGTTTTTATCGCAAGAAATTGCCACTTCCTTCTTTTGAATACCTCTGTCAAAAACCGCTCGTCGCTTGTTTTTATATTACTAAAAAGCAAACCTTTCGATTCTTCTTTCCTGGCAAGACAGCAGTTCTCGAGAATCCTTTTCTCTTCACGTGAAAGCAAGTCAGGAGAACCAAGTTCTGTAGCACGGCAACATATTTCAACGAGTTGTGCATATTCAGGTGAAACCAGAACAAACGGGTCCACCTCTTTAGCAAGACAACACTCCCGAAGGAGTCGCATCTCTTCTTGAGAGAAGGGGCTAGTGATTTCTTTTTCCTCTGCGAACACTCCGCAAGGAAAAAGAAAAACCAGAATCGTAACAATGAGGTTTTTCACGAAATTTCCTTGTAGGGAGATGAAAGGACAACCCGTTTATACTAGCATACTGAAAAAGTAAGGCGAGGCTTCCTAAAAGAGAAAAAATGTGGTAAAGTATTAGCCACCTAAAGGAAACTTTAGGAATGGTTTTAGTGAAAAGCTTTTCGGGTTTCTGGCCCCTAAAGTCTAGTCCCTAGTTCCTGGCAGATGGTGCCTATAGTGTAATGGTTAGCACGCGGGCTTGTGGAGCCCTCAGTTCCGGTTCAAATCCGGATAGGCACACCACTTCGCAAAATACCCAACATTGTACTTGTTGGGTATTTTGCTTCGCGGTGCGCACACTACCTATCCGGATTTGAACCGCGGGTCACTATCACCCATGATACACTGCCATTATTGTATGCAAGAAAGTGATAAAAAAACAATTATAGAACTCAATAATGTTGCGAAACATTTTTCTGATAAAGCGGGAAATTTTACCATACTCGAACATGTAAATATACATATTAAAGAAGGGGAAAAGGTTGCAATCGTTGGTCCGTCTGGTTCTGGTAAGTCAACACTCCTCTCTTTGTTTGCTGGACTTGATGTTCCAACACAGGGAGAAATTGTTGTTGATGGTGTTTTACTTTCGAAATTAAACGAACAAGAACTTGCAGATTATAGAAACAAGACAATCGGTATTATTTTTCAATCATTTGAACTCATTAGTCCTTTTACGGTAAAAGAAAATATAGAAACACCCCTCCTTCTTTCTGGTGTAAGGAATGATGGTAAGGTAAGAGACCTGATTGGACGTGTTGGTCTTTCTGAAAGAAGCAACAATATCCCAAAAACTCTTTCTGGTGGAGAAAAACAACGCGTTGCCATTGCTCGTGCGCTTGTGAATAATCCGAAAGTAATACTTGCTGATGAACCAACAGGAAGTCTTGATAGGGAAACAGGTAAAAAAGTTCTTGAGCTTTTGCTTGAGGAGATAGGGGAAGAGAAAAAGACACTCATTATTATCACTCACGACCTTTCAATTGCCGAGAAAATGGATCGTGTATTTGAAGTAAAGAATAAAACACTTCATGAAAAGCATTAGTCTTGTTTTGCGGTACAGTAGTCGGCTTTTGTTTAGAGAGTGGAGACGGTATGTTCTCCCACTCTTGTCTCTTTTTTTGACAGCCCTTGTTGTTTCTTCAACATGGCTCCTTACATCGAGCTCCGGGATATTCCTTCAGGATAAACAAAAAGAATTTTTAGGGGGGGATGTAACCTTAGAATCTAGTTTCCCAATACATAAAGAAGAAATTGAGGGTATTTTACATAGCGCAAGTGGGGTTGCTAGTTTTGAACAAAGTTTTTTTGCAACCACACAACACGGCACATCGTCAGCGGCGACATCTATGCGTGTTGTTGACAACATGTTCCCACTCTATGGATCCTTTCTCATGAGTGATGGAGAGTATCGTGTCCCAAAGAAAGATGAAATTCTTATTGATGAGAACCTTGCAAAAAAGTTACAGGTAAAAAAAGGAGAAGTCATGTTGTTTAACAACAAGATGTATACGGTAATTGGTGTTTGGAAACGAGAACCAGATTCACTCTCTACAGCTTCGTTTTTCCCGAAAGCTCTTATAAGTAGTGAAGGATTTACTTACTCAGATGTCGACGCAAGCCTTCTTCGTGGGGAGTATGATATTAGAATAAAAATTATCGACAATAAAGAAGTTGTACAAGAAGCACTTATTGCATACGGAAAAGAAAACGGAATACGGGTTAGGGTTCTCGGGACATCAGCTTCTCGGTTTGAAATTGGGCTCGACACAGTCTCGACATTTCTCATTGTTGCCGTTTTGCTTTCTTGTATATTGGCTGCAGTTAATATTTATGCAAGTACACTGTACCTCCTTACATTGTTACGAAAATCGTTTGCGACACTCCTTGCGCTCGGGTTTACTCGTTTAAAGTTAACCATCACACTCTTCTTTTCACTTTCATATGTTGTTATTGTAGCTTCGGTGCTTGGCTTTCTTGTATCACTTTTAATTTTTTCTTTTACGCAAGACCAAGTTACTTCCGGGTATGCTGTTACATTACCAGAACCTAAATTTATAGAAGCATTTCTCATTACCTTACTTCTTTCGTTTGCGACAACACTCGCATCATATGTTCCCAGTATCCGCAACACGCTCAAAGTGAGCCCTCGAGCACTTTTGCTTGGAGTGGAGGAAGAGAGGGAGGAAAAGGTTTTGTTACATGGGAGTATCATAACGGTCACCACGCTACTTCCTCTTATTGTTGTGGCAAGTTTTTTGCTTTCAGATGTTGTACAAGGAACACTTGTGGTGGTTTCCATTGTTTTTCTTTACATAGTGCTTGCAAGCTCTTTCCTTTTTCTACTTCGTCTTCTGTATAGTAAACGAGAAAAATTTTCTTTCTTCATCAAAACAATTATTACTGAAAAAAAAGCTGATGGATTTTTTGGTCTTATCTCTTTTACATCACTCTTTATTGCCCTCGTTGCTCTCACCACACTTACACTTCTTCAGGCGTCCATCGCGTCTTTCCTTGCGAATGATTTAGGAAGAACTGTTCCGGCAACATATGTTATCGATGTGCAGAAATCACAAAAAGAACAACTACAAGAAAATTTTCCAGACTTGGTGCTCTTTCCAAATGTTGGTGCGCGCATCATAAGTATCGACGATGTTCAGATCCAAGAAGCGCTTGCCCGTGGAGATGAAACTGTTTCTCGGGAGCTTGGTAGAGAGTACAATTTAACATATAGAAAAAATCTTTTAGAATCAGAAAGTATAGTGGAAGGCAAAAAAGAAATTGGTGCTCTTGGAGAAATTTCTATCGAAAAAGAGTTTGCTCAAAGAGCACAAGCGAAACTTGGATCTCGTTTTGTTTTTTCAATTCAAGGATTTAGGGTTACTGGTGTTGTGACAAGCGTTCGCGAAACAGAATCAAGGTCTGGTATGCCATTCTTTTTTATCGTGATGTCACCAGAAGACATTGAGCGTTTTCCGACAACATTTTTTGGGTATTCAAATCAAAAAGGGGAATACCAAACAAGGTTAGGACTTTTTCTCGCAACGAATATGCCAACCGTTAGCATGATTAACACAGAAGAAATAAGTGCTCTTGCCCAATCAATTACAAACATTCTTTTGCTTCTTGTTTTTATTATTACTCTTCCTCCGCTTGTACTTGCGACGCTCTTGATTGCAACACTGGTTATTTCTTCGTATAAGGTTCGTAAACGAGACGGCGCTCGACTGCTTGTACTTGGCGCGACGAGGGGATTTGTTGAAAGGCTTTATGTCCTAGAGTCTTTAAGTACAACCCTTATTTCAAGTTTGTTTGCGTATAGTGTTGGTGTGTTTGCTACATACATTATCGCAGCGCACTACATAAAATTACCAACCGCAAAAGTTTTTGATAAAGAGCTTGTCTTTATTCTTGTTGCCCTTCTTGTTAGCATTATGGTTATAGCGGTCAGTCTTTCGAGGGGAGACAAAAGAAAGATACGCGAAATACTTATCCATGAAGAAAACCAGTAGCATTATTGTTGGAATTATTATTGTTAGTTTTGCTGTATGGTTTTTTCTATTAAAGCAAGACACTGTAAAAGTTGATGTTCCCAACATAGAAACAAGCCAGACACAAGAAAAACTTATCATCGCTTTTGGGGATAGTTTAACCGCAGGGTATCGGTTGCCTCTATTTGAAAGTTATCCCGCACAGCTTGAACAAAAATTAAAAGACGCAGGATTTTCAGTCACCGTCGTAAATGCGGGTATAAGTGGAGAGACAACGCGTGGCAATTTAGAGCGCGCACAATTTATTCGTGACCAAAATCCAAATGTCGTTCTGTTGGGGATTGGTGGCAACGATGCACTTCGTTCTTTACCAATAGAGGAAACGAGGAAAAACATTAAAGAGACAATGAGTATTCTTCTTTCGGGGGCTAATCCACCAAAGGTTTTACTCCTTAAAATGCAGGCACCAATTAATAGCGGACTTGGCTATAAGCAAGCATTTGATTCTTTATATAAAGACATAGCAAAGGAATATGATGTGGAACTTATTCCTTTTATCGTTATGGAAGTTTTTTTAAACACAAAGTATATGCTTGATGATGGTATTCACCCAAATAAAGAGGGGTATGCACTCCTTGTTGAAAAATATATTTTAGAAGAAGTTGTTCGTGCTTTAAGATAACCACGTATTAGAGGTTGTCACGGAACATATTTGGCGATTGTTATTCCTAGTGGAGGGTACAAGACCCTCGTTATTAGTCTAATAATTAAAGAT
>JAUPVR010000020.1 GCA_030916895.1 Patescibacteria group bacterium
TCCCTCGCTCTTGGGGGATTTGATTTTTATAAGAAACAAAAAACTTCTCTTTCGAGAAGTTTTTTGTTCTATATTTTTACTTAATAGTGTCGATTTGGAGGGTCATGAACGGCTGACGATGACCATTTCGCTTGTGGTAACGAGACTTCTGGCGATAACGGACGACAAAAATTTTATCCTGCTTTCCAGACTCAACGATAGTCGCAGTAACCGTGCTTCCTTTAATGTACGGCGCACCGAGCGTTGTTTTCTTTCCATCATCATGCAAGACAACAGACTCAATGGTGACAGTATCACCAACCTTATAATCTCCCTTAATTTTTTCTACAGAGACTTTGTCGCCCTTTGCGACTTTGTACTGCTTGCCCCCTGTTTGAATGACTGCAAATTCCATAATCATGCAATTATACAGTACTTTTCGATATTTTGCAAGGTCACTGTCCTTGTAAAACAGAGCATACGTGCTCCGCAGGCTTTCTTTGACAAAACAACAATAAAATTGTATTATACCTAGTAACCTCTTTCTGAAAATAAGGATAGTTTCATGGAGATTCAGTTCATTTTCCCCGTAGCGTGTCTTTTCCTAACCTATTTTGCGTTTGGGGTGTTTGGATACTACCTCGAACACAACAAGACCATCACAGGGCTCATCCGCGACATCGCTTTCGCAAAAAAAGAAGGGCGCCCGTTTCCTTCCTTCACGGTCGGACATTTCCTGGAAGAGATGGTGTTATGGCCCATTTACCTTCGTGACACCTGGGTCGAAAAATGGAAAAAAGATTACCTGAAGCGAGTGGATATCATCCTCTTCCTTTCGGTCATCTGCTTCCTCATCCTCCTCTACGTCGCGCTCCTCCTCATCCCCTACCTGCCACAGAAGATTCTTGCGGGTGCGGTCTTATGGAGCTTGTCGGGGTTTGCTATGTATACCCTTTCGAGCATGTACACGAACAATCAAGACGAGGTATGGAGTGACATCGGATTTGTTGTGTCGCTTCTCCATGCAACGTATGGCCCATTCGGGTACAGACGACTTCGCGAAATCGCAAAAAACAATATCGAGTTCCTCGATTCGCACCCCTAAGTACGGGGTGTGTCTTTTTTTTAGTCTTCCTCGTATGACGGCTTATCAAGCGATATTGGTTCTATACCAACCTCTTCTCCAGTAATACGCAAAACATCCTTATCAATTTTTTTAAGTTCCTTGTATGCAGTGTTGTAATGATTCACCGTAGTACCCAACGTATTGCCAAGTTTTTTCATGTACTCTTCATAGGTATCAATGTGACGCCCAAGTTCCTGTACTCGTTTCTCAATGTGACGCGCGCTCTCTTCAATTTTAAATGCCTTAAATCCAAAAAGCACCGACTGCAAGTAGGCATAAAATGTTGTCGGTGAGACAATAATCACTTTCCTTTTGTTGTACGCATACTCAATCAAATTCTGCGTATTAATTGAACCAACAGCAACTTTGTTTACAAGCAAATCGTAGTAAATTCCTTCAGCCGGAATAAACATGAAGGCAAATGGGAGTGTTCCCTCTTCTGGACGAATATACTTTGATGTTTCATCAATGCGTTTTTGAATATCTTTTTTAAACTCTGTTTGATAGTACGCTTCGTCCTCTTCATCAATTGCGTTCATGAGTCGCTGATAGTTATCAAGCGAATACTTTGCGTCAATTGGAATAATGCCGTCTTTGGTGTGAATGACCGCATCCACTACCTCTCCATTTGAAAAACGATGTTGCATTTCATACTGGCCTGGTGCAAGCATATTCGACAAAATAAGTTCAAGAGATGCCTCCCCTAAATTTCCACGTTGTTTCTGATGCGTCAAAACTTTTTCCAAGTTTTGCAACTGTTCCGTCATTGAAAAGACCTGTTTGTTTCCCTCTTTCACTTCTGTTAATTCGCGTGTGATATCTGCAATGAGGCGCGAACTTTCTGTGCTTTGCCTGTGAAGCACTTGGTGGAGTTCGGATTGTCCACGCTCAAGCTTGTTATCAAGTGTTGCACGCAACCGTTCAAGTTGGTCTTGGAGAATGAGAAAAGAGTCACCTTCTTCTTTTTTGTGTGGCTTTCGTAGAATCAAAATAAGAAGAAGAATTGTGATGAGTGTGCCGAAAATAATAAGCAGAATTTCTATAAGCATGAAGCAAGTGTACCATGCGGGGAATCTGGTTTGCATGCCAATTTTTTTGCTTTTTTATCCAAATTATGGTATTTTTCCATGGTGCGCTCTGCTCCGGTCACCCATTTCTCCAAATGGGCCCGGGGCTTTTTTTATCTCCATTGTGGTACACTGATGAAATTATGCAAGAACAAATTAAAACAGCATTAAAAGCAGCGATGATTGCGAAGGAAATGGATAAAGTTATGGTCCTTCGTGGCATTTCCGCTGCATTTACCAATGAACTTGTTTCTCAAGGCCGTCCTCCACAGGAACCACTCTCAGATGATGACTGTATGAAAGTTATTAAGCGTCTCGCAAAACAACGCAAGGACTCCATCGATCAGTTTATTGCCGGTGGTCGTGAAGATTTGGCTGACTCTGAAAAGGCGGAGCTTACCATTCTTGAAACCTTCCTCCCCGCACAAATGGGAGAAGCGGAAATAGAAAGCAAAGTTAAAGCAAAACTCGCCGAATCTCCAATTGACCCAAGCAAGAAAGGACAGTTTGTTGGACAGATGATGAAAGAACTTGGTGGAACAGCAGATGGAGCACTTGTAAAAACAGTTATCGACCGCTTGATTGGATAAACAACAACTATGCCTCCGTTTCAACAAACCCCCCGAACGCTTGAAAACAACGAACTACGAGAGCGTTTGGTTGAAAAGGTTAAAGAAAAAATTGCTGGTCGTGTATTTACGAAAAGTGAGCGTGCAGAACTTGAAAAAATTATTGTTGATGTAATGGCCGAAGATAAGACCGAAGAGAAAGTTGGAAGTAGTATTGTTATTGCTTTTAGAAACTACATTATTGGCGTACTTATTCCAACAGAAGAAAATCTTTTCAGTCCAAAAAAGAAAGATAGTGTTGACTACACACCAAAGCAACCAATTGAAGAAATTCGCCAAAAAAGATGGGATTTAAGGAGTGAAGACAAAGAATAGTAAATATTGACAAAATAAGAAAAATAGTGTACAATTAGGTTCGAGCAGTACACTATTTTTCTTTTACTTTCTGGAGAGCAACGTGACCCTTGTGGAAAGACTTGCTCAAAAGGTTGTCGACCTCGTCGAAAACAACGAGAGGAGAATCCCAAACGTGGTCGCAGACGTGGTGGCAAACGAACACCTCCCCGTAAAAACAGATGAGGAGAGGCGTCGCATACACGAACTGAGAAGTTTCGTCGAACGCCGAGCACGCGAACTGATTCGCAAAGGCTAGTCCCTCTCCCCCAAAGAAGCAAAATTCTTCCGCCCCCCCACAGGTGGAAGTTTTTTTATGGTGTTTATACTATTAATTACACGTTATAGGGAAGTAGATACGCACACCATTTGGTTTCTGTTGTTGGAAAAGAAGCGTGCAATTCTTGCCGGTATAACCAACTTGCGTTGTGATTCTTCCAATGAATTTTCTCCACTCAGTGCGAGCGCCGTCATCTGAAATACGAGCTTCTCCCCTACCAACGATCTGGCCTTCCGGGGTCACAACAAAAAGTGTGAAAACCGCATTTGAAAACATAGCTTCTTTTGCCTCACCGGTAAAACTCAATCCCCCGTAAACACGAGCCCCTCGATGCAAAGAAAGACTACGGACATACGCCGTTTGCGAAAAACCTGCCCGTACAGGGTCAAAAGTTTGATAATCAGCAGAACCTCCTGTTTGGGTCAATCCGTTTTGTATAACAGGACTTTTAGACCCCTGGGGCCACTCTGGTAATTGCGTGGTTCCATCGTAGCGTAAGAAGTCTTCACTTGTTACTGGACGCCCATACGGATACTCTCCTTCTCCTGTCCCCTGTAGAGAAACTTTTCTTGGTGTTGGTAAGAAAAACTCTAAGTCCTCACGCGTTGATTCTGTGCTTGAAGCATTATTTGTTTTTGAGATGCCAAGCGTTTTTGGTAAAAAAGGAAAAAGAATTGTCCCTATCCAATAAAGAAAAAGAAAAATACTAAGTACAACGATAACGGTTATGAATTTGGAGAGAAGGTATTGTACAGTTTCCATAGAGATTATTTTATACCAGAACAGGTCGTATCTGACCAAAGTCCGTACTTACTTACGCGCGCGAGGTTTTGAAGTTGTCTAAACTCAGCCTGGTACGTGTACGGTGCGAGGTAGGTGTACTCATACGCATACCCTTCAGCAATCATTTTTCTATTGAGCATTTGACCATCTTCCAAGTAAACGTATGCAAGAAGTCTCCCGTACGTATCGCGCATGCCTTGTGACACATCAGTTTCCACGTATACAAGTTTTCCTTGTGCCATTTCCTTCATTCTCGATGATGCTTCTTTGCCAAAACATTCAACGGGCCGTCTTGGGTCAACGGTTTCTGGTGTATTGATACCAATAAGACGAACCGTTTCCTCATTACCATCCATGGAAACTTTGAGTGTATCGCCATCAACAACACGTACCACTTTGTGATATGTTTTTTCAACATTAGTAACCAGAGGCTGTTCTTCCGTGTTTTCTGTTTTTGTATCAGCAACAAAAGCACGCTTCACTTGATCGCCAAATTCTTGCGTAACGGCAATAGTAAAAACAACGCCAATAATCGCAAGAATCTTCAGTGCCTGCTTAGGAGCATCATCAAAAATATCGAACATACTTCTATGGTAATCAGTTTAGCACGTGTACGGATTTGCCAAACGCTTCGCGAGTGTATAGGAAATGATAACAAGGAAGAATAAACCAAGGTACCCAACCTCTACCCCATGATATGGAAAGTACGTGAGTAATCCACCAACACCAAAGAAACTAAAAATTGTTCCAAGAAGGACCGCCCCGCACGCAGCACAACCAACACCCAAAACCGCAAGCGCGAGTGCAAATCCACTATAAAAACCGCTTAAAACGAGGGCTTCTTTGCGAATACGCATGAGAATAGAAAACATGGTAATAACAAGCGCAGAAAGAATGGTTACCCCAACAACAAGAAATAAAATGCTTGGCGTCATGAGTTCAGCAATGTCGAAAAAAGCAATGAAAAAAAGTTTTATACGAGTCAACAACGAAAGCGACGAAAAAGAGAACACTTGGAGTGCTCCTGCTCCATTTGCAAGCACGAAGTATCCGAGCACAAGCAAAACAAACGATGTAAAAAAAGTTGTCCTACTTTTGCCGTGTTTAAAAGTATTTACAAAACCAATAGACGCTTGATTCATATTCTTACGAGTATAGCAAAATAAAAATCTCCTCGTTATCCACGAAGAGATTTTTACACGATTTCGTTACCGACGCGACGTTTTGTCATAAAATCTTCAAGCTGGATAATTTCTGTCTCAACAGCTTTGTCCCATTCTTCTTCAGTACCATTTGCCGCGTGAAGCTTTGCTTTAAAATTGATGTAGAGTGGGTAAATGAGTTCCGGATCATCCTTGATTGCTTCCATAAACGTTTCTTGCTCCTTGTTAGTAAGCATAGAAAGACCAGTTTCAAAGGCTCTCACTTCTTCAAAAGTGAGCTCTGATTCCCTTAAAATTTGACTTAGTTCTGGAAGTAGTGCCATAAAAGCCTTAAAAAACAGTGGTAAACCACAACTTTACTCTATAATACACCAAGCAGGAAGTCAATGTTTCAATCCCCTGTTTTCTTTTTTCTCTACGCGTTAAATTTTGGAGTTAAAAATGAATCTTTTGTATCAAATGATTCCGCATCACCAATTTCCATTGTGTTTTTAAGATCAAGCGAATACGACGTTCGAAGCACTGCTGTATTAATGCAATTAAGTGCTGGTGTAAAGTGTTCACGAAGTGCTGGAGACATTTTTTCATAACGAGCAAGCGCACGTTCAGCAAATTTTTGAAGTCGTGAAGGAAGCTCTCCTGTAAACGGTTTAAAATTGTTGTCATCGGTTGTTAATTCTTTTTTTGCGAATGTGTGATTGGATTCCATACAGTTTGATGTAACAATTTTTAAGGTGATGGTATCGAGTATACCCTCACCTTCTAATCTCGCGCAAGCAAAATTTTTATGGTATAGTAGTTGCGCGCTTATGGTGATACAGCGCAACGATTTTTAAGAAAAATCTATTGACTCACTACTCGTTTCCGTGTCGTAACTAATCCACAGTTGGGGATAAGCACAGGGACTAGGGACTAGATATTAGGGGTTAGAAAACAAAACCAGTCCCCTAATCTGTACAAATAAAAATTGTTTACAAAAAATTATAGATTCTAGTTGTTAGATATTTAATTCTTCTAGTCCCTAACACCTAGTCCCTATAACCTATATATTGGGGTATCGTCTAATGCTCCCGATTTCTTAGATTGTACTCAATCTGTAGAAATCACAGTACTGCAACGTACTCGTTGCATGTAGTAGGACATCCGGTGATATTCGTCTCAAATCCCAAGACAATAAATAAAGGGAAATGTATAAAAAATAAATTGGGGTATCGTCTAATGGTAGGACATCAGGTTTTGGTCCTGAGTATCGTGGTTCGAGTCCATGTACCCCAGCCCAAGGAGCGAAGGCGACGCGGTACTTATTTCAGCAGAAATAAGTAAACACATATCATAAAACAAAAACATCCGAAAGCACACGGATGTTTTTGTTTGGCATTTTTGTACATGGACTCGAACCGTAGGCGACGAAGATACTTAATCTAGCAAGATTAAGTACACACATTTGCTTACAACAAAAAGGATGGCTTTATGCTATCCTTTTTGTATTGCTCGGGGCATGGACGAGAACCGCGGGTGATTAGTAAATCATGCCGGGAGGCCAAGCAGTCCGCGAAGAGCGAGCGTAGGTCTCGAACACAGCAGTGTGAGAGGCGAGTCCATGTACCCCCCAGTAACTTTGAACAATGTTGAAGTTCGAGTAGGTTTCTCTTGATTATGAAACTGCCAAGCAATAACCTAAACTACCCTGTACGAATTTTGGCTGGAACTAGTTCTGGTTCTGGGTTTATTGTGGGTACTGATGATAAAAATAATATTTACATCGTAACCGCGAAGCATGTTCTTTATTACCAAGATCCAACCACTAAGGAATTTAAACTATTTGCTGAAAAAATAAAAATTGTTTGTAATACTTTTGTTGAACCGTATGTTTATAAGCCACCAAGAATTTATGAACTAAGCTTACAGAAATTAATTGCAGATAACCATCTCAAACAGCATTCCTCTCAAGATATAGTGGTAATAAAATTTGGAGAAAGAAAAGATAGTAGAATTCATTTTTTAGCAGGAGTAACTCTTTTGCAAAACGCTGAAGGTTCTATTGTGACATATGAATTGTCTGGTGCAAGGAAATTTAATGATGTTGATATATCAAATGAGATTTTTGCTTTAGGATACCCTGTTAGCTTAAGTACTTCTGAAATGAAGCAAATTAATTACGACCTTCCTTTAGTGCGCAAAGGTATTATAGCTGGGAAAAATTATGATAATAAAACCTTAATACTCGATTGCCCTGTTTATGGAGGAAATAGTGGAGGATTGGCCCTGGAAATAAATCTAGATGTACCCAATGAAGTAAACATACATTTAATTGGTGTAATTGTTCAATTCGTTCCCTTTGTGGAGCAGTGGCAAAACACAAGATTTCCATCTTTATATAATACTCATTATCAAAACTCAGGTTATTCAATAGTTTTACCGGTTGATTTTATTATTGATTTAATAGATGAGATTGAGGGGAACCAGGGTATCCAAGAAGAATCAAAAGAATAGTAATTGTTCCTACTTCACCCCCCCACCAAACCCCAGCACCCACCGACGAGGTTACGTACTTTTTTGATATACTTTCCTTATGAACCAACATTTTTTACTATATAGTTTAATCTTCGTAGTTGTTGTAGTTTTGTTTGTTGTTTTTATAAATTACATTTTCAAACCCCAAGAAGAACTACTCCCTTACATTAAGAAAATGTATTTAATGACCATGAAGGAACGAGAACTTTTTTCTATTCTTAACGAGTGTGTGCCGAATGATTACTATATATTTCCACAAGTTCATATTGCGAGTATTTTGGAGGTAAAAAAAGGAGAACCGAGGTGGCAAACATATTTTAATAAAATAATTAACAAATCAATTGATTTTGTAATTTTTGATAAAGTAAATATTTCTCCTGTTTTAGCAATTGAACTAGATGATTATACCCATTCGTATACTAAAAGAATCGAGCGTGATGCTTTTGTAAACAAAGCAATACACGACGCACAAATAAAAATGCTTCGTTTCAAAAATGAAGACCTTTCTAATGTGGCTGATATAAAAAGTAAAATTTTAGAACAGTTAATACAATCTAATTCCCCGAATCCGTAGCCCCACTGTTGAAGTCAGCCCGCATTTGCCTTTGTTCGTAGACATCTCCATCTTCAGATACAGGCGTACTGGTAGCCGGAATATTTGGCACTACGACTGAATTGGTTTGAGGTGTATAATTTACCTCTTTCTCCCTCTCGTCATTATAATTAGTAATTAAAGAAAAAATTAAATAAACAACAAGTAATAAGGTAGTTAAAAGTCCTATCACTTGAAAAGTTTTTTGAACAACCTCTTTCATGAACTAAGTATATTATGGAAAAAAGAAAATCCCTCGTAAAAACCCGGACCCTCAAAACCCACTCCCTCATTAAATAAACCTTACCTAAAGGTACTTCTAATTTCAACGAAGTGAGTACACTTCAAGAAATTAAGTCGCCTGCTATACTCCAACACATACCCTAATTCAAAAAACACTATGGCAAAATATGTAGATGGATTTGTGCTCGCAATACCTAAGAAGAAAAAAGATGCTTATAAGAAAATGGCAAAGGAAGGGAGAACTGCATGGATGAAATTTGGTGCTCTTGATTATAAAGAGTGTCGAGCAGATGACATGACACCGGGCCACGTTGTTTTCACATTTCCAAAGATGGCAAAAGTAAAAGAAGGAGAAGAGGTTTGGTTCTCATTCATCACATTTAATTCAAAGAAGCATCGTAATGAGGTAAATAAGAAAGTGATGGAGTACTTCGATAAGAAATATGCCGGCAAAAACCAGGATATGCCATTTGATATGAAGCGATTCGCCTACGGAGGATTCACTGTTGAGGTAGGAGCATAAATTATACATTTGTATTGAATTGAACCCTAAAAAATAGATCACTCGTCGGATAACCCCCACGAACATTCTCTTCACACCTCAAGGTACTTCTAATTTCAACGAAGAACCAGCTATTGACAAACTGTTTTTTATTCATAAGAATACAATTAGGTTTTTATTTTGTTATTTTTAACAAGGAGACCGGCAATGAAAACGTCCAGTTTTAGATGTTTGCCTGAACAATTGTATGAATGGGCGCGACAATCCCAAGGAATTGCGCCTGAAATACATGTTGGTCTGCAAGAGGCAACAGAAATACTTTTTACCACGCTGTTTCCAAATATTCGGAACCATCAGAACTCAGGACTTTGTCTGGCAAGTGGCACC
>JAUPVR010000008.1 GCA_030916895.1 Patescibacteria group bacterium
TCTTAAACCTCTTTTCATTATGGAAAAAACCAGTAGCAAGCACAGAATGTTTGGCTTTGCTATACTTTAGCAATACTTATGAAAAAAATTATTTTTGGCTTAGTTGCGATCGTCGCTGTTATTAGTTTTGTATTTCTCTTTTCATCTTCTAAAAAATCAGGTGCGGATATCTACCTCTACGTAGAATCTGGTAGTGTCATGATGAAAGAAACAAAGGAATCAGAATACAAAACAGTTTTAGAAAAGAAATCTCTTCTAGAAAACGGTTCCTATGTAAAAACTGGCAAAGGATTGGCTCACGTTGTATTTCCTAATAATGCAGTAACCTCACTTGGGGAAAATGCGGAAATGCAAATCCTGTACGAAGACAAAAATATTTCTATCCTTCAGCTTGTAGGTGACACATACCACCGAGTACAGGAGCTTTCGCAAGGAAAGAACTACGAGGTGAGAACACCAGGAACACTCGCAGCTGTTCGTGGAACAAAATTTGCAGTGTCGTATAATGCCACAACAAAGAAAGCAAAGGTTGCTGTCACGGAAAACAAGGTTCTTGTCTCGCGCGAAAATGCGACAACAACAAAACCAACTGAAATCGCCGTTGGCTCACTTGCAAATGTTGATGAAAACTTGTCCCCAACCGCAACAAAAACTATCACGATTGGCTTAACCAAAAATGACCAGAGCATCAAGATTTGGCTTGATAGAAATATGCTCATTGACCAGTATCTAGGAGAAGATCCTTCACAGTTCCTTGAAAACTTTATCACCACAGGTGGTGATTCAAGTAATCTTAAAGGGCTTCGTGAACGCCTAGAAAAAACAAAACTGTCCCTACTCCCAAAACAAGAAACCGACAGAAAGGGTTCTCTTAAGGAAATCTTTGCGCGTGGAGGTTCTCAAAAGTGTACGTACACAATTATTGAAAACGGTATAACTTCATCTGCGACTATTTATCTAAGCGGAGAAAAAATGCGCGTTGATTCACAGACAACAACAAATGGAAAAGCAGAAAATGCTCGTATGCTCCTTACCAATAACATAATGTACGTGTGGGGCGATGGTATGCCACAAGGAATCAAAATGCCTATTCCTGATGCAAACACACCAACATCTCAAAACACACAGGGGACCGTGCAGATGGTTGACCTTGATAAAGAAATGAACTATTCCTGTTCACCATGGTCAGCAGATGCTTCGTATTTTACACCACCAACCAACATAAAGTTTATGGACATGTCGCAGATGATGAATCAAGTGGCACCAACGGGAAGTACTGGTAGCGGTGGTGGTTCTATTGATGTACAAGCAATGCAATGTGGAGCGTGTGATTCACTTCCTGAACCAGACAAGACAGCGTGCCGACAAGCCATTGGATGTAGGTAATACAAGTAAACGATATACATAAAAACTGGCTTTTGCCAGTTTTTATGTATATATCTCTATTTCTTTGTGTGTTTCAATGATGCTTCAAGAAATGCTGTAAAAAGTGGATGTGGATCAAGTGGTCGCGCTAAAAATTCTGGATGAAATTGCGTACCCAAGAAAAATGGGTGTTTGCTTTTCGGAAGTTCGGCGATTTCCATAAGCTTCTTATCAGGCGAAGTCCCGGAAAACACAAGTCCTTTCTTTAAAAGCACATCAATATATTCATTGTTTACCTCAAAGCGATGGCGATGACGTTCAATGATTGTTCCATCTTTCTGCCGATGCCCCCACGCTCTTTGTTTATATGCGCGATAAGCCATTGTTCCTTCTTTAAGCAAACACACGTAACTCCCCAAACGCATTGACGCACCATATTTTCCTTCTTCGAGAAGTTTTTTCTGGTGTGTCATAATATCGATTATTTTGTGTGGGGCGTTAGGATTAATTTCAGTTGTGTGAGCCCCTGCAAGTCCGGCAACGTTACGAGCGTATTCAATAACAAGTAACTGCATGCCGTAGCAAAGACCAAAGTATGGAATCTTTTTTTCTCGTGCGTAACGAATAACATTTATTTTTCCTTCCACACCAGTTTCACCAAACCCCCCTGGAACGATAACCCCCGCAACATTTTTTAAGTGTTTCTTATACATTGCCTGTACATGGTCATTGCTCCCTTCAAAATGTTTAGCGTTTAGCCATACGAGTTTTGGTTTTATACCAAGCGCATATCCAGAAAACTTAATTGCTTCAATTACAGAAACATATGCGTCAGAAAGAACGAAGTCTCCTGTGTCGAAATATTTACCAACAATAGCAATGGTTACTTCTTTTTGTGCGCGCCCAACTTTTGCTACAAACCCTCTCCATGGAGCGAGATTTATTTTCCTTTTCTTTAGGTGTAATGCTTTTTCAAGCATATCCGCAAAACCGTCTCGTTCAAAGTTCTCCGGAACATCATAAACACTTTTAATATCTGGCGCTGAGATAATTCTTCCCATCGGAACATTACAGGAAATAGCAATTTTTTCCTTTCGCTTGGTATCAAGCGGGAGTTCACTTCGTGCGACAATGAAATCGGCATTTAATCCGTACGAGTTGAGTTGTCGAACTGCATTTTGTGTTGGTTTTGATTTCATCTCCCCTAAATTTCCAGGGATAGGTAAAAAGGAGACCATGATAATAGCAACATCTTCTGGATTCTCAAGTTTTAAAACACGCGCCGCTTCAATAAACATCACATTTTGATAATCCCCCACCGTTCCACCAATTTCAATAATTGAAATATCTGACTTTGATTTTCTTGCCCCCGCCTTGATACGATTAATAATTGCATCCCTAATGTGCGGAATTGCTTCGACACACTTACCTCCATATTTAAGCGCTCGCTCTGCCTCGATAACTTCTTTATACACCATCCCGGATGTCATGTAGTCCTCATTATGTAAGTCACGATTAAGGAATCGCTCATAATTACCCATATCCTGATCAGTCTCAAGACCGCTTCCTAAAACGAAAACCTCACCGTGTTCGGTGGGGTTCATAGTGCCTGCGTCGACGTTCAAGTATGGATCAGCTTTTGCGATGTTTACATTATACCCTTTGGCTTCAAGTAGGGTCCCAATAGATGAGGTGGTAATCCCTTTTCCCACCCCTGACATCACTCCTCCAATAACGAAAATATACTTGTGATGTTTCATACTAACCCAGCATACTCCTTGCCTCTTATCTTACCAAGTGGATAGTAAAAAACCTTTAAAAATAAAGGATTTATGTCTGACTCCCTTGCAAACTACCCCCAATAGAGAGATACTAAGTACATATGAAAATCACTAAAAACTCATTGGTCATTATTGTTGGTCTAATCGTTCTTCTTGGAGGAATCTGGTACGTAAAAAGCCCAAGCACAAGCGAAGAATTAATCTCCCTTGAAACAGCAACAACAACCGAAGAAGGTGTGGTAAAACAAGCTACCCCTGGAACAACGACAAAGGCTGTAGTAACACCAACACCAAAGACGACACTTCCTGCCGCAAAAAAATTAGAAACCTACACAAATGGTATTTATAAATTTACACTAAGTTATCCAAAAGAATACCAGGTCGAGCAATTTTCTAATTTTCATGAATTAAATAATGTTGATTGGCGCGTCAAAGCAACAACAGCAAAACGCGGAGTGCCTGTAATTGCTCTTCCTGTATTTCGTATTGATCAAGGAACAATTGCTGCGGGGAAAAAGTACCCACTCTATTTAACTGCTGAGGTTCGTGTTGGTGTGAGCCCAGATACCGCACAATGCTATGCAACAGATGATGGATATACAAATCAAAAAGTAACAACTGTTGTCATCAATGGTGTCAGTTTTAAGAAATTTGATTTTTCCGACGCCGCAATGATGAAATATGTCAAAGGCTCAAGTTATAGAACAATCTACGCAAACAAATGCTACGTTATTGAACAGGTAAGGAACGGCACCATCTACAAAGATGACACCATGCTCCCTGGATACACAGAATCTGAACTTGACGCAATCTACAACAACACAACCCCGATTGTCTATTCATTCAAGTTTATCTAAACCTTAAAGTTTTGTTTCTTTGAGTGGCTCTGCGGTGTCTCTCTTAATGATGGTAAATGTCCTTCGACCAACAACGCGTTTCTTGTCGACTTTTATGGTTACACGCCACGTACCCTCAAGAATATTTTCTTTCTTAGAATACGAACGATAACCATCTTCTCTTCCGCCAGTTAAATCAAAAGAAACAACGGTAGATTCTACCCACCTTTTTGTTGTTTCATCATAATATTCCCAAACATGCGAAATCGGGGCTGTAATTTTAGCTGGTGCACTAACCGAGCTATAAAAATAAACTCCATCATCAGATGGCAAAAGAATATGTTCGTGAGATGAGAAAATCTCTTGAAAAAAAGCAAACCGTCCTCTTTCTTCGGTCACCGCTAAAAATTCCCCTCCCTCAATCCTAACAACACGGTGATAAACACCAGCATCCTTAAGAGAAAGCGGGACGGCTGGAATTGCATTTAAAAAATAAAACATTCCAATAAACATTGGTATGCCTAGCGCCAAAGAAATGAACTTTGGTGTTTCGTGTTCGGTTGTCTCTGAAACATTCTTCAAAATATATATGTACACAAGTGAGACAACCATGGTAATTGCAACACTTGCAGCAAACGTGGCATCATTTTGTACGCCAAAATAAAAAGGCGCATTGAAAACGGTAAAGAAAAGCGTTGCCATAAATAAAACACCGATGTCTAAGAGAAGGCGAAAACTGTGTGCAGAAACAACTTCGTTTATTAAAATAGAGATAAAAAGGATAGCAAAGAGTGGCCACGACGCTGAAACATCTGCCCCCCTAACCGCATAAACAAGAACAAACGACAATGCTGCTCCAGAAAAATATGCAATACCAAAAGAAAGCCAGCCGTGAATCTTATTTTCAAATTTTGTCGCCCTATTTCTAGAAATTACCCACTCACGAATAAAAATAAACAGCGCAACAATAAAAAGGTATGTATACCCAAGGTAACGTGTGAGTGCGTGCCCTGCGTCGGGAAGTACTATGAAATCAAAGAGGAGTGCAGAAACGAAAATGATCGTCGTCGCATGCTCTTTAAGGTGATGAAAAATTCTGGAATGTGTCATAGACATTAGTGTATACTAGAAGTATATGACTATGAAATCAGCACTTATCACCATTATTGCAATTATCATTCTTGGAGCAGGTTACTACGGATATCGAATGTGGGACGAGTACGCTCCGGAGAGTTACGTTCAAGAAGATGGAACAATGCTTAATACAACAACTGGCGCAACAAGTACCACCACGTCAACCTATACGATGCAAGACATTGCAATGCACAACAATCAGGACAGTTGTTATTCTGTTATCCAAAATAAAGTCTACGACTTAACACTTTGGGTCAATGCTCACCCAGGAGGCTCCAAAGCCATTCTTTCCCTTTGTGGCATAGACGGTACGGAGAAATTTATGAATAAACATAAAGGTGAGGAAAAGTTCATGACTATACTTAACACTCGTTTCTATGTTGGCAATCTTAAGTAGGTAGCGCGTCATGGAAATTTCTCAGATTGTTTTACCTCTTCACATTCTTGCCCTGCTTTTTGGGTTGTGGAATATTTACCACGCAGACCACATGGGACTTGCTTGGGTTCTTGGTAAAAAAGAAAAACTTGATGCTTCGCTCGTAAAGAAATACCACACGTGGACATGGGCTTCCCTTATCGCACTCATAGCAACAGGCGCGACGCTTTTCTATCCGATGCGTGAGTTTCTCCTCAGCCGTCCGCAATTTTTCCTTAAGATGGGCTTCGTAGGAGCACTTCTACTAAACGGAATTGCAATAACCTTCTTTCAAAAACGAGCAATCGAACACTCATTTAGAGAGCTTTCTTTTTCACAAAAAGTACCGTTGTTTATAAGTGCTGGAATATCAAGTGTCGGATGGGTTGGTGCAATTATTTGTGCTTTTTTTCTTGTCCCAGAATATTAATTACCTTCAATAAAGGAAAGTAGTATTGCCATCATAGCGGTGTATGCATGCGCAGATGAAACTTCGAGCAAGTGGCGTTCTTTGAGCAGTTCTAGAAGTGTTTTTGAGGCAATGGTGTGCGGATATGTTGTACCTAAGTGTTCGTATGCTTGTAAAAGTTCTTTATCACGGATTTCAATTTTTTCACCAACACGCACAAGGAGAGATTGCCTGATGCCATTTATCAATTCGTCATATGAACGCAACGCGTCTGCTCCATCTTCATGAAGCATTTTGATACCTTTTGCGACACCGCTTGCGTTTTTTTCACAAAGCGCTTCAATGATTGCGATAATTGTCGCGCTTGCCGGTTCACCCAAAAATGAGGCAACGGTTTCTTCTTTGATAGTTTTACCTGAGAGTGACATCACTTGCTCTAAGATGCCAAGCGCATCACGGTATGACCCTTTTCCGTGTCGAGCAATCAGGTCTGCAGAAATTTCTGAGAGTGTTACTCCTTCTTCTTTGGCAACATGAAGTATCTGTTTTGAAAGTGTGGCAATGCTTGGTTCTACAAATTGTACGCGTTGTGTGCGAGAGAGAATTGTTTGTGGGAGCTTTGATGGGTCAGTTGTTGCCAAAATAAAAACAACGTGTGACGGTGGTTCCTCAAGTGTCTTAAGAAGGGCGTTGGCTGCCTCTTTAGTGAGCATGTGTGCTTCATCTAAAATATAAATTTTGTAGGGGCTAGAAAAGGGTGCGGTACGAACCGCTTCGCGAAGCTCGCGTATTTCTTCAATACCTCTGTTACTTGCTGCGTCTATTTCAATAATGTCTTCATCGTTACAACCAATATCACGTGCAACAATTCTTGCTACTGTTGTCTTGCCAGTTCCACGGCCCCCTGAAAAAAGATAGGCGTGCGAGATTTTTTTCTGCTTAATCGCCGATTGCAAAAGTTCTACCACTTGAGCTTGTCCAACCACTTCCGCAAAGGTGTTTGGGCGATATTTGCGATACAGTGCCACGTGATGTTCTTTCATGTCTTACAGTGTACCAGAAGAATGGGCTCTTAAAAATGCATTGATTTCTTCCTCGATTTCTTTAGAATTTTCACATTCCATCAATTTCATTCGGAGCTCTTTCGCACCATCAAAACCGTGCACATATGCCTTATAGTGCTTTTTCATAATCGCAAAACTTTTGATATCGCCTAATTTTTCTTCAAAAAGTTTTGTATGCTCAACACAAATTCGCAATCGTTCTGGAACGCTCTTTCCTTTGTTAAAGATTGTTTCGTCAAAAAACCACGGTGTGCCAAAAATACCTCGGCCTACCATCACCCCATCGCACCCTGTTTCTTTTGCTTTTTGTTTTCCTTCAGTGACAGACTTAATGTCGCCATTTCCTAAAATAATTGTTCCGCCATTTTGCACCTCCCCTGTCATCGCACGTACAAGAGCAACAATTTCTGGCATGATTTCCCAATGTGCCGGCACAAGCGACATTTCTTTTCGTGTACGCAAGTGAACCGTAAGTACAGGGATATTACATTCCAAAAGTTTCGGAAGCCATTCCATAAATTCCATTTTGTTGTACCCAAGACGAGTTTTCACAGACACGGGAATATCTCCTGCACCCTCTTGAGCGGCACGAATTACCTCCTGCGCTTGTTTCCAATCGCGAATATGAAATGCGCCTGATTTTTGCTTTTCAATGCTTCTGTCAGGACATCCCATATTGATATCTATTCCATCAAAACCAAGTTCACGACAAAGTTTTGCTGCCTCCCTCATTTTCTCTGGCTCCGCAGTAAAAAGTTGTGCAACAATTGGTCGTTCTTGCTCTCCAAATTCTAAATCGCGTTTCAAAATTTCTCTTCCGTGACTACACAATCCATTTGCCGAAACAAATTCTGTCCACATCACATCCGGTCCATGAGGTTTTGAATACTTAGCAATAAGTGTACGAAAGGCAATGTCCGTCACATCGGCCATTGGTGCTAAAACAGTGAGCGTTTCACCTTTCGCAAGTTTTTCATCAATAAGAGATTGCCAAAAACCGCGAACTGGGTGCATGTCCACCTTGTGTACTTCACGTTTCTTATTGAACAGTCGTCGTAGCAGTTGTTGTAGCATGTGGAGCGATTATAGCGGGTTTAACGTCATTTGTGAACTTGTAGAAAACTTTATTCCCAAAACGTAAATCAATATATTCTAGTGACCCCTTTTTTGTTTCAAGCGAAGTTTTAAGCGGGTCAGTATCGATTGCACTAACAAGCGCAAGCCATGACTTTTTAAAATCAGCATCTCTGGTAAGAATAATTCTACTCGGCGAACCGCTCGCATACAGGTATACATCATTATATTCGTCAACAATAATATGACCAACAGGAAAAAGAAGAGACGTTAGTTGCGAAATGAAGTTTGCGAGGTTTTCGAAAAATATATAGGGTGGTGTTGTGGATGATGTGAAGGAGATTACCGGTAAATGGCTAATATCATTTTGTTCTTGGTAACGTACTCCCCCCATATCGTACGCTTCTCCTTCACCTGTTCGAAAAGTCGGAACATGTGGAGTTACAGAAATCGCAAGCGAATGTACCCCTTTGGGGAACACACGTATAGAGTCAGTGTTCGGAAGGGCATTTCTAATTGCTTCTTTTACATTAACAATATTGAAGGTAATAATCTTGTTCCCTGGAATTATGTAGAGTGTATTTTTAGCAATCGCCTCCCGGAGGACGTTAGTTATTCTTTCTTTGTCTTTTTCTTCAATACCTTGAAGAGAAAAATTTGTAATGGTAAATGTATTCGTAAAAAAATATACGTACAAAGCACCAACAAAAAACACCAAAGAGAAAAAAATGGTGAGTCTTTTTTTCCAAAGAACAAATGTTTTTCTCTTGAGCTTCATCGACTATGAACGAAATGGTTTTCCTATGACTGTTTTTCCACCCATGTACGGCACGAGCACGTCTGGTACCTTAATTGTCCCATCTGCTTGTTGATAATTTTCAATGATTGCAGTCACGAGGCGTGGAGTGGCTGCGGCAGTGTTGTTAAGTGAGTGCACATAACGAAGTTTGCCTTCCTTGTCTTTGTAACGAATGTTTAAGCGACGTGTTTGAAAATCGTGGAAATAACTTGCTGAATGCGTTTCGCGATATTTGTTCTGTGATGGCATCCACGCCTCAATGTCGTATTTCTTTACCTGTCCTAATCCAAGATCGCCACCACAAATAAGCAAACGGTGATATGGAATACCAAGTTCTTCCATCATTTCTTCTGAATGTTTAGTAATTTCTTCGTGATACTTTACAGACTCTTCGTGAGACGCAACACAGAGCACCACTTGTTCACATTTGTAAAATTCATGCACACGAATGAGCCCTTTGACATCTTTTCCATGACTTCCAGCTTCTTTACGAAAACATGGACTCCACGCAATTATTTTCTTTGGCAACTCTTCTTCAGAAAGCACCTCATCCGAATGATAAAACATGGTTGCCACTTCCCCTGTTCCCGCCAAATAATCATTGCCGTCTTTGTAGAGGTCATCTTCACCTTGTGGGAGATATCCAGAACCCAAGAGTGCTTCACGACGAACAAGCGATGGAACAAGCATTGGCTCAAACCCTTTTGCTTGCCAACGAGCCATCACATACTGCCAAATCGCCATCTCAAGAATCGCAGCATCATTTTTCAAAAAGTACCCACGAAAACCGGCTGTCTTTGTTCCTCGCTCAAAATCAACAAAGTTTTGCTTCTCCATGAGCTCAATGTGGTCAAGCGGGGTAAATGAAAATGTTGGAATCGTCCCCCAGGTACTAGCTTCCACATTTTCCGTATCATCCTTTCCTTCCGGCACACTCATGTCTGGAATATTTGGCACCGAGAGCATGAGGGCTCGCCAGGTTTTCATAATCTCCTCAAGTTCATCCTCTTTTTTCTTGAGTTCTTCTTTGACTTTGCGCATAGACTCAATCATCATCGCGCGTTCCGCGACGGATGCTTGCTGAATTCCATCAGAAACTTTATTCTGCTCTGCGCGAGATGCTTCTATCTGTTTCAAAACCTCAAGACGTTTTTGGTCAACAGCAACAAGTTTATCAACATCAAAAGGAATGTGTTTTTTAGTGGCAGCTAATTTAATAAGGTCAGGGTTTTCGCGGATGAATTTAATATCTAACATATCCGCTATTTTACCACATAAAACTGGCTTACCTAAAGTACTAAATGATATACTTTCGTATATATGCAACAAGAGACATCTCAAGAAATGTTTGATGATTTAAAGCGAGTTACCCCTCACGTTTCCGTTCGCACGGAACACTACCGCCATAAACCAACTGGGTTTGGGGATTGGCTTGCCAAGTCCATTGTGCACCTTTCTGCTAAATGTGCAGATATTCTTTTTCAAAGGCGCTACGGCCATCGTGCAATTGTTCTTGAAACCATCGCCGGTGTTCCTGGTATGGTTGGTGGTATGCTTCAGCATTTGAAATCACTTCGTCTTATCAAAGATGACCGCGGATGGATAAAGGCACTTCTTGATGAAGCGGAAAATGAGCGCATCCACTTGCTTGTGTATAGCCAAATCACTAAACCAAATCTTTTTGAACGTGGACTTATTATGATTGTCCAAGTTCTATTCTTTATTGTCTATTTCTTACTCTATTTTATTTCACCGTGGACCGCGCATCGTGTTGTGGGCTACTTTGAAGAAGAAGCGGTGCACAGCTACGAAACCTATCTACGTCTCATCCACGAAGGAGTACATGAAAATATTTCAGCAACAGAACTCGCTAAAACATACTGGAAATTAAACAACGATGCACGTTTAAGTGATATTGTAGAAGCCACCATCAAAGATGAAATGCTTCACCGTGATGTGAACCATGCGTTTGCAGAAGACAAGCACGCAGGCCTGTGGTTTGCTTAATTGGGTTTTCTTAATCTTATTTCTCGTCGAAGTGCCAAACGCCATCCCATGTACTTTTATTAATTGTTGGAATTTTCTCAACCATTTTTTGTGAAGGAATGTCTCCGCTATTAGCTAGTGCACCAAACACTGCGAGTGCTCCCTCAAAATCTCCCTGCGTATAACATTGCAACCCTTTTTCATATTCAGCAACAACACCTTGTTTAAAATGGCTCGCGCGACGAACTTCATAGATTGTTGTTGGTTCGCTTTTTCCTTTTACCGTAATCACATCAAGTTTTCTCCATGCGATGTCTTTCTCTTCTATCTTGTTGCGAACTTCTTCACTTGCTAAAATCTCAACGCCATATTTTTTTGTAAGACTCTCCAGACGCGAACCAGTATTTACGACGTCACCCAAAATTGTGTAGTTGATTCTATCTTGAGAGCCAATATTTCCGACAACCACTTCCCCTGTATTAAGACCGATACCAACAGCAAGCGTCGCTTTATGTTCCTTATTAAAAACCTCTAGTGCATCCACCATACGAAGTGCTGCCTTCACAGCGTGAAGCGGGTGATTTTTAAGCTTAAGTGGAGCATTCCAAAACGCCATGATTGCGTCTCCAATAAACTTATCAATTGTCCCTTTTTCTTCCAAAATTTGCGGTGACATGGCACTTAAATATGCATTCAAAAGCCCTGTAAGCTCTTCTGGTGACATCGTTTCTGAAAACGAGGTAAACCCACGAATGTCCGAAAAGAGCACGCTCACGTCGCGTTTTTCACCGCCTAATTTTACCTCGCGACCAGACTCCATAAGTTCATGCAAAACATCCTTATGAACATACTTCCCAAACAGATTACGGATGTGCTCATTTTTTCTTTCTGTTCTCACATAACGAAACATAAACCCGTAAACACTCACTAATGCGTGCGTAATGAGAAGGAAGGAAAACGGCACCACATACCCAAGGCCATACCCTAAAAATCCACAAACAATAATGCCGATGACTCCCAAGAAGAACAGCGTTGCCTGCACGAGTGTCTTATTAAAACGAAGTGAAATAAATGATGCGTATACAACCACAAGAAAAACAAGTACGGCCGTAGTAGTTGTTGGGAGTGTTTTCGGAAAAGAGTTATTGAGGAGTGTTGTAAACATGCTCGCGTGTACATACACACCAGGAATCTTTTCTCCCCCTAAAGAAACAAAGTGGTCTTCAAGATCAAGGCTCACACTACCGATAAAAACTACTTTATCTTTCACGTCACCTATCTCATTTCCTTGCACAACATCACGTATTGAAATTGTTCGCGGAGAACTTGCTTGGTATACAAATGGGTGTGATGTTGTATCGCAAACTCCAATATCATTTTTTGTATACGCAGTAAAAGCAAGATAGGAAAGTGTCGGAACACAATACCCGTCGTTATCGTTAAAGAAAAAATATGTCTCGCGAACCTTTCCGTCATCATTTGGATACACATGAGCAATACCTGTTTTTGTAAACTGATTATCTTGATACACACTTGCAAGAAGATTCCCTTTGTCATCAAGTTTGGAAGCAAATATCGTTGGCTTTTTATTTTTAGAAAGAGCGCTCTCTACATCATTATCACCTTCACGTTTTTCCAAAAACAAAATATCAAACACGACTAGTCTTGCCCCCTCTTGATACAATCTATCAACTGCACGCGCAAAAATGTCACGCTTCCATGGCCACGCTCCGAGTGACTGGAGCGACGCATCATCAACACCGACTACCACCACCTCGTTTCTGGTTTGTGTATCATAAACCCGATCTGACAAAATACGATTAAGACGCACACCAAAAATACTTTCTGAAATAAGGTATGCAAGTAGAACCAAAAGAATGACACTTAATCCAAAAAATATGTCTTCTTTGCGCCTTAGATTCTTCATACTACTGAGAAAATGGGTACGTCACGTCGAAACGATTCTGAAATTCAGCAACCCTACTTCGGGTCGTTCCTTCACGACACGATCCGATGAGATCGTCCGCAAAAGAAAGGAGTTCTGCTTTCTTTGGGAGAATATACCCAGCACTATTTACAAATTTCTCCAAACGAGAAACAACATCACGACCAGATAAATCACGCACCTTTTCACAAACACCAAGCGTTATATCCACGTAGAGATAGGTTTCGTACTCTCCATAAAACTTATTAGTGAAGTCTTCTTCCTCCCTTGAAAGAATATCTTTTGAAACATCAAATGCTTTGAGTGTTGGGAGTTGCTGTGCTACCTGACTGTCCTCTATTGTAGAGGTTGCTTCTCCTGATTCAGTTACTGTTTGCGATGAACCACCAACTGGAGATGTTCTCTCGTCGGGCTCTGAATTCTTTGTCTCTTGAGTAACGTCTGTTGTGGTACTTTTTATGGTATCGTCCGGTTTAATAAGGTCGGGGCGCTCAACTTCTATTTTCCTAATAATCCCCTTTATCTTTGTTACTCGTTCTCTTGTCTCGTCAGCGGGTTTTATTGGTGTAGGTGGTTTTGGTTCAATCTTTTTCGATTCTTCTTTCATTCTCTTATTGAATTCTTTCATATATTCCCTTCTTTCCTCTTTTCTCTTATCAAGTTCATTGTCAAGAGGAATATTTTCATCAATCCACCTCTTCTCTTCAATCATTTTTTCTGTTTTTTGAACAACCATAACAGAACGAGGTTTGGTAGGAATACTTGGTGTCGTTGTTGCTTCTGGGACGTCCTCAAGAACTGCGGTCATGCCCGCTTCAACACTCTTTCCAGTTGATGTCGCAATTTCATCAATTGTTTCAATTGGAACAACATCTACTTTGTTTTCAGTTACTGAGATATTTGTCTTTCGTCTTTTTTTATCATAGGAAACACCAAATTTTGTTCCACGAACAGCCGCGAGTGTTCCCGGAGTACGCACCTCATACTCTTTTCCACTTACGAGTGATTCTACGCGGTGATATGTTGAACCAAGTAATTGTTTAATAGAAACTTTCTTTGAATTGTATGAAATAAAAATTTCTGTATTTCTATCAAGTGATATAACTGAATTGTCGGGAAGAATAACGTACCCTCTCCCATCTTCAGCCGTCCTTACATATACATTATTTGGGAGAATGATTTCATCTACCTCAACATTTATATAATCAACAACACTCTCTCCCTTCCACGCAACAAACCCTGATTCTTTATAGAGAACGATTTGTTCTTTTTGTTCTTTTTGAGATGTTTGTATGGCGTCTTTAGGTTCACTGTTCCTCCATACAAAAAAAGCCCCGACGATTAAGATGATGAGTGTTATTACAATAATTACTGATTGTTTCATACAGTAAAGTATACACCCCTTCTCGGGACTTCACGAAGACATGCTCACATGCTATAATGTTCCCTATTGTTTACGGGCCCTTAGCTCATATGGCACGAGGCTTCTGCCGAGAATGGCAACAGCCGACGGTTTTGCAAAACCGGCAAATGTCAAAACAAGCAAAGAGCATGATGTGAGAACAATATAATAAGGGCCCTTAGCTCATATGGTAGAGCGCCGGTTTTGCACTCCGGAGGTGAGCGGTTCGATTCCGCTAGGGTCCACAAATGAAAAAGATAATCCGACCTCAGGGTCGGCTTTTTCATTTGTGGACCCGAAGGCTCCCGGACTTTTTAAATTGTATTCAATTTGTTAAAGTCCGCAGTCCCTTTAGGAAGTCCACCGATGAAAAACATCCGTTTTGGGTGTTTTTTTCTTTTTCATTTTTTCTTCTAAAAAATGAAATAAACTGGTACTATCGGGAGTAATAATATTATATGGAAAAAGCAACCTCTTTGAAGGCGTCCATTGTTACGCCAATCACAACAACAATTACAAACCTGTACCACAATCATACAAAAACATTCATTGTTTCCACACTTGTTATCATTTCTGGGGCAGGCTATTTATTTTTCATACAAGGAGAAGATGTGGCGGACAGTGTCTACTCTGTCAAACAAGTAACACGCTCTACTATTGTGGAAAATGTCGCAGGTGAAGGACAAATTGTTGCTAATAATCAAATAACTTTAAAACCTGTTGTGTCCGGTAACCTTTCCAGTGTTTATGTACAAAATGGGCAGTTCATTAAAAAAGGAACTAAGATTGCGAGTATTTATTCCTATGATGCAATTAAAGCGGTTCGTGATGCAAAACTTTCGCTTGACCAAGCAAAGTTATCTCTTTCAAAACTAAAACAAGGACCAGACAATCTTCAATCAGTACAAATTGAAAACGCGATTGCTCAAGCAGAAGAAAGTAAAAAATCTCAAGAGCTCACCCTTACAAATGCAAGAAAAACATATCTTAATAGTAACCTTGCGGTAACTCCAAAATATTCTTTCGCAACCACCATTCCAACGCTTGGTGGAAGTTACACGTGTGAATCTGAAGGAACATATACTGTTCGTGTTTTTGGTGACCAATTCCAATATTATGGCCTTGAAATTGGTTCTGGGTACGTCGGAAATTCTGGTGTACCGCAAGCACTTGGTGTGTGTGGTTTAACTCTTACTTTTGAAAGTGGAAAAGATTACGCCAATGGAGACTGGAACATTACCATACCAAATACGTTAAGCACCTCATACACTTCAAACCAAAACCAATACAACCAAACCAAGCAGTCTGTCGCAACGGCAATTGCTTCCGCTGAAAGAACCATTGCGGAACAAAAAGCAAAACTAGCCTCCCTTGTTTCTCCGAATGCTCTTGATATCGAGAGCGCAGAACTTACCGTACAGCAACGAGAAAATGCCTTGCAGGACGCATACAACAATCTGTCAAACTACACCATTACCGCACCCTTTGATGGTGTAGTGTCTGGCCTTTCGGTTTCAAACGGTGATTTCGTCAATCAAAGCACAGCACTTGGAATACTTTCTTCAAACAAACTTATGGCGGAAATCACCTTCAATGAAGTAGACATCGCAAAAGTTGCACTTGGCCAAAAAGCAACACTTACTCTAGATGCCATTGATAATATTGAACTTAATGGAGAGATTGTTGATATCGACAGTGTCGGCGAAGTTACCCAAGGGGTAGTTTCATATGGGGTCAAACTTTCTCTTTCGGGAGAAAAAGTTAGTTTGCTCAAAGTTGGTATGAGTGTTTCGGCAAACATTTTAACAAACACAAAAGAAGGTGTACTTGTTATCCCTCTTTCTGCTGTTAAATCTCGTAACAAAATAAAGTACGTTGAAGTTATAGATGCTGGTAATGTGCCAAAAAATATAACAGCTGGAACATCAAGTGAAACAATGGGGGGGCGTTCTGCGAGTTCAACTGCGCGTACTGGTGCAAATCGTGTAGCAAAAACACAAGGAACAACCTCGCCTCAGCAATTGGTTGGTGTATACACAGTCTCAAGTGGTGGAGTAGAAAAAAGGCAGGTCAACATCGAGGTAGGAATGCAAAATGACACAGAAGTAGAAGTTATTTCTGGTTTATCTCCCGGTGATTATGTCATCGTAAAAACAACAACGAGTACGGCAACCACGCAGACAAATAGCGCCCCTTCACTTCTTAACTCAATCGGAGGAAGAACAACGAGTAGTCCTCGACCATAAACCTGTATCGTATGATTAAATTATCCGATGTCAGCAAAACTTATAATGATGATTTTGGAGAACCATATACGGCGCTTCATAATATTACTTTCGAAATAAAAGAAGGTGAGTTTGTGGCTATTATGGGACCATCGGGATCTGGTAAATCAACACTGATGAACATTTTGGGAGCACTCGACACACCAACAAGTGGTTCCTATTTTCTTGATAACAAAAATGTTGCTTCCCTTACCGATGAAGAGCTAACACTTATTCGTAGACACAATATCGGCTTTGTTTTTCAGTCGTTTAACCTGTTACCAAGAACGAGCGTGCTTTACAATGTAACCCTCCCCTTACTCTATTCTGAAGTTGAAGAAGAAGAAAGAAAGAAAATAGCTAAACACGCACTTGAGAGTGTTGATTTACCAGAACAGTACCATCGCCATTTATCCAACCAACTCTCCGGTGGACAAATCCAGCGTGTAGCTATCGCACGAGCGCTTGTTAATAACCCTAAAATTATTCTTGCCGATGAACCAACAGGAAACTTAGATTCTAAAACGGGGGCTCTTGTTCTTGATACCTTCAAACGTCTTCATAAGGATGAGGGTCGTACCATAATTCTCATCACCCACGATAAAACGGTGGCGAGTCATGCAGACCGACTTATTGTTATTAAAGATGGGACTATTGTTGAAGATTCTGTAAAAAAATACCATGCGATATAAAGACATAGTACTAAGCACTCGTGATGCCCTCTCCGCAAATAAAATGCGTACGGTTCTTACTATTTTGGGTATTGTTATTGGTATTGGCTCAGTAATTTCTATGACATCAATTGGGCAAGGAGCAAAAAAATCAATTGAACAAAGTATTCAGTCGGTTGGCTCAAATCTTCTTATTATCCAAGGTGGACAAGTGCGTACTGGTAGTACACAAATAAGCGCGGGACGTGGTGGCGCAAAAATATTGACCATAAAAGACTTGCAAGTTGTGCAAGCCCTCGACACACTACAAGCTGTTTCTGGAGAAGTTTCTGGAAGATACCAAATTGTCACAAAAGGAAAAAATACAAATACACAAGTTATTGGTGCAAGCCCAGAATATGAAATAGTGCGCTCAGTATCTGTCGATATTGGTTCATTTTTTACCGATAGCGATAATGAGAGAAAAGCAAAAGTTGCAATCATTGGCCCAACAACGAGAAATGATCTTTTTGGCGAGGATGCAGACCCTGTTGGGCAAACAATTCGTATTAAAAATATTTCCTTCCGCATTATTGGTGTTACCGTCCCTAAAGGAGGAAGTGGTTTTACAAGCCAAGACGATATGATTATTGTTCCCCTTCTTACCGCACAACACTATTTAACTGGTGATGAGTACGTTGGCACCATAAGCGCATCTGCCTGGGACACAGAACAAATAGAAGAAGCAAAGACATCTATTCAGCAAGCTCTTTTTGTATCAAGAAATATTGAAGATGCTTCAATGGCTGACTTTAGTATCATAAGTCAAGCCGACATTGTAGCAACCGCATCAAGTATCACAAACACATTTACCATACTACTTGCTGCGATTGCCAGCATCTCTCTTTTGGTGGGAGGTATTGGTATCATGAACATGATGCTTACCTCTGTAAGTGAGCGCACACGAGAAATTGGACTTCGAAAAGCAATTGGCGCATCAAATAAAGATATCTATCTTCAATTTTTATTTGAAGCAATTACACTCACCATCATTGGTGGTATTGTTGGCATCGTTCTTGGGGTTTCTGCTTCCTTTTCCCTACAGTTCCTCGGCATCATTCAAACGGCGATTTCACTTACCTCAATCCTTCTTGCATTTGGCGTGTCTGCAAGCATTGGTATCATTTTTGGTTTTTATCCAGCACGTAAAGCAGCTAAATTGAGTCCTATCAAAGCGCTTCGATTTGAATAACACAAATTATTGTGCGACCGGTAATTGTAAATACATGTCCCATGTGCGTAACGCTTTTTTTGGTTTAAGATCCATATCATAAAGCCCCATATGTGCCCATGTTACAGAAACACCCTGAAGTTCTTTAGGGAGTCGCTTGAGTAACTTATCAAAATCAATCGGAAAGTAATTATTTACAAAAACAAATTTTCCCTTTGATGCTTCGCTTACCATAAAACGTATAAAGGTATCCTGATCTTCTTCGTTTGCAGTAAATGTAATGCCGTTAAATTTTGCCTCCTTTGACATTGCTCCTATTTCTGCAAGGCCGATTGGTTTTTGCGCAAGACTCTTTGCAAGAGCAAAATAGTCCCCGACAATTGGATTATGAATCGTTCCATACTTATACACGGTGAGCGCAATGATATCGCTTGATTTCAAAACATCTTTTGCATCAGTAACTTGTTCTGCTTTCTTGTTTTGAGTCTCTTTTTCAGCACCACGCAACCATTCGTACTGAAGGGACACAAAAATTGGGAGTGTCGGATACTGCTTTTTTAATTCTGTATAGACATACTGATTAAGTTCAAGATAATCCCCCCAGGCACCCCTATCTTTTGCGGCTAATATATTTACTTCACTGCCAATACTTAGATACGTAGGGTTAAAATATTCAACCGCCCGACGAACATAATTTACATATGCTGTTTTTACTTTTGGATCATTAAATCGAAGATTTTTCCAATTATCTGGAAGTGGTTCATTATTATCTTTTTCTCCCCAGTAGCCGACCATACCATCCCTATCAAAGTTAAGAGGCGTAATACCGAGGTATATCTTTTTATCTGCCTTAGTCTTTACTTTTTTCCAATTCCAATCGCCTTCCAAATGTTTTGGAAACGCTCTTCCATCAAGCGCCTCTTGCCAAGGAATCCCATTGTCAAAATGATGAAACACCATATCTGTGTGAGCGTCAATCACATCGTACATAGCATTCACCGCTTCAACGGTTGCGTCTGGTGGCCAAGAACCAAGACCCATATAAAATGAACGTGTCGTACTGTCCATTTTAGTGTCCACAGCCGTTTCCTTGACCACATTTTGAACACTGTTATTTTTCTTATTTTCTTTGTCTCCGAGTGCCCCAAAAATTATAATAATAACCCCAAAAAAGAAAACATATTTTAAGACCTTTTTAAACATACCTACAAGTATACTATTTTTGGTGTGATATACTTTTAGGTATGAAAAAAGCATTCAAAAGTATAGATATATTCTTCGACCATCTCGAAGACGCGATTCGTGGACGACTCTCTAAACACCCGTTTATTTATGGATTCATTGGTGGCTCAGGGGTCATTCTTTTTTGGCGAGGGGTTTGGCACACAGCTGATTGGTTGCAAGCAAATACACTTTGGGGGGGTGTAGTATTTTCAGACGTTGGCTCCATGCTTACCGGTATTATCGTTTTACTTATGAGCGGACTATTTGTTTCTGTTTTCATTGGTGATTCAATTCTTATTTCTGGTCTTCGTCATGAAAAAAAGGTAACTGAAAAAACAGAAGATGAGGTTGCAGGAGAAAAAGCAGATATTGAAGTTATCAACGAACACATAGAAGACATTAGTGCAAAACTTGAAAAAATTAGAAGCATGACATGTAATTAAAGAAAAAAAGACCACCGCATGGTGGTCTTTTTTTCTCTGGTTATTTACCTGGTAACCACATTGATGGCTTTTCCTGTTTCAAAAAATGAAATGAGGTTATTCGCGACTGCGACAGACATTGCATTGCGCGCTTTTTCACGAGCAGAAGCAATGTGTGGAGTTACGATAACATTCTCCAAATGAAGGAGTCCTTCAGTAACAGCCGGTTCAAACTCAAACACATCAAGCCCCGCTCCTCGTATTTTCTTTTCCTTAAGCGCTTCTACGAGCGCCTTTTCATCGATAACTGGTCCACGAGAAGTATTAATAAGAAACGCAGTTGGCTTCATTATGGAGAATCTTTCAGCATTCATGAGATGGTGTGTTTCTGGGATAAGCGGAACATGAAGCGAAACAAAATCTGCTTGGCGAAGTGTGTCCTCAATACTAAATCGTGGGGCATGAAAATCATCCTCAATACTCTTATTGATGATTGGGTCACTGTAAATAATTTTTGCACCAAATCCTTTGTAAAGAATGTTGGCAACTTCATGTCCAATAGCACCAGTTCCAATAAGGCCAATGGTGCTTTCGGAAAGATCAACTCCAATAAGCAAGTCCGGATCCCAGCCTTTATACTTTCCCTCACGCATAAACCTGTCCCCTTCATCAAGACGGGTCGAAAGCGCAAGCATTAAAGCAACTGTGTGTTCAGCAACAGCACGAGAAGAAGTGCCTGCTGTATTAGTAACGGTAAGACCCCGTTCTTTTGCTTTATCACAATCCACATTATTAAACCCAACCGCATAGTTTGACCAAATTTTGGCTGTAGGGCATGCATCAAACGCCTCGCCGTCAACATGGTCAGTTAAAAGCGTGATAACGCCATCATATGGTTTCTTACGAAGATTTTCAAGAAATTGTTCTTTAGAAAGCGGATGTTCATTTTCAGCAACATCAACTTCATAACCCTTCTCGCGAAGCATTTTAATTCCAACATCAGGAATACGGTGGGTACAATAAATAGTTGTCATAAAATAAAGTTATTTGATAATGTGGTTGGCTACATGTTCCGCGATGCTTTTCATCATGGCAACTGCTTCCACTGGGTATTTCCCCGTTGCAGTTTCTTCTGAGAGCATAACCGCTTCTGCTCCACCAATAATTGCAAACACTTCGTCGGTAACCTCCGCACGTGATGGTGTTGCGTGGTCAGTCATCGAGAGAAGCATTTGCGTTGCAACAATTGCGGGCATATTGTGCCGATTTGTTACATCTAAAATTTCTTTTTCAACGAATGGAATCTCCTCGAGCGGAAATTCATTCCCCAAATCTCCGCGCGCTACCATAATCATATCAGAGGATTCGATGATTCCTTCCAAGTTAACCACAGCTTCGCGACGTTCAATTTTTGCAATAATTTTTTGAACGCCATTGTGTTCCTTCAAAAAAGCACGGAGCTCATCAATATCCCCTTTTCCTTTAACATATGAAAGTGCTACGTAGTCCACCCCTTGTTGTACCCCAAAGATTGCATCATCTCTATCTTTTTCTGTGAATACAATAATCGAAGACTGATCAACGTGATGACCAACATCTTCTTTAATTCGTGGGCCAGAAAGATCAAGAAGAATTTCAATTTGTTTACCCACTTCTTTTGAGGCTTCGCGAACAAAAGAAATAAGTTCAGCATGACTTGTGTGGTTACCCCATGAAAAATTAAGACGAGCAATATCCATGCCAGCATCTGCCATTTTACGAATGGTTTCTTTCGATTTACTTGATGGACCAAGAGTTGCAATAATTTTTGTCGTAGCCATAAACGTTAAGAAAGTATTTTTTGTAAACGCGAGTATTTCGCTTCGCGCTCTTTTGGACCACGCGCTCCTGCCTTAATACCAAAACAAGAAAAAGCAATAGCGAGGTCAGCAATAAAATCGTCCATGGTTTCACCGCTTCTATGAGACACGATGCATTCAATGCCGTGCTTACGCGCAAGCGCCATCGTTTCAAGTGTTTCCGTAAGCGTTCCTATTTGATTTGGTTTTATAATAAGCGCAGAAACACTCTTCTTTTCAATTGCCATCTCCAGACGCTTTACATTAGTTACCGTCAAATCATCCCCAACAACAATACTATCCGGGTGTGCCTCTTTAAGCATCCTAAATGCCTCAAAAGCTTCTTCATGGAATGGATCTTCAATAGAAAGGAGGTTATACCTAGCAATAAGTTCGCCATAGCGAGCCATGAGTTCATCCTCTCTAATATCATTTCCATCAACGCGGTATGTTTTTGATGCTTCATTATAAAAAGATGACGCAGCAACATCAAGCGCAAACCGTACTTTATTACCAAATCCAGCCTTCTTGGATGCTGTTTCCAGCAACTCAAGTGGTTCTTCAATGAGGGTGCTTGGAATATCAAACCCTCCTTCATCTCCCAAGGTAATATTTTTACCAAATTTTTCCGTAACAAGTTTCTTTAACTCCTCCTGCACAGCCCCGAGAATGACCAATGATTCAGGGAGGTTTTCCCCTTGGGGGACTACATGGTACTCCTGAAATGCTAGTCCATTGCTTGCGTGTTTTCCACCATTTATAAGATTTGCATATAGATAAGGGTATGTTCTTGATGGCTTCATTTCACATAATGTTCTTAGATATTCATATAGTTCCTTACCAGACAATATGGCTGCAACTTTTGCAGAAGCAATACTTACCCCTAGCATGGTATTTCCTCCAAGTATTCCCTTATTTTTTGTGCCATCAATTTTGAGCATGAGTTCATCTATACCACGCTGATTAAGAACATCAAATCCAATGAGTGCTGGCATAATAACACTTTCAAGTTGGTTAATTGCTCTTTTCATACCCCCGCGTGAGGTTGCGTCATCACGAAGTTCGTGTGCTTCATGAACACCTGTGCTTGCACCTGACGGTACTTGAAATGATGCAGACTCTCCACCCGCAGTCACAACAACTTCCAGTGTTGGGTTTCCACGTGAATCAAGAATTTCTTTTCCAGTAATATTGTTAATTTCAAATGCCATACGTGTATGTTGATTTTACTTGCGAATCATAACTAAAAAATCAGAAACATTACTTCCTGTTTCTCCAGTAAGTACCACGTCTTCTGTTTTCAACAAGAATGGTTCTGGATCAAATTCAGAAAGCGAGTGATCAAGATTAAGACCACAGTCTTGTGCTTTCGTTAAGCTTGTTTTATCAACAATACCGCCCGCGTAGAGAGACTGATTATCAATACCATCAGAAGCGCATGATGAAAATGTGTCGTGTTCGGTAATATACTTAAGTGCCATGAGTGTTGTCATTTCATTTCTACCTCCAGACCCACCTTTTTTCGTAACTGCAAGCGACGGTTCCCCTCCAGCTAAAAGCACTGTGTTGTTATCCGCCTTACTTGTAAATATTTGAATTGCTTGTTCGGGAGCATCATACATTTCTGCACCAAGAATTTTTGTTGCATACCCGAGTTCGCGTGCCTTTTTTTCCATCGCATCAAGCGCAATTACGTTTGAAAGCACGGGGATGTTGTACACTTTTTCAAAATATTTTTTATCTTTTGGCGTTTCGTTAAGATATAGAGGTATGGTGAGATTGTATTTTTGAAGTACCTTTTGTGCATCTTCAACCGTTGATGTGTCGTAGTAGGTCGGACCCGAAGCCACATCTTCATAATACCCACCAGACACGTCACACAAAACGAGTGAAATAACTGTTGCAGGGTAGAGTGTCTTTGCAAGACCTCCCCCTTTAAGGGAAGAAATGTGTTTGCGGATAGTGTTCATTTCTCGCACCGTGCCCCCTGTTTTTAAGAATGCCTCATATAATACCAAGCCTTGCTGACATTCTGACTCAGGCCAACATAAAAGTGATGAACCCCCACCTGAAACAACCACAAACGCTAAATCGTCTTCTCCTAATCCTTCAGCGAGCTTGAAAATCTCACCGGAAGCTTTCACATTGTCGTCTGAAGGTCGAGGATGTGTTCCGCGGTAAAGTTTTACAAGTTGTGTGGGATATTCACTCTTGTCTAATGCGACACCACCGGAGAGTCGCGCACCAAGAACCTTTTCAAGGGTAAGTACAGCATCACCAGATGCCTTACCAAATGCGATACAATAAATATTTTTATACTTATTAAGATCGAAAATATGCCCGTCAACGTGAAGTGTTTCCCCATCAATACGTACAAGGTTTCTGATTGCGTTTTCCGTGTTAATAGAAGCAAACCCTGCGTCCAAAATAGTAATTATGTCCTTTCTTTCTTTTGTTCTTCCGAGTATTTCCTTATTCTGAATGTATTCTTGCTTCATAGTATGGATGAATTAAACCTGTCTAGTAAGGTAAACAACTAGTAGCACCCTACCTATTTTTTATCAACTTTGCTAAAACTATACTGCATGTCTCCACGAACTTTTTTGTGTGGATTAAATATTCCCTTCGGATCAAAAATATCTTTTGTTTTCTCAAAAAGAGAAAGGATTTCTTGGCTGTACATTTTTGGTAAATACGGGGTGCGTAAAAGACCATCGTTGTGCTCTGCGGTAATAGAGCCCTTATACTCAACAACAAGACTATATACTTCATCCATAAGCTGATGAAGCACGTCAACAATTCCTTCTTTGTGAATATCAACGAGCGGAACAATGTGAAAATTTGCATCTCCCATGTGTCCAGCAATAGTAGAAACAAGATCTTTGTATTTCTCTTGAGCGAGAAGTTTTTCCAATTTCGGCATGAATTCAGGAAGGTCTCTTGGGTGTACGCAGATATCATCTATAACGGGCGCAGTACGCATACCTTGCATACGTTTGCGTAAAAGAGCAAAACTCTCACGACGAAACGTCCAATATTTTTTAGACTCCTGATCAGATGACGTCTTACGCATGTGTAGGTTGAATTTCTTCATATCCTCATAAGCCTCGTCTCGCTGGCGTGCAACATCTGTTTCGGAATCCCCCGCAAATTCTGCTAAAAGAATAATTTTTGGAATACCGCCTGTAACCGCCATCCAAAATTCTGGCAAAAACTGAAGACCTAGTGTGAACATATTACCACCCATACGAATTGCAATATCCTTGAAAAACTTAATAGCCACCTTAAAGGTGTTGTCGTCATACGACTCCATTGTTTCTGGTTGATGTCTTAAAAGGTCGGGAATTATTTCTCCCAAGTGCGAGGTTGATGGAACAAACATGACAAGCATTCTGCGATGCTTTTTCGGTACGACACCGGTAATTGTTGCACGGGTCATCATAGCAAGCGTTCCCTGGCTTCCAGCAATAAGTTTTGGCATATCAAATACACCAGTGTCTCTATTGTATACATTCCACAAGAGGTAGCCGGCGGAATTTTTAGATACTGTCGGCTTAGCCTGCATGATCTTGTCATAGTTTTCATCAATAAGTTTGTACATTTCACGATGAATTCTTCCTCCTTCGTTATCTTCCTTCATCTTTGCTTCAAGTTCTTCCCTATTGAGGGCGCGAAGTTTATCCGTTTCGCCGTTTGCATACACAACATCAATGTCTTTAATGAAATTTTCCGCCTTACCATACACGAGTGTTTTTTCCCCGCCTGAATTGTTACAAATAATCCCTCCCATGGCAGCCATTTCGCGAGATGCTGGGTAACTTGGCATGATCCATCCCTTTTCAAGGGTTCTTGGCTCAAAATCACGATAAAAAACACCTGGCTCAGTAAGGGCGTATGATTCGGTAACTTCTTCCATGTGATTCATGTACCTGGTTGCATCAAAAACAATTGATTCAGTAAGCGGCCCCCCCGTCATACATGTTCCCGCTGCTCGCGCAGTAAGTGTCACATCTTCACCCTGACCCTTCTTTTCTGCAACAAATTTTACCAACTTTTGCACATCATCTTTATGTTTTGGAAAAACAACTAAACGCGGACGCACATAAAACAAGCTCGTGTCACGAGCATAGTGTTCAATGTCGGCTTCTTCAAGAGAAACATCCCCTTCAATAATTTTTTTTAAATCATCGCGAAGTTCTTCGGTTGTCATATGCAAAAAGTATACCACGCAAGCGCGAGTATACCCTGTGCATTTATCCTATTTGCTCAAGTTTTTTCTCGATTTCCTGTTCAGTAATTTCGAGTCGCTTTCTAAATTTCTTTAGTATAGACTGCTCCTCTTTCGTGAGCGGTCGTTTCTTCTCAGCTTTCACAAGAATTGAATGAAATTCCTCAGTATCTCGGCGTAGCGCTGCAACGTTTGTCTTTAGTGTATTTTCCGCTTCAGCAAGTCTTCTGTGAACATTTCTACGGAAACGATTGAATTGAACAAATGAGTACCAAAGTGTTGCAACCACACAGGTAATAGCAATAATAATAATAAGAATAAGCGAGAGCCAATTAACAACAAACATGCCGATTTCAATGTATGATTGGTGCTTAATGACAACAATTTTTGGTTGTGTGTAAGAACTTGTTGCACCTCGAGAATCTATAACGCGAGCCTTTAGTTCATAAACATCGGCACTTAATCTCTTTGACCATAATGCTGTGAATTTACCTTCTTGATTTGAGGTGGTTGTTTCTGTATGAAGTGTTCCGTCTTGGCTGGTGTACACAATTTCAACAACACTTGTCGGATATGTTACGCCAGAAACCTTAAGAACATCTCCCACTTCACCATTTTTAGTGTACTCAGTAATCGTCGGCGGTGTAATTTCTACGACAGTATACTCAAGAGAAACGTGAGATGTGTTTCCTGCACGATCTACGGCATAGACTGTAACGGTGTGTTTGCCGGGACCAGATTCAGGTAACTGATAGAGATTGGTATCAGCCACTTCATGTGTCGTCGTACCTTGAGAGTCGATAACAGTAAGAATTGAGCCGATACCTGACAACGCATCAACAGCATCTACAGAAATAGAAGGTTTTGGATTAACGGTAATTGGGCCGTCTGGAAATGTTACACGAAGAGACTCCGGAGATTTGGTGTCAATTTGAAATTTGTAACTCGTAATTTTCCCCCACCCATTCTGATCCTTAAACTGAACATGCATATACTGCACACCGTCGCCATCCACCTTGAAAGAACGGTTATCGATTGGGGGGTCATATACTCTTGTTGGAATAGAATCTTCTCGTAGTCCATAGAGTGTCCTCACCGCAAGAACATTTTTAGGAAGTTTCCAACTAAATGAGGCGTCTCTTGATTTATACCAAGCATTTGAATCTGGGTATGAAGAAGAAACCACTTCTGGAGATGTCGAAGGAAGTTGGACCACCTGAGCCTGCTCTACTGGTTCAACCGTATTTTCTGAAAATGAAACAGTGTAGAGCGCATTGCCCATGTTTTGAAGAACATTCGTCGCTTCACCATCATTAGCTAAAACAGAACCTGAACTAAAGATAACGGAAGCATCCCCACTTGATTTAGCAAGAAACACAACCGTAAGCACTTTCCCCTTACTTCCAGAAAAACCAGGGTTCAAGACAACACCCTCAAATTTTATTGTTCCATTTGTGTTTGAAAAAGAAGGTTCTTCAGCCCAAAGCTTGATGATAGAACCATCTTTTGAAACAGATCTAACAGAGAGAAGATTTGTTGGGAACGTAATTGCACCAGAAACTGCATTTATCGGCTGATTGTTGTTAGTAACATTTACAGAAACTGTAAATGTTTGCCCCGCTTCAAATGTTCCACTTGCTGGTAAAAGAGCAAGATCGGCGATGGCGTATGCAGACGGTATTGCAAAACATACCACCGAAAGAACTAGTATAGAATTACGGATTGTTTTTTGGATGCCTAAGAATAGATTGAAGAGCATGTCTTTTTTGCAAAACGTATACAACGAATATGCCAATAGCTATACCTATAAGTATACGCCACAATGTAAGTTCGTCACTTGTGTTTTCAACAGGTGGAATAATTTTTGTTGTACGTGTACCATCGGCATACATTGATTGCACATGAATGAAGCGGTCTCTTTTCTGGAACGAAAGAATAAATGGTGATGATGCATCTTTCCATTCAAAAAACGGAACATCTCTCGTTATTGCTGACTTACTTTCTGCAACACGGTACCCAACAATAGTGTGGCGTGATGTATCATCTTCAATCAAGACAACAAAACGCCCTTCTGCAAGCGCATCATCCTTAACAATGTAAGCATCGAGAGTTTTTTCTTTGGCTTCTTCGTACTCCTTTTGTGATCCTGTTAATTTTACCTTTGGTACGTTTGGAAGTGTTTTTAAATCAGGAATAGTGATGGTTGCTATACGGGTGGTAACAAAAGCAGGGGTTGCTTTGCCGTCATTACGTAAAACAAGACTATCCTTAAACGCAAGAATCCCTTCACCTTGTGCCTTTGGGCGAAGAACAAGTGTAAAAATCTTACCAGCACGTTTACCTTCATAGTACGGACTACGAATGCCGTCAAAACCACCAGGAACAACTCCTTCAAAAAATATATTCGCTTCAATCTTTCCATCTGAAAACGTATTACTGCTTTCTTTTGGTCTTGTCACCCAAAGTGGAGCAACCGATGAAACAGTGTCAATCAACTCAACCGAAGCAATATCTCCAGGAAAAGAAAGTGTTCCAGAAAAAGCATTTATGGCTTCTCCCTCAGGGTCGAGCATGACATCAAATACAACCAACCCAGAACGAATATCTTTTGTTTGCACAAGAAAAAGTTCAGCACTGTGAGCAACTGCTGACTCAAACATTGCGACCACTATGATGAATATGAAAAAATATTTATACATACTATTTATAATTATCCTGTCCAGCAATACGCCAAAATACTCACATCGGATAAATCAACCTTCTTGTCGGTATTAAGGTCTACTTTTTCTGGAAACCCTGCTCGTTTATACCAAAAAGCAAGTATTGAAAAATCAAGCAAGTTTACGCGACCGTCTTGATTAATATCACACCTCTTATTGCCTCGCAATGAAATTAGTCTTTCTTTATTTGAAGTACCAACTTTAA
>JAUPVR010000021.1 GCA_030916895.1 Patescibacteria group bacterium
GGTCACAGTCGAAGAGGCCAAAGCCGGGAGAGGTGTACTGGGTCATATTTTTGACCTTCGTCACACCCGTCTTTGTCACTGCGTACGGATATCCACCGACATACAGCGTGTACACCTTGTCGGTGTATGTCGGCTGGGGAGTCGTTACCGTCGTGCAAACGAACACCGGGTAACGATACACTTGCCTCGTTATGGTCTTCACCACCGTCACACCGTTTACCGAGTAGACCAGTGTTCCGGTCTGTCCGTCAATCGGCGTGAACTGCATCGTACCTACCGGCGTGATGCGGTCGGGAGTGAGCGGAACGAAGGGAACGGCGTTGAATGCCGACCCGGTCGTCTGATAGAGAAACCCGTAGAATGAACCATCGGGTTGCTTTATCATTTCTGATGCCACGTACCACATCGGCGGGTTGCGGTCGCCCGCACTCGCATTTGCGTACGTGAACATCGTCGCGAAGAGAATTTCACCACGCGGAGGTCCCGCGTATTGATGGGTGAAGTTCACTCCCCAACCCGATTCGCTCGGGTTCCACCAGAGATCCTGGTAGTTTGTCGCGAGCCGGCGGTCGGGGTTGTCGGTGAATTTGCATTCTGCCGGCGCGAGGCCGTAGACTTGCTTTTCCATCGTCTTCGTGACTTGCACACCGTTTACGGAGTACGTGATCGTCCCGGTGTTACCCGAGAACGTGAGCCTCGCCGTCCCAACCTGCGTGATGCGGTCGGGAGTGAGCGGAACGAAGGGATTCGCATTGAATGCCGAACCAACCGTTTGGTACCACTCGCCGAAATACGAGCCGTCCTCTTGCTTGAAGAGGGCCGACCCCACGTACCACATCGGCGGGTTCTGGTTGCCCAGGCCCGCATCGCGGTATGTGAACATCGTCGCGAAGATTATGTTCTCTTGGTGAGTCAGGTTGATGCCCCAACCGGACTCTGCCGGGTTCCACCACAGCGCCGTGTAATTCGGCGAAGCAGTGGTAGGGGGTGCAACCTGCGCGAAGACTTGAAAGCCTCCGGCAAGTGCGAGCGTCGCAACGAGTGCGACGAGGAACTGCTTGAGGGTCTTCATTGATGTTCTCCTTAGTCTGAATTTTGGAGTACTAAACACAAAGTGTTTAGTACGGATTTGTTTCAAAAAGCATTTCGCGAGGGGAGGGAAAACCCACCCAACACGCCTAAAACAAGTATACACTATTTATTGGTTTTTGTCAAGGTAAAAATCATTGAAAATTAAGGGTGTTTCAATGATTTTTACCGAAGTCGAGGAACGAAGGCGACGAGATACTGAAATCAGCGGATTTAAGTAGAAAATCCCTTAAAATAAGAGGTTTTTATGGGATAGGTCGAGAAGCTTGGCTTCGAAGATGGTGTAAGCTGAATTAGTAAATTGATGGCTTGGCTCAGCAAGTATTGATACAACAGAAAGTTAGGGGATAGAAGACAACAGGGCGCCGTAAGGCGCCCTGTTGTTCAAACTAGTCTCTAATCCCTAAAAACTAGTCCCTATCTTTTACTTCTTTCCCCTCTTCACTTCCTTCCTTATAAGCGTGAGAACTTTCTCATGTCGAACAACATAGAAGAGAATTCCAAGTCCGATAATTGCGAGCAATGCCCTCGCTTCTGTGCTCATTGGGGATGCACTGCTTGATACGGCAAGCACCTTTTCCGCAAGGAGGTTACCACGCTCATCAGTGATGGTGACTTTGAAAGAAGGGTTAAGACAACGTTTCGTTATCGGGAATGGAAGTTCAACTGCAGATTTCCCATCAAGCTCTCTTTCAATGATGTTTGCGCACGGACCGTGCTTACCTTCAAGTGATGCTGAGAGTTTGAAGTATTTATTTTTTTCTGTTGTGAATGCAGAAACTACCAATGTACCTTTAGCTTGTTCGTCTTTTTGGTAGAAGTTTTTATCAAGCATGAGATTCATAATCGAAACAGATGTACCGTTTATGACAAACGTATTTACAACTTCTTTTCCAGCAGGAATTCCACTTCGTGTCATGAGCTGAGTACGAATAACATAGTTACCAGGAGTAGATAATCCTTGCAATGTTTGTACTGATTTGCTGTTTGTAATTTCTGATTTTGCTTCTACGCGTGGTTGTGGTTCGGATCGGTAAAACGCTTTTGATACAACAACGTAGCCCCCGTTTTCATTTGTATAACTTGAAAGTGGTTTCGGTGACACAATGGAGCACGTCACAGGAAGTGTTTCGTTCTTTTGGTACTCTTTACTGTTAACGACACATGAAGAAATGGAAGGGACAGTTTTTCCTTCGAGTGTTATTTTTCCAGCCATACCAGAACCAAGCGGGAGGCCTGTCTTTGTGAGTGCTGATACACGAACATCGTACGTGCCGGAGAACCCTTCAGGTAAGATGACTTTTTCATTGATAAACACCGGCCTGTTTTTTGTGAGGGTGATGATACTGGCAAAGGTTTGTGTGTACTCTACTTCTCTTTCTTGGTTTAAAAAAGAGAGACGGTAGGTGACATCCTCTTGAAGCTCTCCTTTACTGGTGAGTGTAAACGTTGCGTAGTACTCACCATCAGACACTCGAACGAGTTGTGCGTTGTTTAGGTTTACATCAGCAACAAGAATGGAGATTACCTTAGGTGTGGTGGTGGCGACGACACCCGTCTGAGCCACAACTTTTTCAACATTAAAAAGAGAAAGAAGTTTAGTTGCTTTTTCTTCAAACCACTGACCAATGTCGAGGTTAACACTAGCTGAAACCAAGGGGATGTTGCTCCAAGATTGGTTTGTGACTGGTATCGTACAATCATACCCCCAGGCGGTGCAAGTTCCCTGTGGTCTTGATGTCATGGTGAGATTTTCTGTTCCACTTGAGGGGGCCGTGAATACGACTGAGTCATCACCGAACCCTAATGAAATGTCTGTTTGTGTAGTTGGTACATCACTAACAGCGACACGCACACCAGTGACAGGATTGATCCCACCACCATCAACGTAGTGATTTTTACCAGTTATTCCTATTGTGTATGGAGCAGATGGGGTTAATGGATTATTAATGGTTAGATAGTATTCTACTTCCCACCAACAACATGTTTCAAGTGGTGAACTAGTGCGATATAGTTCTTGGCCACCAATGTATAAGTTTGTTGCTGCAGATGCTTGGCTTGCAAGAGCAGATACTAAGATAATTCCAATAAATAATTTTTTCATAAAATAAGAGTTGTAATTTTAGATAACACACCACAAACCCCAGCAAACGAGGGTATTGAATTAAGTATAGCAGGCGATATTTCAGTACGTTACACATAGCGCCCGTAAATAGGGGATAACAAACAGTGGCGTACCTAAGAGGTACGCCACTGTTTGCTAAAACAAGAAGTTTTTACCATTCTGATGCTTTGGCAATGTCCACACCAACAGATGAGAATATATTTTTTAGTACTTTTTCAAACCACATACCGATATTAAGATCAACAGACGCTGCTGATGTAACTGTTAATGTTCCGCCGGAGTTATCGCCAACATCTAGAAGTGAGCAGTTAGGATCACCAAACCATCTGCATCCAGAGCCTCCAGCATCCCAAACATCAGCATCAAGTACGAGGTTGTATGTTCCTGGGCTTAAACTCGGGCTGACAGACCCGCCTGATGGACCGAAAATTGTTCCCCAGGTAGTCCCGTTGCCTTTTATAATTGTTTTTACATTTCCAGATGTACACGTTCCGGCACCTCCACCACCACAACTTAAAGCAAAAAACCAAGCGAGACCTCCGGCGTCATGAATGTATTGTTCCTCTAGGGTTATGGTTACACTTCCTGCAGGGGCGGGATTGTTATAGGTAAGAACAGTGTACGCCGCAGAACACAATGTCGTTTCTACGGGTGTTGAGGTTTTCATACACTCGGCGTTATCGTTAGAGTCTATAACTGTTGCCGCATTAAGAAAGCCAAACACCCCACATAAAGAGAGCGATACGATAAGTAGTGTGCTTTTTTTCATATAATTTTAGTATATACCCAACTTAAACCTGTTGTGGTTGTGATGTGTTGATAAATTTTCTTCTTGCAATAAACACGGATACAAGACCAAAAAGAAGACCAAGCAGACCTGTCCCACCATAAATCATTTTATCTGTTTTGTTGGTGGAGAGTTCTGGGCTCTTGATGGGTTCATTCTTAATGGTGCTTGTAAGGGAAAGGCTACTTGAGGCGATGATGGTATTTGTTTGGTCAGTTACAAGCACGGAAAATGTTGGGTCAAGACATGTTTTTTTAATTGGCATTGATATTTGTATTGCTCCTTGTGTCGGTTCACGCACTGAATCATCTGCGCAAGAACCATCTTTTCCAGTGAGCTTTCCGGTTAATGTAAGAATAGGTGATACGCCGTTTACGACAAGCCCAAGTGATATAGTAGCGTTTGCCGTATCTCCTTCCTTGTACATATCCTTATCAAGAAGGGTATTCATGATGGAAACTTTTACACCATTTACAGAGAAGAGTGTGTTAAATTCTTTACCAACATTTGAACCCGATCGTTCGTAGAGTGAGGAGTAGATGGTGTATGTACCAGGATCAGTCAAACCTTTAAGTTCAAGGATAGCTTTATTGTTTACGATTTCCGCAAAAGCAACCTGCACTTCTTTAGGGTTGTTTCCATAGAAAGCTTTTGCTTTAATGACGTATCCACCATTTTCCATTGATGTGAGCACACCTTTTTTCACTTCTTTCACACTACAGGTTATTTGGAGAACTTCATTTTTTGTGTAACTCTCTTCGTCGGTTACGCAGTCAGTTATTTTTACAAGTTCAGTGTCATTTAATTCAATGGTTCCTGCGATGCCAAATCCAAGAGGAAGCCCATTTTCTGTGAGTGCTCGTACAAGTACCGCAAATGTTCCAGAGAGTCCTTTTGGCACATCGATGTTTTCAGTGATAGGTGTTGAGCTTCCCTTTTCGAGTGAAATCTTTTTATCAAATGTATATGTTGCAACAGGCGTTCCATCGTCATGCGAAAGGGAGATTCCGTAGCGAATGTTGTCTTGTTTTTCATCTGGCGCCGTAAGAGAAAAGGAAACAGTGTAGGTACTGGTTGATATTTGGTTTATGCGAGCATTAGAAAGGTTAACGTTTGCAACAGATACCGCTTGGGTTGTCACAAGAGGCTCTGTGCTCGTTGCTTCTTGTGCAAGTAGGGGAAGTGGGGAAAGAAGAAGAGTAAGAAGAAATATTTTTTTCATGGTGCAAGTTACGACTATGTTCGCTTGGTGTGACGACGTTTGTGAATGAATGCTGAGAGGAGGATGATACCCGATGAGAATATGAGGAAGAAATTAAGGAAACCAATAAACTGCGCTCTGCGCTCTTGATCAACAACGAGCATGTCTTCATCAAGGGTTCGTCCGTTACTATCGAGAAGTCTCGCCGATAGAGAAAAACCATCACAATCGTTTATGATTGGAACAGAAAAAGAAATCCCTCCATTACGAGTAAGTTCTGTACGCACCACCGGTCCGCACATGTACGATTGGTCATTGCTTGCAAGAGCTACTTCTGCGTAGATGGCTTGTTTGTTTTGTGTAAAAAGATTAAGACCAACGCTTATGTTTGCGGAATCTCCTTTACGATACGATTGCTTATCTGCAGAAATTGAGAGGATATTACTCACATTACCACGTACCGCAAATGGGACGATAAGAGTTTTTCCGATAAGGGCACCATTTTCATTTGCTTGAATAGTGATACTGTAAGCATCTGCTCGTGCTGGCGCGGGAAATGAAAAAGAAAATTTATTTCCACCGAGCGAGACAGATCCTCCACTATATCGCTGAGCGCGATTACCTCGATAGATTGTGTATTCAGCTTTTGACGCAAGACTTGTCTCTCCGGTGATATTACAAACTACGGTTACTGGCTCTTGTTTGTCGTAGACACGACCAAGGGGTGCACATGATGTAATTGAGAAGTTAGCAATGCTACCAGAGCCAAACGTTACATTTTTTATAGTGCCCGTGGCAAGGGGGAGTCCTTCACGGTTCACGACGTTAATCGTCGCACTGTATGTACCATTCAAATCAACCGGAACAGGGAACGATTTTGTAATTGAAAGTGGGAGATTTCGTAGGAGGGTGATGCTTTCATTAAATGTGTGGGTGTACGCAAGTGCTCCAGTTTGATCAAATAAAGCAATGCGGTATCGGACATCTCTTTGTACTGGGTCTTTCGTTTCTAGAACAAATGATATGAATCGTTCTCTTGTTTTTGTGTTGTAGGAAATTGAAGGGTCGTAGAGATTGACACTTGCAAGAAGAATCGCTTGTGGCTTTTGTTGTAGGATGTTTTCAAGTGACACCTGGGTGACAGCGTCACCTTGTGCATAGGTAATCAAGAGAGATGGAAAAAGAACAATACCCAAAATAATGTTGCGTAGTTTCATAATAAATAGTGTGTACTAATAGTATACAAATGAAACCTCGTATTGTGTTGCTGTAAAGAGTGGATAAGTCGAGCAGCTTGGCTGCGAGATGCCGTAAGCTAGCAAGCGTCGGCGCGAGAGTTTTGGTTGCGAACATGCTCAGTGTAGCAACGCGAACGTGTAAGAGGAACCTGGTTACCAATTAGCAATTTTTATGTTAGAATTGGCAAATTATGAAGCAGAAAATCAAAGCAGTATGGGTGATTATCAGTATTGTGGTTTTGGGTGCATGGCTATGGCAAGGGGACAAGATTGCAAGCGGGCAATTTGCTAAAGAGTTTGTTCCAGGTCTTGACTTGGCAGGTGGTTCAGCGCTTACGTATACAATTGAAACAGGAAAACTTCCAAAAGAAGCCGACATTAAAGAATCAGTTGAGTCACTCCGTGATGTTATTGAGCGACGTGTGAACCTTTTTGGTGTACGTGAACCGACGGTGACGACAGCCTTCTCGCGTATTGCACAAGAGTGGCGTCTTATCATTGAACTTCCTGGTGTGACGAATGTTCAAGAGGCGACAAAACTCATTGGGGAAACACCAGTGCTTGAATTTAGAACACTTCGTCCTGGAATGGCTGGTGTCAATGCTTCAACGACAATCGGTGACTTTGAATCAAGTCCACTTACTGGTACGTACCTAAAAAAGACAAACCTTGTCTTTGATCAAAACACGAATCGTCCGATGGTTGAACTTAACTTTGATGACACTGGAGCGAAACTCTTTGCTGCAATTACAAAAGCAAACGTTGGCCGCGAAGTTGCTATTTTCTTGGATGGTCTCCCAATTTCTTCTCCTGTTGTAAATGAAGAAATTACTGGAGGGAAAGCGGTCATCAGTGGAAACTTTAGTATTGAAGAGGCGCGTATTTTGGTTGGACGCTTAAATTCAGGAGCACTTCCAGTACCAATTACGCTTTCTGGAACAACCGTTGTTGGTCCAGCGCTTGGCGAGAAAGCAATTGGGGCTGGTGTAAAAGCATCTATTATTGGTTTCCTTTTGATCGCACTGTTTATGATTTTCTGGTATCGTTTACCTGGATTTTTAGCGGTCATTGCACTTGCTTCATATACAACTATAATGCTTGCCCTCTTTAAACTTATTCCGGTGACACTCACTGCGGCAGGTATTGCTGGGTTCATTATTTCGCTTGGTCTTGCGGTGGATGCAAATGTACTCACCTTTGAACGCATGAAAGAAGAGTTGCGAAGCGGAAAGTCGCTCTCGGATGCGATGGAGGCAGGGTTTATGCGTGCATGGACTTCAATCCGTGATTCACACCTAGCTGCAATCATTGTTTCAATCATTTTGTTTTGGTTTGGAACATCAATTGTGAAAGGATTTGCATTTACATTCTTCTTGGGTGCGGTTGTGTCGCTTTTCTCTGCGCAAATCATTACCCGCACACTGCTTCGCGCAGTTGTTGTGAGGAATATGGGCAAGGCTTCTCGTTTCCTTTTTAGTTCTGGTTTCTTCAAAAACTAACAACTAAAAACTAGTAATTAACAACTATCTGTATGTTTATCATCAAATACAAATCAATCTTCATTGGAATCTCTGCCCTCCTTGTGGTATCGGCAGTATCGCTTTTCTTTATTTTCGGAATGAAGATGGGTATCGATTTTACCGGCGGAACAACTATTGAGATGTCATACCTAAGTCCAACAGCATCTGATGCTCTTAATCTCGAGGACGTGAGAGCTCTTGGTGTTGATGCTTTTAAAACCGGAACAACATCGTACAAATTTATTACCGCACTTTCTTACGATGAAATCAATCCAAAACTTCAAGCAGTTTTATCCCAAGGAGGTAAAGAGGCATACCTTGAAACCCAGGTAAACACCGTTGGTCCATCACTTGGAAAAGAAATGACACGAAAGGCACTTATTGCAATCGTGATTGTTGTGCTCGCAATACTTTCATTCATAGCTTTTTCGTTCCGCGAAGTATCGCACCCTGTTTCTTCATGGAAGTATGGTCTCTCTGCAATGTTAACGATGGTACACGACATTGTTATTCCAGCGGGGGTATACGTTCTTCTGTCACACGTTTATGGCGCAGAAGTTAACACGCTTTTCGTTATCGGGTTACTTACGGTGATGGCGGTTACCATTTCTGATAAGATTGTTGTGTTTGATAGGATTCGTGAGAACTTGAAGACCAAGAAAGGAACATTTGATGAAATTGTTGGTATGTCACTTCGTCAAACGGCGGTGCGCTCAATCAACACATCGCTTACAACGGTGCTTGCGCTTGTTGCACTCTACATATTCGGTCCAGAATCAACGAAGTTCTTCTCAATTACTCTCATTGTCGGTATGGTTGTTGGTACATACTCATCGATTTGTGTAGCAAGTCCAATTCTTACTTTATTTGTGAAGGGGAAGAAGTAAAACAACTTATCGCGAGAATGTGAGAAAAGAAAAGTGGCGCCTACGGCGCCACTTT
>JAUPVR010000022.1 GCA_030916895.1 Patescibacteria group bacterium
TACAAACATCGTAGAAAGGCTTGAAAAAGTTGGAGTTTTTTGCCCACTTTTAAGTAGAGAAACATACGCTGGAACACTTGGCGGGCTCGTTGCAGAAAATGCTTTCACGTGTGCCTCAATCACGCATGGCGATACTCGGCTTTGGGTTGAAGGGATACGAATCGTACTTGATGATGGTAAAGAATACACCATCGAAGAAGGTGTGCCTCCCACTGGTCGACTTTTAGAAATTTATACAAACCTTTCAAACTACCTTGAACATGAGTCTGGAAATATTCATGCCTCAGTAAATAAAATGATAGATTCAACAAGTGGGTACAATATCTGGAATCGTGCAGTTGGACAAAGACAACTTATTGACCTCCTTGTTGGGAGTGAGGGAACACTTGGTATCGTAACTGCAATAACATTGCGAGTGGTCCCTCTCATCAAGCATTCCTACACACTCTCGTGTGGTGTAAACACCATTGCTGATATACACCATGCAAAAAAAATTTATAGAAATTTTGATGTTGATTCTCTTTCACTCTTTGATACAAGCATGCTTGCTCTATCATCCCTTGATGACCAAAAAAAACTTCCTGCGCACATTAAAAAAAATAATACGCGATACATCCTTTCCGGTCTTTTTATACGAAAGCAGGATGAGGTTGCCCATCATATGGTTAAGTCATGTGGAAATAAACTTATCCCACTAAGTAAAGAAATTTTTGTAGAAACTGGAACATCGTGGGTAGAAGAAGAGCATCTCTTCGTCAAAAAAACACTACATCGTCACCTTGCTCGTGTTGGTGATTTTGCCTGTATCACAACCCTTGATAGTATCGCAACCAAAGAAGATGCAAATGAAAAACTAACCGACGAACTATCACAGCTCATCACTTCATATGGGTACACACAAATCTTTGGTACACAGGCTTCGTTGACGCATGTTTCACTTCTCTTCTTTGCTGATACGATAACACGCCAAGGAAGACAACACCTTGAGGGCTTTCTCAAGGAGGCATCACACATCATTATGATGTATAAAGGTTCTATCACTGGCGGAAATGGTGACGGGCTTGTTCGTACACCATACATGGAAACCTCATCTGATGCACACATGCGAAATGTGTTTCTCTACATACAGCGACTCTTTGACCCAGAGCAAATTTTTAATAGTGGCAAAAAAACCTTTGTAACAACAACAGCCATCGAACACTACCTACACAATAAAGCAAGTAACTAATTTTTAGAGAGTAACAAGATGTTTAACCTGATCCTTTGGATCATAGCTTCCACGAACAATTTCTCGCGCCCAGATACGAAACTCTCTACCCCATCCACCTTTTACACGAAAACCGATTGCAATAACAACATCTGTATTGTATACGTACACTTTTCTTGTTACTTCTTTTTTTCCTTCTTTCTGTGTTACGAGAAGTACCGCCTCACTTCTTGGTCGAAGTAACTCCTTCTCTTGATAAATTTTCTTTAGGTGATCATTGATTGTGGGAACACTTCTTCCATAAATGCGTGCGATACGTCTCTGTGTGCTCCACACCTCTCCATCCATAATAAAGACACCCTCTTTCACAAGTCGTGGCTGGTCTTTAACATGAATATGCGGAATACGATTTTCTTCAAACATATATTAAAAGTATAGCATCACTTTCTTAATTTATTTATTACAGTGCACGAAGTGCATTTAAAATTACGAGAACATCAATCCCTTCTTGGAGAATCGCTCCTTCTATTGGTGGCAGGTGTCCAAAGTATGCAAACCCCATAGCAATAAAAGAAAGCCCCATACCAACAAAAATTGATTCCTTGGCAATGCGTACGGTATCCTTACTAATTTGTGCAAGTTCTCCAACTCTTTCGAGATCATCAACCATCACCACCGCATCTGCAATATCGGTTGCAACGGTTGCACCGTGGGTGCCAAGCGCAACACCAACAGATGCGCCAGCAAGCGATGGAGCATCATTTACACCATCACCAACCATAACCACACCACCACCGTTCTTTTCATATTTCTTAATGAGTCTCAATTTATCTTCCGGTAAACAGTTCGCCTCTATTTTCGTAAAACCTAATCTCTTGCCTATATCTTTAGCGTGTTCTTTATCATCCCCAGTAATAAGGACAAATGCTGTTTGTGGTTGTAGGCGATGTAATTCCGATAGTACATGTTTTGAATTTTTTCGTATAACATCTGAGAAAACAATTGCTCCGAGTATTTTTTTACTCTCAGCAATATACACCGTGGACCTATCGTGTCGTATTTCTTTTTTATCATCAACACCACTTTCTATTAAAAAAAGAGGATTACCGAGCATGTACTCTTTACCATCAACAAGACCGCTTACCCCTTGTCCGATGGTTTCTTTTATTTTTTTACCAGTAAGCGGTTTTACTCCTTCCTTATGCGCGTGTGAAAGTATCCCTTGCGCAAAAACATGCGATGAGCCTTGTTCGAGAGTAAGGGCAATTTGCACAATATCTTTTTCAGAAACATTCTCCACAAAAGAAACAACTCGCTCGACATTTGGAACACCAAGCGTAAGTGTCCCCGTCTTATCAAAAAAATAGGCTTTTGCTTTTGCAATTAACTCAAATACCCCGCCATGTTTAACAATGATGCCCCGCTTCGCGGATCTGCTCATCCCAGAAACGAATGCAATTGGTGCCGCAAGAAGAAGTGGGCATGGCGTTGCTACCACAAGCACAGCTGTTGCGAGCTTTGGGTCTTTAAGGTACGCAAAAATTGTCACAGTAAATGTCACAAGCGTGAAGTAGATGCTATAGATATTGGCCAGGCGAACGGTTGGAGCTTTTTCTTCTTCAGCTTTTTCTACTAAACGAACAATGCCGGCAAACACACTTGTGTCGTATGTTTTTGTTGCGCGCATTGTAAAAACATCACCCTGGTTAATTGTTCCACTAATGACCGTATCCCCTTTTGAAATACTACGAGGCGTTGACTCACCGTTTACAACAGACTCATCAAGGTAGGAATTTCCATCTTCAACAACACCGTCAACAGGGACAACTTCCCCCTTCTTGATAAGGATAAAATCACCGATTTTTACCTGAGAAATTGGAACAACAACGATTGTTCCATCTTCCTTTACGGTTGCTTTTGTTGGTGCAAAACGAAGCAACCTCTCAAGTGACGTACGTGCTTTCTGTTTCGCAAATTGTTCAAGGGCTTCTCCGGTAGAGAGCATAAGAACAATAATTCCCGCCGCAATAAGTTCTCCCGTAAAAAGCGCCGCAACAACCGCTGTAACAGCAATAATATCAACACTGAATATTTTTTTTCGAAGTGAAGAAACTATTTCAAGGAAAAGTGGGACCGACCCAATAACGACAGAAAAAAAGAGGATCTTTCTCCACAAAATTTCATACGGTGAGCCGACAACTAAAAAACCTAGCATAAGAAGCCAGAACATAAAAAATGCCATGTAAATATGTATGTCGACTTTTGCAAAAAAACGCACCATCTTACATTTAGTATATCAAGGGTGTTGTAATTTCTCTTGTGGTAAACTCAAAACTATGACAAACGAAAACCTCTCTTTCAACGAATTTAACACGCTCACTGACTGGAAAAATGTTTCGTGCTTGTACCCATTCACCCCAAATGGAGAATCGTTTCGCGGGGGAGCTTTTTGGTGTATCCCAAACCAAGGTCCGACGTATGATGTCTTCGGTGTTCAAAATGGAGAATACCGAACAATAAGAAGCGAACGAGGAACAAGTGTAAAAACTTTAAACGGTATATGGGGTGAAGCAACTGCGGACATTTCCTGGGAAGCAAAGGAAAACACCCTCACAAGTAGAGCATTCATAGCCTCTCTTAAGAACAATACACTTGTCCGTCCTGGTTTTCATCCATACTTTAAAGTTTCAGGAAACTTCACTATCACCATCGGCAAGAAAACGTTTACCAATGAAACAATAGCCCTAAACAATCGTCTTACGGTGATTGTACACAACGAAGGTAAGGCTACCCTTGAACAAGAATACTCAAAAACAGAAATTTCCTTTACCGCTCGCTCAAATGGACCAGAAATGACAATTTCATTCTGCTTATGGACAGATAACAAAGAAAAATATATCTGTATTGAGCCTGTTGTTGGTAAAGACATAACCAAGGAAGAGCTCTTTGACGGCTCCCCTGCTCCACTTATGTTAAAAAAGGGAGACACGGTAACAATTGACTCAACGATTACTACGACTTCTTGGTAGAAGACCTTATCTTCTTTGACCCGCGCATAAGAAAAAGCGCAAGTGTGGTACTCTTCCTTTTTATGATACTCCTTTGCTCCAAAACAAAGTGATGGTAATCCCGCTTAAAAAGCTTAAGCGAAATATGGTATATGGCATATGTTATAAAAAACGCCGCAAAAACATCAATTGAGTAGTGCAAGTGTGCTAAAAGAACGATGGCACCGAATACTCCCGCAGCTGAAACAAATAATGTACGAAGATACTTATGATTCCAAAAAATAAGCGCAATGAGAAAGGGAAGTCCTGTATGCCCAGAAAAGAAAAGATCATTTCCTGACGTTATAAAATCAAGTAAGTTTGATTCGATATCAAGCCGTGTTGGAAATGGTCCCATGTGTGTAAGCGATACAAATCCAGCGCGGATAAGTATGAAAAGCGAAACGGCTTTAATAATAAATGGTGACCCCTTACTGTACTTGATACAGAGCACGACCACGAAAAGCACAAGCGCCACAGCAAGTTCAACGAACACAAACTCAAAATTAAAAACTGGTGTATTACTTAAAATTAAATCCTCAACGTGATTTGATGCCCGAATTTCTGCGTATCGGCTTGCAAAATGAGTAGCAACAACACTTATCGCAAACAATGCGAGAGCCTCAATCAAAAGTGCGTAGTGTGCCCAAAAAGTGATACGTTTTTCCATATCTATTTATTGCCTGCAATTATATCAATAACATCACGTGCACTGTGCTCTCCAACAACACCCTCAAAAACATGGAGTTCATCAAACTTATGAAGCATCCACACAACAACACCTACGACGGAAATCAAAACTCCTTTCATAAAACTCTCAACGAGATGTCCACTTGTATCAAGAGATAGAAACATTGCGACAAGTACTACAGCAAGTAAAAAAACGATTGTGTACTGATACCGTGTCACCTTTTCTTCATTAAGTGTGATGAGTGCTTTTCTTTGTATTTGCATATCATCAATAACAAGCATCATCTTTCTCATTGCTTCTCCTTTGATGCCGTCATTTGCTTTCTTATATTGTGCGTCAATCGCTTTATGAAAATCAGCAATTGTTGTTGATTTGTGCATGATATAGTCGTTCCACCCCTTCTTTCTCATTTCGTAATACCCAAGAATAATTGAACCTATTTTTTTAGTAAACGCTCCACCAATATGCGTTGACTCACGATAAATAATAGAGAGGTTTGCGTCTATTTTACTCACTAAGTTTCGCACATCATTATAACGATTTGCCTGACGCGCAATAAAAAAACCATTAAACACAGAAAAAAGAAATGTTGCAGAGCTTAAGTACGTACGATCAACTTCAAACATTGGTGAAAAGAAAAAACTACTATAGGTCACCGACGATAAGACAAGCACGAGAACAATATAAAACATATATCTCGAGTATACCCCTCTTTTCTTATTTCTTGCCCTCCTAGTTCACAGATCTACATGAAAAATCCTGCTGGCGGAAATAGTTCTGGATGATTTGCTTTGATATAGAGTGCAATAGCAATGAATGGCATGATACATATAAACGGGATGATGAACGCAAGTGCGTAGCGTATAATGCCATGACTTTCTTTTCCTTTCGTATGATCAATAGATAATGCAGGAATTGAAACAATGACCCCATAGGTAAATACTGTTGGTACAATCAGAAGCCAGGCGATTGTTGGGTATAATATGATGTGCTGATAGATTTTTTCTGCATACAAACCAAAGAGGCCCGCAAGAATAAAAATTTCCTTTTTCGTGTATGCGTACCTACGAAGAAGAAAGTACCACCCAATAATAAGGCCTGGAAGCGTTAGTAAGTTAAGGGCCCAAAACTGCAAGATGTCGTAGAAGTAGGTAGAGAAGTTTCCTGTTGTTACATACCGCATTAAATGCATGGACGTTGAAGCAAATATTTCTTCAGTCAAAATCGCACCAATACCGAGCAACAAAAATTTCTTAAATGGGCCGATGTTCCAACTTTGAAATCTTTGTTCGAGCGCAACATGGTTACGGTATACATATCCACCAACACCAACCACCCAAAGTACGTAGTATAGTGGCTGAAATGATTTGACAAAGAAAACAAAAATCGGGAAAAGGAGTGCAATAGAACCAATGAGTGCCCACAGTGCTACTTTTGGCATATGAATAAAGTATACCAAAACAACTACGAGATTCGTCTAGAGTATTCGTACATATTCTTAATTGCCAAAATGTTCTCATATCGTGTTTTTGTCACATGATTCTCTGGAACCTCTTCCAAGACAAATCCATCGCGCACAAAAAAACAAGAGAATCCTCTTCTTTTTAAATGAACTATGATGTCCTTAAGTGTGTAGTTGTAGCGTTTAAAACTTCCTTCGGCAGATTCAAAATATATCGCGTTTGTTTTAAGAAGTGTTTTCTCACCACCTGCAAGCGCCTGTAGCTCATGCCCTTCCACATCAAGTTTAAGTAGATCTATTTTTGAAACATTGCTCGAAAGGACATCAAGTGTTGTCATTTGAACGGTCGTCTCCCCATCTTCTGTTAGGTAGTTTAGATCACTTGCATAAAAATCAGTGATAGCGATTCTCTCTTCTTTATCACCAATCGCTTTATTGATGAGAAGCACATTATGACAAGTATTTTCTTTAATATTTTTCTCTAAGTATGAAAATGTGCGTGGGTGCGGTTCAATCGAAACAACCCTACCCACTTTTCCAATTTTTTTTGATGCAACCATAGAAAGGGTGCCCAGGTGCGCTCCGCAATCAATTACTGTATCCCCCTCTTTCAAATACTTGGCAAAAAATAACTCCTCTTCTTTTTCTTTGTCCTTATGATTCCAAAGCCATAGCGCGTATGGTGCATGCCAAATACGCATCCGATACCCCGGGCGCGAAAGAAAAAAGAACTGTGAGAGCCGTGCGCGGTAAATCAAGTACTTTAAAAAAGGGAGGATATTCCCTTTTTTAATCTGCTTGTACACAAACTCCTTTTCTTTACGTGTTTTAAAAAAATACATTGTTGTTGCATGGTAACATAAAAAGCGCTCTGGTAAGAGTGCTTTTTATGTTGTTGATTACTGATGTCCATATGAGCATTACGGATTTGTCCTAAATGAATTATTTGGACCCCAAACACTTACATTACCGTCAACATCCGTAGAAACTATAATGTAGTGGTATACCGTATTCGGCTGAAGATTGTTGACAGTCAACGTCTGAGTATTGCTCAATTGACCATCTCCATTTACAACCAAACCAGAAAGAGATGTAAGCCCGCTCGAGTCTATATCCCCCCAATTCATCTTCACAGGATCTCTATCATAGAAAATCCTTGCTGTGGCGATTTCATCGGTTGACCATATAAAGGTCGCACTGTTTCTTCCGATATTACTATTTACGCTAGTGAACATCGGCGCCTTTAATCTGGTGTTGTTATCCACGCCACCTGAGAATCCCCAGAGGCCTTGCATGATCAACTCATTAATTTTCGCCACAGTTATTGGACCCACGCGCCCAACTGGGCTTATGCCATAGAAAGACTGAAAATTTTTCACAGCCTTCTCTGTGAGGGGACCATAGTACCCCGTAACAAAACCCTCGCGATAAATCGACGGATTAGCTGCTAAAAATGTCTGAAGATCTACAACCTGCGTACCCTTATTACCAAATTCAAGTTGCGAAACAATTGGCGTAAATGTAGCTGACGCAACCAAAGGAGAGGTAACCAGGGCGAAAACAATCAATTTTTTGCTAGCAACAAAAAACTTATGCATTATTATTTTGTTCA
>JAUPVR010000023.1 GCA_030916895.1 Patescibacteria group bacterium
CTTCGTTTATGCATAGGTGATCCAGTAACAAAAGTTGGTTTAATGCAAAAACTTGTTTCCATTCACTATGAACGCACAAATGCCGACCTCTCACCGGGGACTTTTCGCGCGCTTGGTAATCGTGTCGATGTAATGCCGATCTCAGAAACGCTTATGCTTCAGGTTGAAATTAAGGATGGAAAAATTTCACACCTCACCGCTGTTGACCCAGTGTCAATGAAGGTGATTGATGTGCCAGAAGATTATTTTATTTTCCCAGCAAAACACTTTATTTCCGATGTACCGACTCGCGAGCGTGCAGTAAAAACAATACAAAAAGAATTAGAAGAACAACTTGCACGTTTTGATAAAGAAGGGAAAATTTTGGAAGCAGAACGTTTGCGCAGGCGTACAACCTATGACCTCGCCATGATTCGCGAAGTTGGTTTTTGTCAGGGGGTAGAAAACTATTCGCGCCACCTCTCAGGTAAGAAGCCAGGGGAAGCACCAGATACACTTCTTGAATATTTTCCACACGATAAAAACGGCAACCCAGAGTTTTTGACAATCATAGACGAGTCTCATGTGACCCTTCCGCAATTACACGGCATGTATGCAGGGGATCAGTCTCGCAAGGAGACGCTTGTACAGTATGGATTTCGTTTGCCATCAGCAAAAGATAATCGCCCACTACGCTACGAAGAATTTGAAAAACGTATTGGTCAGGTGGTTTATGTATCTGCAACACCAAGCGAGTACGAGAAAAAAGAATCCAATCAGGTGGTGGAGCAAATTATTCGTCCAACTGGACTCCTTGACCCAGTCCTTGAGGTTAGAAAAATTGAAAGTATTGGCACCTATGAGGGGCAGGTACATAACTTCATTAAGGAGGCGGTGGCTGATATTAAAAAAGGTGGGCGTGTTCTTGCAACAACACTTACCAAGAAAATGGCGGAAAGTCTTTCTGAATATTTGAAAGAGCAAGGGGTAAAAGCAGAATATTTGCATAGTGATATTAAAACAATCGAACGCATCCAAATTCTAACTCGTTTTAGAAAAGGGGATTTTGATTGTTTGGTTGGTGTAAACCTTCTTCGTGAGGGATTGGACTTGCCTGAGGTTACTCTCATCGGTATTTTGGACGCGGATAAGGAAGGATTCCTTCGAAGTGAAACATCACTTATTCAAACAATTGGACGTGCAGCACGAAACTCGGACGGGCGTGTTATTTTGTACGCTGATGTTATGACAGGCTCACTTCTACGAGCAATAGGTGAAACAAATCGCCGCCGCACACTTCAGATTGCGTACAACACAAAACATAACATTACACCAACAACGATTATTAAAAATATTAAAGACATTACGGAGAGTATGCTTTCTGATCACGATAAGGCCGTATCGGAAGAATTGAAAGTAGACGCAAAAGTATTTGCGAAGAATCCGGATAAATTAATCAAGCTCAAAGAGAAGCAAATGAAAGAGGCGGTAAAGATTTTAGACTTTGAAACAGCAGCTATTTTACGCGATGAAATAAAGGTTTTGAAGGAGCGAAGGGTGAAAAACGTTGATAAATAAAGGTTTTTTGACTTTGCACACTTTTTTAGAAAAGCGTATACTGAAAGGGTATGAAAACATATGTAGCCATATTGATAGGAATCGTTGTTCTTTTTGCAGTAGTGTTTATTGGTTATAAGTTTACAAGCGGAGACGAAAATAATATCGAATCAAATCAAGAAATGCAGATTCGTACCGCAAACGTCTCAGGTTCAGTGACGCGTGCGTTTGAGGGTGATCACACTCTCGCGTATTCGTTTGGTATTCCAGAAGTGTCATCGTCGACTGTTGATATGGATGGTGGGCTTGTTCATGTTATTGGAGCAAACGGCCGAGAGGTAAGCGTTTACTTCAGTTATGAGGGTGCTCGTGGGTACTCACCAGTTGATTATATTTCAGATGTTGTAGCAGTTCAGGTTCCAGTCATTGATGTGACAGGAACAACAACACTTGGTGGTTATGAGTGGACAACAGCAGAAACAGCAGGTTCCGAATGGTACCTAGCAGAAACCGCTGACAAGCAGTGGCTTATTGTTGTAGAAGCAAAGAAAACTTCACACGATGTTGCTGTTGCTCTTGTTTCGAGCATGTCTGCAGAGTAAGTTCCTCTTTGTGGCTTAACGAAGAAGTAAAAAGAGTATGCGTTCGCATACTCTTTTTACATTGTCTTATAGGAGGACAAAAATATGATTTTGTAGTATAATCCGAAAAACTATGTCACCTAAGAAAACCGGGGGTATTAAAAACGATAGGTCTGTTGAAAAAATCATTGTTCGTGGCGCAAGAACCCATAATTTGAAGAATATTACGGTTGAGATGCCTCGTCACAAGATGATTGCTTTTACAGGGCTTTCTGGTTCTGGGAAGTCTTCGCTTGCGTTTGATACTATTTTTGCTGAAGGACAGCGCAGGTATGTTGAGTCGCTTTCGGCGTACGCTCGTCAATTTTTAAATCAAATGCAGAAGCCCGATGTGGATGAAATTATTGGTCTTTCACCCGCAATTTCCATTGATCAGAAATCAGCTGGGCGCAACCCTCGTTCAACGGTAGCAACCATTACGGAAATTTATGACTACCTTCGCGTTTTGTATGCGCGTGTTGGAAAACCATACTGTGTGGAATGTGGTGCAAAAATTAAAAAGCTTTCCAACGAAGAAATTATGCATTTCATTTTGGATCGCATTAAATCTGTTGACTACAAGAAAGTAAAAAAAGAAGTGATGGGGGTGCCGTTCTCAAATGCAGAAATTCACATCCTCTCACCACTCATTCGTGGTCGCAAGGGTGAATACTACCAAATGCTCTATGACATGCTCGGCAAGGGGTACACGGAAGCCCTCGTTGATGGTGAGCGAAAAAGTTTGCGCCAGCAGATTGTGCTTTCAAAGAATAAGAAACATAATATCTCTATTATTGTTGATTCAATCGCAATTGATGATTTTCGAAATAAGGCAACAGAAAAGGATGCACTTGTTCGTCTCTCAGAATCAATTGAGCGTGCGGTACACGAATCAGAAGGGTTGGTTGAGATTGAGCTTTTAGGAGAGAGGAATATCATGAGCAACAAATTTTCATGTGCATCATGCGGGTTTTCGTTTCCAGAAATTGAACCGAGACTCTTTTCATTTAACTCCCCGTACGGTGCGTGTCCTGCTTGTAATGGTCTAGGTACGAAGTACTTTGGTGGGTTAGATGAGTGTGATACATGTCACGGCAAGCGTCTTCGCCCCGAGGCTCTTTCCGTATATTTAGACGATACAGAGAAATTAAACATCGTTGATATTACGGCGCTTTCAATTAAAGACGCTGAGGAATATTTTGAAAAACTTCCGCTTACAAAAAAAGAGCAAGAAATTGCATCGGTTGTTATCAAAGAAATTGAATCACGCCTCACATTCATGATGAATGTTGGTTTGGACTATTTGTCACTTAATCGAAAAGCGGACACCCTTTCAGGGGGTGAAGCACAGCGTATTCGTCTTGCGAGCCAGCTTGGAAGTCAGCTTGTGGGGGCCCTTTATGTACTTGATGAACCAACCATTGGTCTCCACCAGCGTGATAATGAGCGATTGATTGCAACACTCACTCACTTGCGCGACATCGGGAACACTATCATCATCGTTGAACACGACGAAGATACTATTTTTGCATCTGATTACATCATCGACATCGGTCCGCGCGCAGGGGTACATGGTGGTGAGGTGGTTGTTTCTGGATACTTGGACGAATTGCTTACCGCACCAAGAAATAAATCGGGAAGCCTCACACTTTCTTATTTGCGTGGAGAAAAAATGATTCCTGTTCCAGATCGTCGCCAGATTGATAAGGGATCTCTTCGTGTCACGAAGGGAAATATTTTCAATATCAAAGACATGAATGTGAGTGTGCCACTCGGTCGTTTCAATGTGATTACCGGAGTCTCTGGTTCTGGTAAGAGTTCTTTGATGTATGAGATTCTTTATAAGAATTTACTTGGACGGCTTGAGCGTAGACACCGTACAGCACAAGTCTATAATTGCGAAACATTTACAGGAACGGAATATGTTTCGCGTGTGGTGATGATTGACCAGTCTCCTATTGGTCGTACACCGCGTTCTAACCCCGCGACCTATACCGGCGCATGGACATATATACGTGACCTATTTTCAACATCTGAAGAGGCGCGTATTCGTGGTTGGAAACCTTCTCGTTTTTCTTTTAACGTAAAGGGGGGCAGGTGTGAGGCGTGCCAAGGAAATGGTGAAATTGCCGTTGAGATGCACTTTTTGCCAACGGTCTATGTGCAATGTGATGTGTGTATGGGCAAACGATTTACCAAGGAAACGCTTGAGGTGAAATATAAGGGAAAAAGTATTTACGATATTTTGAAGATGACCGTTGAAGAGGCACTGACTTTCTTTCAGGATATTCCACAGGTGTATGATCGTATTAAATCGCTTCACGATGTGGGCTTGGATTACCTTGAGCTTGGGCAATCAGCGACGACACTTTCTGGCGGTGAGGCACAGCGTGTGAAAATTTCTTCAGAACTCTATCGTCCACACGTTGAAAAAACAATTTATCTTCTCGATGAACCATCAATTGGACTTCATTATGAAGACATTGCGCGTTTGATAGACATTTTAAACAAACTCGTTGATAAGGGTAATACGGTTGTGCTTATTGAGCATAATCTAGATATTGTAAAATCTGCGGATCATATTATTGATATTGGTCCAGAAGGAGGTGCGTACGGAGGAAAACTTATTGCAACTGGAACACCAGAACAAGTAGCAAGTAACCCACAATCATATACGGGACAATATTTAAAAAAGACACTTAAGCAAGCAAAAGAGTTTGAGAAAAATAATAAGTAAAAAAGCGGCCGCTTGTGGCGTCCGCTCTTCGGGGAAGGTACTGCTCTTCTTCATGCAGCTTGCGATTTCTTCTTGGAAATGACGAGCATGGCATGTTCGGGGAGGGTCTCGTGAAGGTTCCCATGCAGGCCACTTCGCGTGTGGCAGGCGGGGTAGGTGTCCACGTGGAGCGTCCCACCGTCAACCGGTGTCGCGATGTGCTTTTCCGGTTCAGCCAGCTTGCATTCCGATTGCTTACAGCAGTTGTTGTGCTTGCACGACATGCTTGCTTTCCTCCTTATTTCTTTCCGGCGGGGGAATGAATCCCTCTGGCAAGTCAGTTTCGCGGCCGAGATTTTCCAATGGATATCCCGGTTTCGTGACAGGTACTTTACCGCCAACTTCTTTTCGGCGGAACCATGTGAGTATGCCTTTCAAGGCTTATTCTCCCAGCGTTGCAAGTTCAAAAGGACTTCCGTTCTTGTGTAACCTCTGCCGTTCCAAAGCCATTTTCAGGCGTTTGCTAAAGCAAATAATTACTGTAGAATAATACAATACATTTCATGAAAAAGCAAGATTTAGCAAAATTAAAATTGCCGGATTCCCCCGGTATTTACTTCTTTAAAGGAATGAAGGGAGAGATTTTATATATTGGAAAAGCAACATCACTTAAAAGTCGCGTTGCTAGTTATTTTTCACAGGATGTTGTGGAGAAACGAGGTCTTCGCATCAAGACCATGGTCACTATTGCCTACACAGTGACCACCAAGATAACAGATAGTGTACTTGAAGCCCTTTTACTTGAAAGTAAACTCATCAAAGAAAACAATCCGCCGTATAATGCAAAAGAAAAAGACAATAAGAGTTTCACCTGTGTCGTGATTACTAAAGAAAAGTTTCCACGAGTTCTTACCATGCGTATTCGTGATTTTGAAAAAAGATTTACCAAAAAAGAAGCACTTGCAGTGTATGGGCCGTTTACGTCACTAACACAACTTCGTCTTGCAATGAAAATCATTCGCAAAATGTTTCCATATCGTGACTTATGTGACATCAATCAAAGTAAGCTTTGTTTTAATGCACAGATTAAACTTTGTCCTGGTGTGTGCGTTGGCGCAATTTCTGAAAGTGAGTATAAAAAGCATATCGACAATATCCGTAAACTCATGGAAGGAAAAAAGGCGGAAATAAAAAAGAGTCTTAAGAAAGATATGGAGGTGTATGCAAAGAAGGAACAATTTGAAAAAGCTGGAACCGCGCGAAATGTTTTGTTTGCCCTTGACCACATCAAAGATGTCATGCTTATTCAAGAAGACGACATTGTGTCATTTAAGAAAAAAGATTTTCGCATCGAAAGCTACGATGTGGCACATATTTCGGGAACAAGTAGGGTTGGGGTCATGTGTGTGATTGAAGGAAAAGAAAAAAATAAAGCAGAATACCGTAAATTTAAGTTACCAGAAAAAACAAACGACGACTACGAAGGATTGCGTGAGGTATTAACTCGCAGGTTTGGGCACAAGGAATGGCGTTATCCCGACCTTGTGGTGATAGACGGGGGCGTGGCGCACAAACAGACCGCAGAGCGTACTTTGGCGTCTTTGGGGCTCCATATTCCGTGTGTGTCGGTAGTGAAAGACGAACGCCATAAGCCAAAGGATGTTTTGGGGGATAAGGTTCATATTGAGGTACATAGGAAGGAGATTTTGCTTGCGAACTCTGAAGCCCACCGATTTGCGATCGGGTATCATAAAATCCTACGAAATAATATAAAAAAATAAGAGGTTGCCATTTTCTAGAGAATCTATAAAATAAACTTGAGTGCTCATTTTATTCTTTGGGGAAAGCGACATGACGATAACAAAGAATGGGAAGTTACGCGTTACTGAAATTGATGTACTTGCTGGAAAGGAATGGCTTCCGCTCCTTGGTATGCCAGAAGTGACTTGCAAGCCAGAAGACATCGAAATTAATGTTTCAGATGATGGCACGCTCGAGGCGCGTGTCCTTACTGACGACACCACCATGTATTTCGAAGCTGGTGAGTGGTGCTCTTCCTGCTATCAACCCTGACCGCCTAGGCGGTCAGTTTTGATTTGTGTGTATCTAAAATTAATAGCTTCTTGCTATACTGTGCATATGACTTCCGGAAGGAATAGATTACCTTACATTGCTATCATTCGTGGTGGCACAGTTCGTCACGGAGATTCTTTGGATGAGGGTGTAATGCTCCTTAGTTCTCTTTCAAAACTTGGCTATGAACCAATCGATGTTGTTATTGATAAAGAAGGGAATTGGAATCATAAAGGGGTGCCAACAGATGCACATACTATTTTTACGAGAGCCGATGGCTATGTTGATACAACGCGCATGTATGATTCTTCACATCATAAACTCGCTGAAAGAATGGGTATCGCAAATCTCTTTCCACACGAAGGTGTTCTTGGGGAAGGTGATAGGGAATCTGTGTATAGAATTTTGCGACAGCGTGGAATTGAAGTACCAGATACATTCACGGTACGACATACGGCCCCAGTAGATGTCGAGGCGCTTCGAGGTGTTTGGGGAAAGTTTCATACACCGCTCCTTGTGCGTTCCATTAGAAAAAGCCACGACACACCTGCGAACCTTGTTCGCTCATTTCCTCAGCTACTTGAAACAGTAAATGCACACCATGAAAAAGGTGTCGATATTCATCTCCTTACTTACATACATACTCCTGTTGTTTCTGTTGCTGTTCTTCCACAATACAGAGGAGAGAATTGGTATGTGCCACTTCCGGTGAAGGTGTTTCCAGAAAAAGGTGAAATCCCTACCTCAACTATTTCTATATATCATTATACAAAGGGGGATATTGAGGAGAAAGCAACACTTAAAGCACTTGCTATTGAGGTTATGCATGCGCTTGATATAAAATCTCCTAC
>JAUPVR010000009.1 GCA_030916895.1 Patescibacteria group bacterium
ACCCATGGACGTATCATTTCAGCCAAAATCAACACAACCAGAAGACGTTAGAAAGGGGCCCACCATGGCTGACTTTGTCGCCATGTACAAAGGAGAAAGAAAGAGCGTTTTGGTTATTATCCTTACCGCTATTATTCCTGTTATTCTCCTTGCAATTGGTGGTGTTTCAACTATGAAATCATCACTTGAAAGTAGTGCTCAACAAAAAGAGGTGGAGCTTCAACAAAAAGATGGCCAAATGCCTGTTAAACCAGGAGAGATGGCAGAGATGGTTAAACTTTCAAATAGGATTAAAACAGTTTCTACTGTTGTTAATAGCCAGCCGTTCATGACAACATTCCTTAAGCTTTTGGAGTACAGCGTTGAAGATGATATTATTTTTAATAAAACAACTCTTTCTGGTGCTCGCACACAAGGAAAAGATGCATATTCTCTTTCAATTGACGCTGAGGCGAAAAGTTATTCAGCTGTTCTTAATCAAATCCAAACATTCCGGGATACAGCGCCGTATAACAAGTTCTTTTCAGGTATTGAGATGAATAATTTTAGTGTTGGAAAAACTGGTGAAATAACATTTGAGATTTCTGGTAAAGCATCAATTCAAGGAACAAATTTAACGCCACAAGAAGTTGAGAAAGAGTTACTTAAGGTTCTTTCTCCTAAAGAAATGCCTTCTCAAGAAGCACTTAATTCACTTTCTTCACCACAAACAGATAATCAACCAACACCATAACTATGCAAACTAAGTACTTTATCATTTTTCTTCTTCTTGCAAACGGTGTGCTTGTACACCAAGTACTTTTACCTATCTACTCAGGTGTTGGTTCAGCCATCTATTCCTCTCCTGGAAAAGGTGTTGCGCAGTTAAAGGAAGATATTAAGAGTTATGAAGCTTCAATTTCTAAAGCCGATGAAATAATTTCTGAGGCAGGGAAGTTAAAACAAAAGTATCAAGCAGTCACACAAGAAGACATTGAGCTTATGAAAGCCATGGTTCCTGAAGATATAAACGAAGTAAAACTTCACAGTGAGATGGCCTCAATTTTAAGACAAAACGGATTTTCTTCTGAGAAACTTGGTGTGTCTAAAAAAACAAGCGCAAGTTCAGTTCCTGGTGTCCAAGCATATTTAGTAAGTTTTCCTCTAGAAGATACTTCATATGAACGTTTGAAAGCATTTCTTAATGTTATAGAAAGAAGTAGGAGAATCGTTGCAATTAAATCTATAGATGTAACTCCAGCAGGAGAAGTTGGAGGAAGTTATAAATTTGATATTGGCGCAGAAACGTACTACATACCAAAGTAGTAGAATAATAAAACCATGCCACCAACAGAAGCACCAAAAAAGAATAATGCGCTCATCATTGAAATTGTCATCGGAATTGTCGTAATTGTCGGCGGGTATTTCGGGTACACAATGTTTTTTGCAGATCAGTCTGCAACAACAACCAGTGTTGCAAATATCCAAATGGGTAAAAATATGGCAAGTTTTGAAAAAGGGAAAAATAGTAGCAAATTAAATTTTGATGTCGCTTTTCTTCAATCAGAATTTGTTAAGTCACTTGTAGACTACTCTCAAACATTTAGCTACTCAGCTCGTCGTGGTCGACTCGATCCATTCCTTCCAATCGAGGCAACACAACCTATCCGCTATGATTCTACTGGATCTATTCGTCAGTCAGAATAAGTTAACTGACCTTGAGGCCAAGGAAATAGAGGCCGACCTTCACGACCATGAAGGGACGGTTGTTGATGATTTGCTCAAGGCAAAAAATATTACAGACGATGAAATTCTTCAGGTACGTTCTGTTCTCTACGGTCTTCCTATTTACACTGGTAAAATTACTCAGGACGTATCTCTTACAAAATTTTTAAATAAACAGCAATCACGTCAATTGCTCGCGCTCCCTCTTTCCGTTGAAGAAAAAATGCTCTCAGTTGGTATTGTTGACCCTGAATATGCACACGTACTTGACAGTCTTCAGTTTTTGTTTGGACCATCACACCAAGCGTACAAGATTTACCTCATTAGCTACGATGCCTATAAAGAAGTACTTGGCATAAAAGGAAAGCAGGAGAGTTTAGCGCAACAGGTTGACGAAGAAGGGGAACAGTTAAATTATGTTTCAAAAGAGGGGGATATTAAGAAGAAAGGTGAGGAAGATGAGGACATGGATCTTTCGTCGGTTAACCCCGACCTTGACCAGGAGCTCAATAAGATGCAGGCGCCTGAGATTTTTAGTACCATGCTTCGCTATGCAATTGATAATGGTGCCAGCGACATCCACATTGAACACGTCGGAACGGCGGTGCGTGCACGTATTCGTATTGACGGTGTGCTCGATACTGCAACAACGCTTCCTGCAAAACACCACTCCTCGTTACTTGCGCGTATCAAAATTCTCTCGAGCATGAAGCTTGATGAGAAACGCAAACCGCAAGACGGACGCTTTAGTACAAAAATTGGTGAACGAGCAATTGACTACCGTGTGTCAACATTCCCTGGATACTATGGAGAGAAGGTGGTGATTCGTATTTTGGATAGCTACAGAGGTGTGCGTGACATTAAGACTATCGGGCTTACGGAGCCAAATCTTAATGCAATTAAAGAAGCACTCGGTGTTTCGTACGGTATTATTCTCATTTCTGGTCCTACTGGTTCTGGTAAAACAACAACACTTTACTCGATGCTAAACGAAGTTGACCGTGATCATCAGAACGTGGTTTCCCTTGAAGATCCTATCGAATACAACATGCCTTCTATGAACCAATCTCAGGTGTTTCCGGAAATTGGTTACACATTTGCTTCTGGCCTTCGTTCAATTCTCCGTCAAGACCCGGACGTAATCATGGTGGGAGAAATTCGTGACGTTGAAACTGCTCAACTTGCCATTCAGGCGGCGCTAACTGGTCACTTGGTATTTTCTACCATTCACACCAACACCGCAATCGGTGTTATTACGCGTTTGCTCGACATGGGTATTGAACCATATCTTATTGCGCCAACGATTAAGCTTGCAATGGGACAGCGTCTTGCTAGAACAATTGTTGAGGGGTCTGCAAAACCAATGGAAATGACGACTGGTTTAAAACAGATGATTCAAAATCAGTTTAAGGATTTGCCAGCAGAGTATAAGGCAAAGCTACCGCTTGATAAGCCGTTCCATGAAGCAGTCGCTTCTGAGAAGAGCCCAACTGGTATTAAAGGCCGTATGCCAGTGTTTGAAGTGCTTACCTTTACCGAAGAGATTCAAGAGGCGGTAACATTAAGGAAGAGTGAAGACGATATATGGAAACTTGCTCGTTCACAGGGGTACCTAACACTTAAAGAAGATGCAATGATTAAGTGTATTGAGGGCAAGGTGCCATTTATTGAGCTTGCCGGGCTTTAGTTTTGTTTCGACAAGTTATTCCATTGCTGTTGTGTAATACGCTGGTATACTTTGTACTATGAACTACGATGTAGAATTAAATGATATCGTGATGACGCTCGTTAAAGAAAATGGTTCTGACATTCACTTTACGGTCGGTGTATTCCCAACGCTTCGTATAAACGGCGAACTTGTTCCACTTACAAGGAAAACAGAACTTGCTCCAGAAGATACTGTTGGATTTTTGCGCGCCATGGTGAGTGAAAAGAAGTTTACTGATTTTGTCGTTAAACAAGAGCTTGATTTTTCGTACGAACATGCAGGGGAATACCGTTTGCGCGGGAATGCCTCATTTCAGAAGGGATTTATTTCAATTGCCCTTCGTTATGTTACAAAGGTAAAGAATTTTCAGGAACTTAATTTACCTTCGCAAATCGCAGAAATTGCTCGTAAGAAACAAGGGTTCTTTCTCGTGGTTGGTCCAGTTGGCCAAGGTAAGTCGACAACACTCGCTGCGATGATTTCTATGATCAATCAAGAATCGAGGCGTCACATTGTAACCATTGAAGATCCGATTGAGTACCGTTTCGACCAGGATAAGTCACTTATTGAACAGCGAGAAGTTGGTATTGATACGGAAAGTTTCAGTGTTGCGCTTCGGCAAATTTTTCGTCAGGACATGGATGTTATCATGGTTGGTGAAATGCGTGACAAGGAAACTATTGGTACCGCAGTGACCGCGGCAGAAACTGGGCACCTTGTTCTTTCCACGCTTCACACGAACTCCGCCGCGCAGACCATTGACCGCATCATTGACTCTTTCCCGGCAGAACAGCAGGGACAAATTAGAACTCAGCTTTCAGCGTCGCTTATTGGAATTTTTTCACAGCGCCTCCTTCCTCGTATCTCTGGGGGTATGATTCCAGCATATGAGTTGCTTCTCAACAATTCAGCGGTTGCAAATCTCATTCGTGAAGGAAGAACTAATGAGATTGATGTCGTTATCGAAACTGGGAGTGACCAGGGAATGATTGATTTTGATAGACATCTGGCAGAACTCGTTCGTCGCGGTGACATATTACGTGATACGGCACGCGCACATGCGCGCAGACTCAATCTATTTGACAGGCTTGTATAAGAGATATGATTTTTTACTACACTGCAGTTTCAAAGGACAATATTAAACAGGAAGGTGATTTGGAAGCCCTTTCTCAAGACGCAGCAGTTTCTGAACTCCAAAGTAGGGGGCTATCGGTTATTGCCATTGAACAGAAAAAAGAAGAAGGATTCAGCATGGAGTCCATCAACAAACTCTTTAAGCCGAAAATTAAACAAAAAGAGATGGTTATTTTTTCTCGACAGGTGGCAACGCTCTTTGAGGCCGGTGTTTCTGCGCTAAAAGGGTTTCGTCTTCTTGCGTCTGAACATGAGAATCCAACGTTTAAAGCAGAATTAACTGGCGTGTCTGATGATATTGAGATGGGTACATCGCTTTCCCAATCTCTCCATAAAAGACCAGATGTATTTTCTCCGTTTTTCGTAAACATGGTCAAATCAGGTGAGGAAAGCGGAAAACTAAACGACGTTTTCCTTTTCTTGGCTGACTACATGGACCGTGAGTACGAACTTAAGCAAAAAACCAAGAAGGCGCTCACGTACCCAGCGTTTGTTGTCAGTACATTCTTTCTCATTATGAGTGTTATGTTCATTTTCGTTATTCCAAAAATGACAGCACTTTTTTTGGAAAATGGCGCAGAGCTTCCTATGGTTACAAAAATTGTTATTGGAATTTCTGACTTTTTTGTTGGTTATGCAGGGATAATCTTTCCAGCAATTATTATTGGTTTAATTGCGTTTAATCGTTATTCAAAAACAGAAGAGGGTTCGTACAATGTTGATAAATTTAAAGTAGAGGCACCAGTTATTAAGAATCTCTTTCAAAAGACATTTTTAGCGCGATTTGCGGACAATATGAACACGATGCTTACAAGTGGAATTCCAATTGTACGCGCAATTGAAATTACAGCTGACGTCGTAGAAAGTGAATACTATAGGCGGATGATGCTTAGGGTGGCCGGTAAAGTACAAACCGGTACCGCCTTTTCGAAAGCTCTTTCCGAGGAAGAAAACTTACCTAATATTCTTATTCAGATGGTGCGCATTGGTGAAGAGACTGGTGAACTTGGGTATATTTTGAAAAATTTGGCAGTGTTTTATAAGCGTGAAGTAGAAAATGCAATCGATAGTATCATTGGTCTTATTGAGCCTGCCATGATTGTGGGGTTAGGTGCTGCGGTTGCCATACTTGTTGCGGCGGTACTTCTCCCGATGTACAGTCTCTCAGATTCTATTGCGTATCTCGACATAATTCTTCCACTTTTTACCTAAAGGTGGAGACCTTGGTATTTTGAGATATCCACATATTCCCTTGTTTTTTATTGCGACCTGTATTCCCGGGGGGTATACTTATAAGTATCTATTTACAAGATAGAATAAAATATTATGATACACACACTTACAAAACGAGGATTTAAGGGTTTTACCCTCATTGAACTTCTCGTGGTTATTGCAATTATCGGTTTGCTTTCAACAATTATTGCGGCACCTATTCAAAACGCCCGCAAGAAAGCTCGTGACTCTAAGAAGATTGCTGAAGTGAAGGCTGTTCAGCTCGCGCTTGACCAGTATGCTGAAGCAAACGCGGGTAACTATCCTCCTGACCTATGGTCACTTGAGCCGACATACATGCCTCAACTTCCATCGTTTGGTTCGACAACAATCCCGACAGTTTCTCCTCGTGATCGATTCGCATATACGCCTTATGAGGTATATCATACGGAACTCATTGCAACACTCTTCGCTTATCACTTAGGTGCCCACTTGGAGAATTTCTCACAAGGCCTTGATAATGATCGTGACTGTGTTGGTGCTGAAAATACAGCCGGATATAATTCATACGCTGGAACTAGTACATGTGCTTTCTACCCGTATGGTAGTGCTGATATTAATGGTTATTATAACGATGCCTTAAACGGAACAGGTACACCATTACGTGCAAATTGGACAGGTGGTATGATCACACGGTATGATTTTGATCCAGGAATAACCCCATCAACAATCGGTGCTGCTGGAAGTGTTAGTGATTTTGACGGTAGTGATAACAACACTACTGCATGTGATGCACTTACGGACTGTGTGTTTGATGTAACACAGCAACAATAGTTACTGTTTCTACTTCGTGTTTGCAATTCTCTCGTTTTTCTATGGGGCGTCGCTTGGAAGTTTTACCCAGGTTCTGGTAACTCGTCTCCACGTTGCTTCCATCTTAAACGGCAGGAGTAAGTGTCTATCATGTGGGGAGAAATTACGATGGTTTGATTTAATCCCCGTGCTTTCCTATCTTGTTCTACGCGGAAAGTGTCGCACATGCAAAAACAGCTTTGGAAAAGAGCATCTCTTTGTTGAGATACTTTTCGGGGCTGTTTTTGTCTTGGTGTACTACTTGGTTCTTGCTGGAAGAGGGGTGAATGTATCTTCACTCTTATGGCTTATCTACTACAGCGCACTCTCCATATCTTTAGGCGCAATTACGCTTTACGATTTACGCCACAGACTTGTTCCCGGGTTTTTCTTTGTTGTGTTCCTCTTACTTTCACTTATTGCAATGGTTTTACGGTATGCAACTGAAAATGACCCGTATACATTCCTCGCGCCAGTCCTTGTCGCATCGCCCTTCATTGTTGCTTTTCTTGTCACCAAGGGACGCGCACTTGGATTTGGTGATATTCTCATGTATTTGGCTGTTGGTGCCTTCTTTGGGCTTGAACAAGGGCTTGCAGTGTTGTTTCTTTCGGTATGGATTGGTGGAATGGTTGCCCTTATTCTTCATATAAAAAACAATACCAAGTATGGAATGAAGTATGCTCTTCCATTCGTTCCTTTCATCACGGTAGCATTCCTCATTGTTCTATTCACAGACATCGATGTCATCTCTATCGGTCAAGCGCTCACAGGGTGGTATTATTAAGGTAATGAATAAAAGGCGTTTTTCCTTTCCGTCAAAGCCGGGGTTTACTGTGATTGAACTTGTTGTGAGTTTGGGTATTATGGTTACCATCATGACTGCGGTATTTGCGAACTATCCAGAATCAAATATTCGTGTCAATTTGGCACTTCTTGCGCACACCATCACGCTTTCTGTGCGTGAAGCACAATTGCGAGGAACAGCAATTGAATCTCAGGATTTGTCTGTTGGAGGGTATGGTGTCTTCTTTGATAGAGCGTCAACATCAATCGTTACCTTTAAAGATTTTGCTACAGAAGCTGGTCCAAATAACATTGATATTGGCGACGGTAGATATGCAACATCTTCAACTCCGGGACTTGATGAAACAGATTTAATAACACTGTTTCCGTACAAGTTTAAGATGAGTAAGTTGTGTGTTGGTACCGGGTTTCCATTTAACGCAACAAATAGCGGTAAGTGTAATACTGATGGTGATCCAAGTTTGCCAAACATTAACACAATTACGATTGGTTTTGTCCGACCAAACCCTCAGCCGATACTTATTATCAACCAAAACCATCCAACCGATGAGAGGAGTAGCACTTCTACACCCGCAACCATTGCTGGGGTTTGTATTGAGGTAAGTTCAGAGGCTCCAAACCGAGCGCCGTATACAAGGTCAGCACAAGTCTACACAACTGGTCGAATTATGGCCTCTAAGCAAGGGTGCCAATAGAAGGACGCTATGAATTTCACCATTAAAAAATTCTCAATAAAAACAAGTACGAAAGGTTTTACTCTCGTTGAGATGCTTGTTGCTTCCGGCATTTTTGCTGGTATTGTTGTTATGGCAATCGGCGCACTCTTTCAAGCGCAACGATTAAACACACGAGTTCAGCAAACACAAATCATTTTAGACGGCGCAAACTTGAGTATGGAAACCATCGTCCGTGACATACGTTACGGGTATTACTACCATTGTGCAGATGGGTTTTCTACGACAACAATACAAGCTCAAGAATTTCATCGTCGTAGAAGTTGTCCACTTGATCTTACTATGCTTAATGTAAATTCTTTCGTTGGTAAGGCTCTTATTTTTCATCCGGTAAATATGGTTAATGACACCGACCGCGTGGCATACTACATAGAAGAAAGAAATGGGAATTCTCGTATTATGAAGGCAACCTGTGAAGGAACTGATCCGGGGGATGTATCAAAGTGTCTTTGGAATCAAAGCTCAGAACAAATCACTGGTGATGATACCTATATCGAATCCCTCTCTTTTTTTGTCACTGGCGCAAACTCATCAGTGGCAACGGACGGGACAAACTATCAAGGAGCAGGAGCTCCTACAGGAGACGACATTCAACCAATTATCACAATTCTCGTAAGTGGTCGTACAAAGCCAGGTGATGGTACTGCAACAGTTCCCTTTCACCTCCAATTTTCAACAGTCGCTCGCGCACTTGATAACTAACCATGAAACAACTTCACTTTAAGGTATATACGAAAGTAAAAGCATTCACGCTTATTGAGACACTCATGGCAACTTTCATCATCTCCATGGTGGTTCTTGGTCCGCTTACTGTTTCTATTACTGCTTCTTCATACGCACGTGACACAAAGGGAGCGATTATTGCAAACTATTTAGCACATGAAGGATTGGAGCTTGTGAGGTTTAAAAGGGATAGCATCGTTGTTGAATGTTTAAACAGCGCCCCAACGTGCACACTGTTGTCTTTTAATCCTCCTGAAACAGTACAACAGGGAGCGTGGAGGATTTTTAAGGAACGAATGGGAAGTCAAGGTTGGGAAAACGGATTCCCACCATGTTTTGTTGGACAAAGTACGAATGAAGGGTGTGCGTTTGATGTCTATGGTACTGTGGTTACAGGAGGTGATGTTGGTGAACGTTACCTAGGCGAATCAGGGGATGAATGCTCATCACTTTATATCGATGATAGAAAAGATAAACAAAATTTTTCAAATAGTACAGGTGTTGATGTTACTGATTGGATTTATGTTTGCAAGGATAATGGAACACCGCTTAATTATTCTGACACTGGTTATAAACGTATCATTAAGATGACACAGGTTACACTCCCTTCATGGAATGATTATCAGAAGATGTATGAAGATGATATTCGTGTTGAATCGATTGTCACATACAGGAAAAATGCTGGTGTTATCAAAACGGTTCGTGTTATTGACTACCTTCACGCTCGTCCATAATGTAAATTTATGAAACTATCTTTTTTACACAAAAAACAAAATAGAAAGGCGTTCATCATGCCTCTTACTCTTACTCTTGCAGCACTTATCTTGACGGTAACTGGGGGTATCACCATGATTCTTGGCAAGGAACTTTACTTTTCACGTCTCACAAGAGAAAGTGCAACAGCATACTACGCTGCAGATACTGCGCTTGAGTGCGCGAAGACCCTTGACGCCGTCTACAGTGATTCAGAGGGAAATGGTCTTTTTGATTCACCACTTCATACTGCAACTGACACTATTGCCTATGTGAACACAATTCGTTATTCACAAGGAATTGGAACAATCACCTTTTTAGATATTCGTTGTGCTTCTGTGTCTGTGTTTGATGGAAGCGTGACAGATATTACCTCCACAACAACTGATAGGTATGGCAACGCCCTCGTTGACCCGTACGGAGCTTCTTCTACAAAGACGTCGTTTACATTGCCGATGAACGCAGGACAAGGAGAAACTGTTTGTGCAAAGGTGACCATCGAAAAGAGTAACTCATGGCGCCAAATCATTGCACGAGGCTTTAATACGTGTAATTTTGGTTCCAGGCGCGTTCTTGAACGAGCCATCATAAGTACGACACAGGATTAAGAAAAGCGTTTATTTACAGGTGATTTTTTGGTATACTGTAGGGTATATATGACACTAGTTGAAGCTAAAAAACGAGTTGAAGATTTAAGGCAGACACTTGAACATCATCGTCATTTGTACCACGCACTTGATGCGCCAGTTATAAGCGATGAAGTGTACGATTCTCTCATGCGCGAACTCGACGCGCTTGAAAAAAAGTATCCAGAACTTGATAGTCCGGCATCACCAACACATCGTGTGGGGGGTGAGCCTCTTCCGCACTTTGAAAAAGTTACTCATGAAATTAAGCAGTGGAGTTTTGATAATGTTTTTTCGTATGATGAGCTCTGTGCATGGGAGGAGAGAAATGTGACACTTCTTACAAAAGAAAAAATTAGCGATAAACCAACATATGTTGCCGAACTTAAGATTGATGGATTAAAGGTTGTACTTACATACAAAGACGGAATTTTTGTTCGTGGAGCAACACGAGGAAATGGAGAGGTTGGTGAAGATATTACTGAAAACATAAAGACAGTAAAAACAATCCCGCTTTTTCTTTCTAAAAAATATTCGATGACGGTTATTGGTGAAGCATGGATGAAGAAAGAAGATTTAGAGAGAATTAACAAGGAGCGCAAACGTGAAGAATTGCCTCTTTACGCAAACACACGCAATCTAACTGCCGGCACACTCCGTCAGCTTGATTCAAAGGTTGTTGCTAAAAGAAATATTCAGATTTTTGCGTACGACATTGAAGGGCTTAATCTTACATCACAACAAGACGAACTTGAGCTTCTTGAGCAAGAAGGTTTTTTGGTAAATAAAGATAGGAAGTTTTGTCAGCACGTAAAAGACGTGCAAACATTTTATGAACACTGGACCAACAAACGATTTAATCAGAATTATGGTATTGATGGTCTTGTCATAAAAATAAATGAACGTAAGCTTTGGGATGTTCTTGGGCATACTGCGAAGTCACCTCGAGCTGGTATTGCGTATAAATTCCCCGCAGAAGAAGTGACCACAAAACTTGTTGCAATTACTCTTCAAGTTGGTCGAACAGGTGCGGTGACACCGGTTGCTGAATTGGAACCTGTACTTGTTGCTGGGTCAAACGTGAAGCGGGCGACACTTCACAATATGGATGAAATTAAGCGGCTTGATGTGCGTATTGGGGATACGGTCAGCTTGCGTAAGGCAGGGGACGTTATTCCAGAAATCTTTGATGTAGTTTTGACGCTTCGTCCAAAAAATGCGAAAGCATTTGTTATGCCAAAGTTGTGTCCAGAGTGCCACTCGACACTTGTTAAAGAGGTTGTTGGTAAAGAAGAAAGTTCTGCGTGGTATTGTAAAAATAAAGATTGTCCCGCAAAACACTTGGAGAATCTCATTCACTTTGCAAGTAAAAAAGGAATGTACATTGAAGAGCTTGGCGATAAGACAATTGAAACATTTCATGATTTAGGGCTCATTACTGATAGAGCATCAATGTTTAAACTTAAAAAAGAAGACATCGAAGGATTGGATGGATTTGGAGAAAAAAGTGCGGAGAATATTATTGCATCTATTAATAAAGCGCGTACGGTTCCGTTGTCTCGGTTTTTATTTGCGCTCGGTATTCGTCATGTTGGTGAGCAGACCGCAAAGGATATTGCAAAACATTTTGGAACATTTGAATTGTTACAGAAAGCGACACTCGAAGAAATAATTGCTGTTGGTGGTGTGGGTGAAAAAGTAGGGGCATCACTTTATGAATATTTACACGACCCATATTCACAAAAAATCGTTACTGATTTACAAAAAGAAATAAATATCCTCGACGAAAAAAAGAAAACAGGTGGAGCACTATCTGGGATCACCTTTGTTATCACAGGAACACTTCCAACCCTTTCACGCGATGAAGCAAAAAAAATAATAGAAGATAATGGCGGAAAGGTTTCATCAAGTGTCTCTTCAAAAACAAATTATCTTGTTGCAGGGGAAGAAGCAGGAAGTAAACTTACAAACGCACAAAACCTCGGTGTGAAGATAATCACAGAACAAGGTTTGACAGAATTAGTCAAGAGGTAGATAATAAGGTCAGCAGTTTTTTAAACAAGAAAGGGAAACATGGGCAACGGAAAATCAGCGGTTCTTCGTCCGGTCGAGCAACCGTCATGGAAGGGTGGTTCTCAGTCGGAGGGCAGACAGGGTGGACATGACCCTGAAACAAAGATGCGATCCTTGCTTGACCTGCCGGAGAAGTGTGGGGTTTGCAAGGGGGGCATGGATGGCAAGTTGCCTTATGGCTGGATTGGCGGCGGGAAAGGAGTCGCGTGTTCTAAGGCGTGTAATCAGCGCTACTACGAAACCGATTTCCCGAACCGTGGCACGCTCTTAAGTGGCGACAAGCCCTTTCCTCCCGTTGTTTCGCTTAGTGACGGCGAAGAATAACTTTCCAAAAATGTAGAATATTTAGGTGGCATAGGAAACCACCCGAACCAAGGCGTCCATGTATCATCGGACGCCTTTCGTTTTACCTTATTTTTTATGGTAGAATACTTTCATTATGGCATTTACTGAAAAAGATTTGGACAATTTAAGTCAACTTGCACGTATTACGGTTAAACCTGAAGAAAAGCAAAAAATGCTTCACGACATGCAATCTATTTTGGGATATGTAAGTGAAATCAATGCAGTGTCTGGAAGCGTAGAACGCGAAATTCCGGAGCTTCGTAATGTGTTTCGTGACGATATCATCACACACGAAACAGGTTCTAATACAAAAGCCGTTCTTGCTGAAGCCCCAGCAACGGAAGATAACTATGTAAAAGTTAATCAAGTGTTCAAATAGACACAAGACAAACTACTAGAGGATACATACCATGCAAAAAACAGTCGCACAATTACATGAGGAATTAAAGAAAGGAACACTCACCGTTGAAGCGCTTGTTCTTGGTGCGAAGAAAACAATCAAAGAAAAAGAAAGTGAGATTCATGCACTTCTAGGGCTTTACAGTGATACCCTCATTGATGCACAAATAAAAAAAGCAAAAGAAATGTTTGCAAATAAAACAGCGACGATGCTCACTGGTATTCCATTTATTTTTAAAGACAACTTACTTGTACAAGGCGAGCTTGCAACAGGAGGTTCAAAAATTCTTGAAAACTATCATGCAGTATACGACGGTACTGTGGTAAAGAAGTTAAAAGAGCAGGGAGCAATCTTGCTTGGTCGTGCGAATATGGATGAATTTGCTATGGGTTCAAGTACTGAAAATTCAGCGTATGGTCCAACTAAAAATCCTCATGACACAACACGTGTTGCGGGGGGTTCATCAGGTGGCTCCGCTGCATCTGTTTCTGCGGGCTATGTGCCTGTGTCACTTGGGTCAGATACAGGGGGGTCTATTCGCCAACCGGCAGCGTTTTGTGGTGTTGTCGGCCTTAAGACGACGTATGGTGCAGTATCGCGTTTCGGTGTCATGGCAATGGGAAGTTCTCTTGACCAGATCGGACCATTCGGAACATGTGTCGATGATGTTGAAGCAGTGTTTGATGTTATTTCTTTTTCTGATCCTCTTGATAGCACATCGCTCCCTGAAAACGCTCGCACTTATGACAAACCTCTTAAAAAAATAATTGGTGTACCGAGAAGTTTCGTCGAACAAAAAGGAGTTGATAAAGAGGTTCTTGCAAATTTTAATGAGTCACTCAAGAATTTAGAAAAAGCAGGATATACGATTAAAGACGTCTCGGTTAATCATATTGAGAAAGCGCTTTCCGTGTACTACATTTTGATGCCAGCGGAAGTGTCGAGCAACCTCGCACGTTATGACGGAATTCGCTACGGACTTTCTGTTCCAGGGGATACAAGTATCAAAGGATATTTTGAATCTCGTACGGCAGGATTTGGTGATGAGGTACGTAGACGAATCTTGCTTGGTACCTACGTACTTTCGTCTGGCTACTACGATGCATACTACAACAAAGCAAACCTCGTGAAGGATATGCTTGTCAAAGAGTTTAACCGTGTGTTTGAAGAGGTTGATGTTATTGCAACACCGACCACACCAACCACCGCATTTAAAGTTGGAGAAAAGTCACACGACCCACTTTCAATGTACTTAGCAGATATTTTTACAGTACCTGTAAACATTGTTGGTGTTCCGGCAATTTCTATTCCCACAGGCAAGGATTCAAACAACCTTCCTTTTTCAATGCAATTCATTGCTCCACATAATGGGGAGAAAATCCTGTTCACTTACGGACGCGCGCTTGAAAGGTTATACTAAAAGGGATGTATTCGTTCAATATCGATTACCTCTTTAATCGTGTCTACGACGGACTGCTTTGGATAAAGTACGTTTGGTTTTTTGTCATCTTACGAAAAAATCCTGAAGACTATCTTGCAAGGCATGAAAATAGGGAGTGGGACGGACTGCGTGATCGCGGGTGGTTTGACGATTACTTTGCACAAAAAGATGCCGTTATACCTGTGGTAAATAACGAATCTTTATGGCAGAGGATGCTTTCTTCTCTTGGACTTGGAAAGGGGGACAATGACGGTGATGGCATTATTAATCTTGCGGACAAGAAACCAAACGATCCAAATAATCTAACATCAGCAGAAATGAAAGAGCGTTTTGAACAAGACTATGGTTTTGCTGACAAGGTGCGTGATATGTTTGGGCTTCCACCAAAAGATACTGACGGGGATGGTGTTCCCGATAGTTATGAACGTGCACATGGATTGAACCCTAAACATCCAGATACCGATAAAGATAACCTAAGCGACGGACAAGAACTTTTAGCTGGTACCGACCCACTCAATAATGATACGGACAGAGATCTTGTGCTTGATGGTCGCGACGAGGCACCACTTGATGGAACTGTTTCTGCAAATGGCGCTGATTCGGATGGAGACGGCGTAAGTGATGCAATTGAAAAACTTTTAGGGACAGATATTGAAAATCGAGATTCAGATGGGGATGGTATTCCAGATGGCATGGATACCTATCCACTTGATCCGAACAATGATTCAACATACATTTTGCCAGACTTTCGTGGTGCGATAGACAATGTACAAACATCAATTAGCAACCCATTCCTTTCTTTTGTTTCTGATGTACTTTCAATACTCGCAGTATTTACAATCGGTATCTTAGTGATTGTTGTTATGCTTTTTGTCATTAAACTTTGGTCGTCGCTTAAAAACTATGAGCGTCACTTTGAAAGTAATGATAAAGAAGAGAAAGATGATGACCTTTCAAAATACAGTGGAGACCATATCGGCATTCCTGGTCTTGCGGTAACTGAGGAGCCGGTGCTTACTAAGCAGGGAGGTCTTGTCGACCCACCAACAAATGAAGAATTTGAAAATCATCCACGATGGGCAATTGTTGAAGGATATATGTCATCAAACGTAGAGGCACTCTGGAGAATCGGTGTTATGGAGGCGGACAATATGCTTCGAGAAGTTTTGGCAGAAAAGGGGTATACAGGAGAGGATGTTGGAGAAATGCTCATGAGTGCACGGTTTAAGACGGTACAACTTGCTTGGGACGCACACCTTGTGCGGAACAAAATCGCGCATGAAGGATCAAGTTACACACTTACCGCACGAGAGGCAAAACGAGTGTTTGCACTCTACGAATCAGTATTTATTGAACTTGGGGCGATTCGGTAATTTGTTATAACGTAAGGTATTTTTGCAGGGTGTGTTTGTAAATATCTAGCGTTTTTTAAGTTCTATACAGATGTGTGCGATGTATGTCATACGGGCATCATTTTTTGCGCGGGGTAAGCAGGAAAACAAAAATACGGTTGGGGGGATACTTTTTTACCAACAGACCCTTATTTTATAAGGTTTTTTTGTTCTCTAAAACCCTTACCGGGTAAGGTATAAATTGTCCCAGACAAAAAGCCCCTACTTTATATGGTTTTTTTATGAAAAATATTGACAAATAAGGTTTTTTTGTGGTGTAGTACTTGACAGCAAGTTTCTGTTGTGCTATAATGAGGGGACAATAGTGAACGTGTAAATACCTTGATTAATGCTCGGTATTTTTAATTTTCACTCACTATTTTCCAGACCACGGGTCGTTTAGAGAGCGTAACTCTAACATCATGACAAAATACATCTATAAGGTTAGTCAGTTGCTCGCGTTTGTACCATTTATGGCCATCCCGAGCGCATCACTAATCTCAAATATCGGTTCACTCTCACTTTCTCCTGTAACCAAGGTAGAAATAAGTGTAGAAGATATGCGTGAAGAAAAGGCAAAAGCCATCGACACGTATTTCAAGGAACGCAGTATGCCACTTTACGGCACTGGGATGACATTTGTCCTCGTGGCGGAAAAGTATGGTCTTGACTGGAGATTGCTTCCTGCGATTGGTGTTCGTGAGTCTTCTGGTGGAAAAGCATCCTGTGGATACAACGCTTTTGGTTGGGGTTCGTGTAAACTTCACAATTTCCACAGCTACCAAGAAGCAATTGAGGCCGTTGGTAAGAATATTGGCGGTGCAAATGCATCAACTGCCAAATACTATGCCGGCAAATCAACAAAAGAAAAACTCTACTACTACAATGGAACCGTTGTTCCAACGTACCCAGACGAAGTTATTGCAATTATGAATAAAATCGAGGCTGATATGGATTAACCCTCATACCTCCCTCGTTCTCATACCAGAGAAAAGAAAATAGCCAGCACATGCTGGCTATTTTCTTTTCTAAAAAAGAGTACACTTATACACAGAAAGGAGGTAGTTGAAATTGAACAACACCCTTACGCAGATGGTTCACGCATCAATGAAGTTTCCCGCCGAGTATCACAAGGTGCAACTGGAGCGCCAGCTCGAAGAGATCCGTCGTCTTCGTGACAATCTCAAGAATTCGTCGCTCCCGTGGTATTTCCGCTTATGGGTGGAGACGCAACTTGATCTCTACGCGAAAGGGATTCAGCTGTACGCGGTCGCAAGCGGTCAACAGGAGCACTTTAAGCACTAGAAGTGCCAAGGATGAGTTTGTTGAAGTTCGTAATTTTGTGGTGGTTTTGGTTCTTATACCGTGCCACCACTTCTTTTTTTCAATAAGTGTGTTAGATTTGTAGAGAATACCAATTCAATTGGGAGGAGCTCATTTATGGTGCGAAGGATTATCATCATTATTGTGGCAGGCATTGGTGGCATTTTTTGCGCCAGTATGCAGGCAATTGCCAAGGAAACAAGTTTTGCGGCACTTGATACCAGGAATCCGCCAGAGCCTGATCCGTATCGGCATGCGGTTACAAGGCACATAGCACTTCTGGACACAACTCGCCGTCCGTCGTTTGCGGAACTTGCGAGGCTTGCCGCGATGGAAATCATTACATCGCGTGGCATGAAAAGAATCCGTCGTGAAAGAACGGGAATAGGCAAAGACAAGAAAACAGAGAAACGATCTCTTGCAATGAAGCACAAAAATCGAAGGTAACCTACGGAAATGAAAACGGGAGCGCACAAGCGCTCCCGTTTCTAATTTTTGTCTGCTAGTCTTTTTTGTCTAACTTATCAAGCCCCAGTGATTTTACTCCAAAGTAAACCACCCCCGCGATAACAATGAAGTTAATGAGCGTATTGATGAGGTTTCCATATTTTATAGTTGCGTCTCCAATCATAAACGTTGCTTCCATTAAGCCTTCTGCTTGCCCTAAAACAAGCCCAAGGAGTGGGTTTACAATATCATCCACAATTGACTTCACAACACCAGAAACCGCACCACCTAAAATGAAACCAACCGCCAATCCAACAACACCCTGTGTACGAATAAAATCAATGAATCCTTTCATATATGTATTTGGTTATCGTTTAAGTATAGCAAGTTTAGCGTTTTCTGTTGATATATTTTTTTGTAAGGTGCCCTAATCCAACAAGGACAACAAACATCATGAGTACACCAATAATGTACTCCGTGTTTACAAGTGAGAACCCCAAGAAAATGTATGCAGAAAGTCCAGGTAATACCCCAAGAAGTGTTCCGGAAGCATATGCTCCAAACGGAAGTTTTGCAATACCGGAGGCATAACTTACAACATCGAAGGGGAATATCGGTATAAAGCGTAATATAAGGACAGAAGTAAATGCATTTCCATGTAAGTGTGAACCAATATTTGAGTGAGCAACTTTTTTATCAAGACCAAGTTCTTGACCAAAATATTTTCCAGCAAAAAATGCGATGAGAGCCGAGAGCATTTCACCAACGTAGCTTACAATAAATCCACCAAGTGTTCCGAAAAGAAAAACCGATGTTACAGTCATGACTGATGCTGGAAAAAAAATAAGAGGGCGAATGGCATAGAGTAATACAAAAAAGAAAAACGAAGCATAGCCAAATCCCATGAGTACATGTTGAGCGTCTTCACTTAACATAAGGAGGGCATCCTTCACGCCAAGTCCATATGTAAAAGCGTAGGTGTATAACTCAGTAAGGAAGACAGCAATGAGAGCAATCCAGATAAAAACAATGAAGTACGTTAGTCTCTTTCTCATTATGCACAAGTATACCAGGCGCACTAGGATTATTTTCCTACGATGGAAACTTCACCATTTTTTTGGTTAATGATGATATCAAATCGCGAAGTAATCTCTTTTGGGATAACCACAAAACGCTCCGCTGTAAGATTTTCAATGGTTTTTGGATATGTGCGATGTTTTGCTTTATAAGCAATAATTGCATTTTCTAACATCACCGTGATGTCACTGAGCACGATTCCTTCCTCTGCCATAGCTTTAATGGTTTCACTTTTCGTTGTATCGCGGATGACGCTCATGAGTTCACGAGCTGTTTTTTTGCCAAGAAGCTTCTTTGCGGTGATTGATGAGTATGTGAGAGGAACAACGGACGGGACACCCTCGGTCTTGGCTGCTATTTCAATATAGTGGAGTGCTTTGGCTTCGTCTTTTGCAAACATGTTGTACATAGTTCCTAAGTAGAATGGAATCTCCCAATTATTTGGAAGGGTTGCCATACCGAGTTCTGCAATTTCTGCAACCTTATCAAGGGACGCCTTATCTTTTTCTGTTGGTGCGGTTAGGATGGCGAAAAGGTATGGGTAAGAAAATTCTGGGTCAAGTACAGAAATATTTTTGAAATAATTTAAATAAAAATCTTCTTTATGGTCCCAACCGGTGAAATCTTGGACCGCAGAAATCCAGTAATAATCGGCTAGTACATTATCAAATCCAAACGCTAGGTGTTTAACAATTTTTGGGTCGATGATGCTACGGTGTTTTATCGTAAATCGAAACGACTCTTTTCCAAACATGCTACTTGAGTGGTCGTATAACACTTGCGCACTCACAATAATAGCAAGGAGCAAGATTACAATGATACCCGTAAAGAGATGAGAATTGTTCTTAACGAATGAATTCATGGTGTGCGTTAGAATTCCTTTTTCTTAAAGGTTACGCTTGCTACAAAGAAAAGAAGGGATGCATAGAAAAGTGCGTAGAGGAGTGAGAAGATGATGCTGGTTGCGTTTGGGATATCACCAAAGACAATATCATTTCGGATATTAAATTTTTCAAGATTTGGTAAAAGATAGTAAATTCCTCTTGCGACAACCTCTATTACTGTTGATTGTGGAAACATGATAAGCGGACGAAGTGATTCTCCCGCATGTCCTGCCAAGAAAAAAACAATGGTGTAAATTGCTGAAAGAATTGGGGAAGTAAACCCAGAGAAGACGATAGAAATAAGGATGAGAATCATTGCCTCAAGGGTGCTTAGGAAAACAGAGAGAAGTATTGGGACAACAAACAATGTTGCGCCTTTTGTAAGAAGAATAGCAAAGAGGGCGAGTGTAGAAAGGAGGGTAACCGTAAAGGTGGTTGCTGTAAGTCCGAGAGCTTTTCCTAAAATGATTTCGTAGCGTCTGATTGGTTTTGGGAGGATGAGGAAAAACGTTTTTTGTTCAACTTCTTTGTACATGAGCATAGATCCTATAAAAATAGCAACGAATATTTGCAGGATATAGATGGCAGAAGTTCCGAAGTCAACAATCATGCGTACATCTTGTTCAATTGAGATAGATGCAATGAAGAGGGTAAATGCAATGATGATAAGCACGACGGCAAGCGCTGCGAGCAAAATGCGATCACGCATTGTTTCGCGAAAAGTGTTCTGTGCAATGGTGAAAATGGTGTTAAGCATACTGTTTACGTGATTGTTCAATAATATGCACAAAAGCATCTTCCAAGTCTTTATGTCCGATAGACAAGCTTTGTGGTGTGTCATGTGCAACTAAAACACCCTTATCAATAATACCGACGACATCACATATTTCTTCAACGTCGGCCAAGATGTGCGAATTAAAAAATATGGTCTTTCCTTGTTCTTTAAGCGCGAGGATTATTTTTTTCACTTCTGCGCGACCAAGTGGATCAAGACCATCTAATGGTTCATCCAAAAAAAGAATATCTGGATTGTTGATAAGGGCTTGAGCAAGACCTAATCGCTGAAGCATGCCTTTTGAATACGTGCGAATCTGTTTGTTTTTAGCGTGCCCCAGGTCCACACTTTTTAAAATTTCTTCAATATGGTGGTTGGGGTGTGCTTGTTTGAAAATTTTTGCAATAAATTCTAGAAATTCTTTACCCGTTAAGTAGCCGTAGAAAGCAGGGGATTCTGGCATGAAACCAATACGAGCACGAACGGAAATATCATCAGGTGTTCCTCCTAGAAGTGAAATCGTTCCTTCTGTCGGTCTTGATAGTCCGACAAGCATTTTGATGGTCGATGTTTTTCCGGCGCCATTTGGACCCAAGAATCCAAAGACGGTACCCATTGGTATTTCAAGGGTAAGATTTTTAACAACACTATGCTCACCATTAGTGAGATACGTTTTGGTAACGTTTTGAATAGTGATTCCGTGCATAGGGAACATAGTAACAAATGGGGGCGAAATCGCAATATAGAGAATAATAGAAAATGAAGTAATATCATGCTAGAATATGTCAATTCGGAGACGTGGCTGAGTGGTCGAAGGCACCTCACTGCTAACGAGGCAAGGGTTTACGCCCTTCATGGGTTCAAATCCCATCGTCTCCGCAAAAATAATCATTTGAATACAAATGATATATTTTTGCAGGATGCAGAATTAAGGAGCAAAGCGACTATAATTCTGCGCCGCAAAATAGGTGTCTGTGTGGAAAAATCGGAGAGATGGATGAGTGGTTTAAATCAACGGTTTACTAAACCGTCGTTCCTTTATTGGGACCGCGAGTTCGAATCTCGCTCTCTCCGCAAAATAGTTGTTTTGTTTACAAAACGACATATTTTGCGCAGTGCAGAATAAGAAGTGAAGCGACTATATTCTGCCTCCGCAAACACCAAAAAATATCTGGATTATTTCCAGTAGTTTTTGGTGTTCCTGTCACAATTTGAAACCTTAGCCTAGCGACAGCGTAGCGAAGGTTGTGAGACTCTCGCTCTCTCCGCACATATCAAAATACCCCGCTTGGATGCAGAGTGTTTTGGTGTGCCCATACATTTACTTCGCAAAGCAGTAGTAGAGACCGGCTCCTCCCGTTGTCCTGAACGCTTCAACACTACAGCCACGAGTGAGGTGGGATGAGTTCCATGATTTCATTGGTGCTGATTCATTGATACCAATTCTGTCATGATGCCCAACAGTTGCTGAACCTTGAGTTCCAGACGTCCAGTCACTACAAGTAGTGTCGGTACTTGTAGCAACGGCAAGTCCTTCATAGGTTGAACCAGTTAAAATATCGTGCTCGTTAGGGGTGTCGCCTCTACCAGAAACTGACTTTCCTTTTTCATTGAGCGCTGTTTGCTTGTTCAAGAAGTTTGTTCCGTGTAATTCCTCAAGGTCCTTTGCGATGAGTTCACCTTTTGCGTTATACCAAGGGCCGTTACCAATTCTGTCTTTCGCGTTACTTGTTTTTGTACTTAAGTATGCTCTCCATGTTTTACCGGGTACTCCAACTGATTCTGCTAACTGCTTACAATAAGCATCTGCCCCTTCAAGTCCACCTAAGTTTCCACCATTCCCGGGGTTTATGCTTGTAATAAAGAATGACATTTTTTCTGAGATGCCAAAGGCTTCTCTTTTTGATCTATTGTTTTCACTTTGAGCAACGGTAAATGCTACCACTAATACTAGGCCAGTTACCACAATTTTAATTTTTTGTTCCATCTAAAAAAGTGTAACACAAGCTTTTTTATTTGTAATTTATTGTGGTAGTATCCCAAACAGAGTCTGCAAATGCAGATACCACAAGAGGAGTACTGTCATGCGCTACAATCCTGATGCGCTCTTGCTTGGAACGAAGGTAAAGGTTGTAAGCAATAAGGGGGATGAACTGGTCGGCTTTCTTTCAGACCTTGACGACAAAGGTCTTCATGGGTGTAAACGGGCAAGTGTTGTCTTGTCCGGAAAGAATCTGGAAGAGCGTGTGTTGCGGTTCCATTTTCTCGATGGGGACTGGGTCCTTATTTCTCCTGACCCTTGCACGCGCCTTAATTGTTTTGTCTGGACGGTGGTGTATGACATCCGTCCTGCGAACGAAGAAGTTTTCGAAATCTAATTCCTGTGGAATTTTTGACCGATGGGCGGTGATGCTTATCGGTTTTCTTTTTGTGGTGGTGACGTATGTGGGTCTAGTTCTATGTTTTGATAATCGTACCAATAAATGAACTCCCTGTATCAAACAGCTCGTGGTTAAAATTCTGTAATTCATTTGTCAGAGAATCTTTTGTGTATCGTAGAGACTGAAATACTACCAATTTGTCTCCGTTTTGAATACCGATTTCTTCCAAAGATTTATTATTTTGCAGGATGAAACAAGATACCCTAAAGCCATCGTCGGCAAGTCTTGGGGTGATATCACCAATTGGGTCTAGTCCAATGAGACGCACTTTGTCATCAACCAAATGTACAGCATCATCCTGATATACTTTTTGTAGTGCAATCATATCAACCCGATCTCTTATTTGTGTATTTATAAAAATAAACCCATTTTCTCCCGCAACACTCTTTAACAATTTCAATATTTCTTGAGGTGCGTAATTTGAAAAGGTTAGACCAAGGGAGACAAAACGTGGTTTAATTGACGTACCCAGTAATTGAGGTAACTCTTCAAAAGAAGCCTTTATTCTTTTTACAGAGATTCCTTGAGTAGTGGCATGTGACTCTGCAAGATCAAGAAAGTAATCATTTATATCTACAGGAATATAAGTAAAAGTTTTTCCTTGTTTTGCAAGTTCATCAAAAAGAAATTGTTCTTTGTGTTCAGTCCCAGGTCCAAGATCAATATATTCAAAATTATTAGGTAAGATGTCTGCTATGTCTTTAGAAATTTTTTGTAAATATTCGTGCTCTGGTCTTGTAACCAAATTAAAATAGGGAGTATTAATCTCTTGTAGTTTTTCATATACTTCAGAACCAGATTTTGTGTACAGAAGAAGTGAATCAGAATAATCCCAAATACCATTAGCTACTTTGTGTATGGATTTAAAGGCTCTATTTTTAAACCATTCCTCATTATATTTTTCCATATACCATATTGTAACTTAAATGTTTACTTTTTATATATTCAGGTCACACAGGTACTTAATTATTTGTGTGGCGCAGAATTATAGTCGTCTCTCTCCTTAATTCTGCGCCCTGCAAAATATGTCTTCGGTAATTTTGCGGCGCTGATGAGTACATCAGCATCCTGCAAAAACATAGTCGCTTCACTCCTTGTTTTTGCGGAAATGGTGGGAATCAAACAACCGCGCAATCTTAAGAGATGGGCGCGGTTTCGAAACCCCTCGGTCTCGATTCTTCCGCCACAGGAAAACTAAACACGTTTTCCCGACCCCTTTCCTCGTTCAAATCCCACCGGGTGCGGAAACGGTGGGATTTGAACCCACGATGAGGTTGCCCCCATGCCTGATTTCGAGTCAGGTGCCTTCAACCACTCAGCCACATTTCCAAATATAAGGCCTCACTCTGTTTCGGCCTATTTGTCATCCTTCAGACCTGTGGCTTCGTGTTTGCCAGACTTCGCAAGAAGGGTACTTCTTACTTGTCGCTAAACATAAAGCAGTTTATGTTTAGCCCACTCAGCTACATTTCCAAATATAAGTTCTTACTCTACCTTAGTGCAATCTTTTTGTCATGATTATAATATCATCGAACCCACCTGGAGTCTGTATTGCATCCTTCTTTATTCCTTCCACCTGGTAGTCTCTTTTTTTATACAATTCGATTGCGGGTTGATTTTTACCAAAGACCTCAAGTTCAATCCTCCTTATATTTTTTTCTTTAGCAAAACTTTCCGCTTTTTCCATGAGCATACTCCCAATACCTTTCCCGCGATACTTTTCTCGCAGGGCGATAGTGAGATAAGCATTCCCACTTAACTTTAAGAACTTTGGGAAAACAAGGCTTACGTACCCAATAGCTTCTTTACCATCAAACGCTAAAAAGGTGACCGTCCTTCTTTGGCTTATGATGAGTTTGACGATAATATGCAAACCTGTGTCTCTCCTTTCTCCTTTCTTTGCGAGTAAGAAATCAGATTCATTATCTATGTTAATTCTTAATTTAGAAAAAAGGCGAGCATCTTTTAGAGTAAACCTGCGTATATGTATTTCTGGGGGAAGCATTTCCTCAGTATATCAAGTATTTGTTGTAATGTTTATTGTATACCCACAGTAAGAAAAATGGTTTTAGTCAAATATATTCGCTTGCACAGTAAAAATATGACTGGTACCATAAACTATGTGCACTGATTACAACGTGTACATAATTAAACTAAAATATGGACCCACAAACAGTAGACCCAACAGTTACTAATCCCACAACTGATGATACAGCACTTCCTCAAACAGGAACTCCGGTAGAAGACGAAATTGTTACTAACCCTAACCCTGCATCTGACGATACAACACTCCCACACGCAGGAACTCCGGGAGAAGAAAGCAATGCGCCAACCGCGTAATATCTATCGACCGTAAAAAACACAAGTCATAAGGCTTGTGTTTTTTATTTACTTTTTTCTTTATTACACGTAGGATAGATTTTAATGTTTCTAAAATCTTATGCACACATGGTCGTTGGCGCACTCTTTTTTTTGTGGCATGTACTGCGTACGGTGGTTTTTGCGTTAGCTACTTTTTTTATCTGGGTGATTGGTTTTAAACCAGTTGAAACAATGCTTATTCAGGCAACTGTTTTTTTTGGAATCATTGGGGTGGGGGTTTTGTTTACTGTTTTTCCAATGTGGTTGCTTACTCTATTTGCCTCATCGGCCTTTATTTTTCCGCTT
>JAUPVR010000024.1 GCA_030916895.1 Patescibacteria group bacterium
GGATCGCATACACGCAACACTCCCGAAGGCACACACCCGAATCAACTTCACGAGAGGGAAGCCCATGAAGACGATGACCCGCCACCCGCGCCAGCACCCGCCGACCGCCGCCGGGAAGACCTCGCTCAAGATCGCTTCGACCGCCACCGCCTGCCGCCTGGCCGACGACGCGAACGCGAAGAACATGGTCCTCCGCCACGACGGCGCCTCCAACAAGCACTGACCGGCCGCGACACCCTCTGGGGGGAAACTCTAGCGTTCAGGAAACGCTAACCTCCTTGAGAAGCTTCACACTTCATCACGTTGTTCGGGAAGTCCCGCCCACAAAGCGGGGCTTTCTCTTTATCATATGTTTATACACCCAAATATAGGTAGTTAATTTTTATAACAAAGGGTATTGACAAAAAATGTAGATGTGCTATACTAGTCTTTGTGTCACCCGTGTCAAACCCCAACAAAGGAGGAAACACCGAGTGAATCGCACCTTCCAGACCAACGATACCCATTTCGACTTCGACACCAACTCGGCCGCCGGCGCCGGCGCCCAGGGCTAGCCCCAGGACGCGGCCATGAGCCACAACCGCCCCCTTCGGAGCCACCGCGCCGTTACGGTCGGCGTATGGAGCCCCGAACCCACCCCAACCAGATGAGGCACGATGCCTCGAATCCGCCCGGCCCGCCCCGAGCCCCCGCTTGCGCGCGTTCGATCGGCCCCGCCTACACCATGTCGGCGAGCCCGTGATGATCAGGTCCGACTTCAGTGTCGACCTCGCGTTTGTGGCGGCCAATCTGCCCGGGCAAACAACTGTGATGCCACGATGGTGTCACAAAGAGAGAAGGGAGTGAGATACTAACGACTAACAACCTACCCTCTAACCTTTTAGGTACTGAGGAAGGCTGGTTCGCAAAAATCAAGGCGCTTGCATCGCTAACTGCACTCACCTGGGAGTAGCCAGGTTCAGGCGTGATCAAAAGAGATCGCAGCACCGCCCCCGGTTCCGCAAGGACCCGGGGGCTAACTATTTTTATACCAAGGTTTCTTTTTTCATGTTAGAGTTTACTCATGTTTTCTTTCTTCAAAGATAGTATAAAAAAGGGAAATCGAGTGTACCTCGACCATGCTGGTGCGACACCTATTTCAGAAAGTGCAATTCGTGCGCTTACTTCGTCGCTTTTATTGTATGGTAATCCTTCCGCAATTCATCACGAGGGAGATGATGCCTCGCGTGTATTGGATAAGGCGCGCGCAACGTGTGCAAGTGTTTTAAATGCACATGCGTATGAAATATATTTTGTTGGTTCTGGAACAGAGAGTTGTAATCTCGCAATTCTTGGAACAGTACTAGGGGCTAGGGACTGGGGACTAGGGACTAGCACAATTCCTCATATCATAACAACAGCAATTGAACATCCAAGCGTACTTGAACCAATTCGTAAACTAGAAAAAGAAGGGAAGGTTCATGTGACGTATTTGCCGGTGTATGAAGACGGTACTGTAAAACTAAACGATATGCGCGATGCACTGCGTGAAGAAACAATTCTTGTGAGTGTGATGTATGCGAACAATGAAATTGGAACCATTCAACCGGTGAAAGAAATTGGACGCTTACTTGATGAATGGAAAAGTGCACACGGGCGAACACACAAGGAGTATCCATATTTTCATATTGACGCGTGTCAGGCAGCGAATTATTGCAACCTTGATGTTGTGCGACTTCGTGCACACCTGATGACGGTAAATGCAAGTAAAGTATATGGTCCAAAAGGTGTCGCGCTTCTGTATAAGAAAGAAGGATGTCGTATTGAGCCAGGGGTGCTTGGTGGTGGACAAGAGAGAGGCCTTCGAAGTGGAACAGAATCTGTTGCGCTTGCGTATTCATTTGCGGTTGCACTTACAGAAGCAAAAGATATACATGAAGAAGAATCGAAGCGATTGCGTGAATTGCGTGATTTGTGTCGCGATGAACTTGTGAAAGTAATTCCCGAAGTAACCGTCTACGGTGCTTTTGATACATACAAACAACAAGCAAATAGCAATCAGCAAATGAAAGAGGAAAAGAGATTGCCGAACAACATTAATTGTAGAGTGCCGGGAATTCCAAGTGATGAAATGATTTTGCGATTAGACGCTAAGGGATTTGCGGTATCGCACAAATCAGCGTGTGCGTCATCAGAAACTGATGGAAGTTATGTGATTGAGGCACTTGGTGCAAGTAAACAAGAAGCACTTGAGAATATTCGCATCACCCTTGGTAGAAGTACGACAAGACAGGATATACTAGCACTTGTACAGGCGATGAAACATATCTATGACAGTTTCGCGAAGAAATAGTATCTACTAGTCCCTAACATCTATAACCTAACACCTATTTATATGTACGAACCAAATTACAAAGCAGAAGATTTTAGTCGGTTACTAGGAATTGAAGGAATGAGTGACACACTCTTAAACAATCACTTTACGCTTTACGCAGGGTATGTAACGCAAACCAACAAATTGATTTCTGAAATGAAAACAAAAGAACCAGGAACACCGGAGTTTAATGAACTTCATCGTCGTTTCGGTTGGGAGTGGAATGGTATGCGACTTCATGAACTTTATTTTGAGAACATGACAAAAGAGGGAAGCACACTTACTGAAGGAGGGGAGATGAAAAAGATTTTAGAAGCCGTGTGGGGAAGTGTTGAAAATTGGCAAAAAGAATTTATAGGAATTGGCGCGATGCGTGGAATTGGCTGGGCTGTACTTGCACTCGACATGAAATCACATATGGTGTTTAACACATGGGTAAATGAACACGATGCGGGACACTTGGCAGGTGCCGTGCCACTTCTCGTGATGGACGTGTTTGAACATGCATACATTACAGACTATGGTATTAAGCGTGCAGATTATATTGGGGCATTTGTGAAAGCACTTGATTGGTCCGTAGTGGAGAAAAGACTCGTAGATGCGATGAGGTAAAAAATTTAAATTTTAAAAAACACGGCGCTGAGGGGTGCCGTGTTTTTATTGACACAAATTAACGGCATGGTATAATAAAAATACTGGGCAACTCGGTTAGGACTAAAACTCTCCTTTCTAGAGAATCCAGAGATCTCGGCACAAGGGTGGTTCGTCGCTTTTGTTTCTACACCACACCTCAGCCCTCGTGGTCTGCTCACAGGAACTTGCGGGAAGTGGGCCCCGCGGAAGCCAAGCATCCTTGAGAGAGAGTACACACTTGTGCGCCGAAGTTCCGTGGTCGCACCCGGCGGGTTCTGCCGGACAAATGTAGTAAAGAACCCCCAAATCTGCACAGCAGTAATCTCCCTCGAGGCCGGCCTCGAGGGAGATCTTGTTTTTTATTTGACAAGGTGTGCTATTTTATATAGAACTTATATATACCGTAACGATTGACTATCCACTGCGATTGAATGACTGAATTCCTGTTACACTGTAATTGTATTTGAATGTATTTTTGTTTCGTATTTACTAGTCTCTAGTTTCTAAAACCTATACCCATCTTCATGCCTCCAGCATTTAATAATTTCACCACTAAAGCCAAAGAAGTAATTCGTCGTGCGCATGAACTTGCGATTGAACGCGGACAGAATCAAGTAAGCCCACTTCATCTTTTGGGCGCATTACTTACGCAAGAAGATTCAATCGTTTTAGCGCTTTTGGAAAAACTTGATATTGATATCACTCATCTTACCGATACCGTAGCGGATGCAATTGAAATTCCTGGCGCGACCTCTACCATGGCGCCGTCATACCAAATGTATTTGACGCCTGAACTTGCGCAAGTTCTTGAGCACTCACTTACTGTTGCAAAGCAACTGAATGAAGAATTCGTTTCAACAGAGCATCTCTTTTTGTCACTCATTGAAACTTCAGGTCCAGCGCGTGAAGTGCTTGCTCGTTTTCGTATTGATAAAGGAGAGGCAATTCATGTATTGGAAGAATTGCGCGCAAACAATATCACCGAATCACAAGGTCCGAAGAAAAATAAAGCGCTTGTTAAATATACGCGCAATTTTACCGATCTTGCTCGTGCGGATAAATTAGACCCCGTGATTGGTCGCGACACAGAAATTATGCGCCTCATGCAAATTCTTTCTCGTCGTACAAAAAACAATCCGATACTTATTGGAGAAGCGGGTACCGGTAAAACGGCAGTAGTAGAAGGACTTGCAATTCGCATGGCAAAAGGGGATGTGCCAGAGAGTTTGAAAGGAAAGGAGCTTGTGTCGCTTGATTTGGGGATGCTCATCGCGGGAACAAAATTCAGAGGAGAATTTGAAGAGCGATTGAAAGCAATCATGAAGGAAATTGAACGCTCAGAAGGCGGTATTATTCTTTTCATCGATGAAATTCATACTATCGTTGGTGCAGGGCAAGCGGAAGGGTCTGCTGATGCGGCAAATTTGCTGAAACCAGCGCTTTCACGCGGGGAGCTTCGGGCAATTGGCGCAACGACGATTAAGGAATATCAGAAGCATATTGAAAAAGACCCAGCGCTTGCTCGTCGTTTTCAACCGGTGCTCATTGAAGAACCATCGGAGGAAGATGCTCTTGCAATTATGCGTGGGCTTAAGGAAAAGTACGAACTTTTCCACGGTGTGCGTATTACAGACGACGCTCTCGTTGCGTCGGTGCATCTTTCAACACGCTACATTACGTCACGATACTTGCCGGATAAGGCAATTGACTTGATGGATGAAGCTGCATCGTCACTTCGTATTTCACTTGAAAACAAGCCACCCATTCTTGATGAGGCACATCGCAAAATTATGCGTCTTGAAATTGAAAAAGAGGCCCTTTCTAAAGAATTAATTGCAAGCGCGGAAAGTGGGGAGGTGACATCAGCAAAGAAGCGTATCAAAGCAATTGAGGAAGAAATTGCAAACGTCAAAGAACGTACGCATGAACTTGAGCTCAAGTGGGAAAATGAAAAGAAAATCTTAAGCGATATTGGTGAAATTAAAAAATCACTCGAAACACTTCGTACGGAGGCTGACAACGCTGAACTTCGCGCTGACCTGACGAAAGTCGCGGAGATTCGTTATGGACAAATTCCAGAACTTACAAAGAATTTAAATGAACGCTTAGAGAAGTTGCGCAAGATTCAAAAATCTCGTCGTATTTTACGTGAAGAAATTACTGAAGACGACATTGCTTCTGTTGTTTCTCGTTGGACGGGTATTCCAGTTACAAGAATGCTTGAAGAAGAACAGGAAAAACTTACACGCATGGAAGAAGAACTCGCTAAGCGTGTTATAGGTCAGCGTCCTGCAATTGAAAAGATTTCAGATGCAGTGCGTCGTTCACGTGCAGGCATTAACGATCCAGGTCGTCCGATAGGTTCATTTCTTTTTTTGGGTCCAACCGGTGTGGGAAAGACCGAACTTACAAAAGCACTTGCGGAGTTCATGTTTAATGATGACAAAGCACTCATCAAGGTGGACATGAGTGAGTACATGGAAAAGCACAGTATTTCGAAACTTATTGGTTCTCCTCCAGGATATGTTGGTTATGATGAATCGGGCCAGCTTACGGAGGCGGTGCGACACCGTCCGTATGCGGTGATACTTTTTGATGAAGTTGAAAAGGCTCATCCAGAAGTTTTCAATCTTCTTCTTCAAGTACTTGATGAGGGACGACTTACTGACAGCAAGGGAAGAATTGTAAACTTCAAGAATACGATTATTATCATGACATCAAATATCGGTAGTCAGTACATTCAGAAAATGGAACAGATTGGTTTTGGAAACAATGAAGCAGATAGTGAGTACACACAAGTGAAGGAGCGTGTTATGGAAGCGCTTAAAGATTTCTTTAAACCAGAGTTTTTGAATCGTCTTGATGACACCATCATTTTTGATGTTCTCTCAAAGAGTGAAATTAAAAAGATTGTTGGTTTACAAATTGATATACTCGCAAAGCGTCTTTTGGAAAAAGAAATTACGCTTAAGGTTTCCGATGATGTCCTTCTTCTTATCGCTGAGAAATCGTTTGACCCCCACTACGGAGCGCGACCTATCAAGCGTTATGTGCAAACGACAATTTTAAATAAGATTGCAAGTTTGATGCTCACAAAGAAATTTGTAAAGGGTGGAATTGCAGAAGTGTCGATTGACAAGAAAGGGGAGATTGAGGTAACCGCAAAGCGACCGGAAAAAATTCCAAGCCCATTACATAAGCGAGATGTTATAGCAAAGAAATAAAGAATAGTAATTGATTATTGGTAATTCGCAATGAATAATGAATACAAAAGTGACGCCATAGGCGTCACTTTTGTATTCACAAACGTATAATTTTGTGGTAGGATGTTTTAATTCGCGTAGGTGGTGGAGTGGTCAATCACAACAGACTGTAAATCTGTCGCCCTTAGGGCTTCGAAGGTTCAAATCCTTCCCTACGCACCAAAAGAAAATACTGGGTAAGGGCCCTCGGTATTTTTTGTGTGTGGTATTGATAAACTTATAATTTGTGTTAGTATAAGTTTATGCAAACAGGGAAGACAAATAATTTTATACATCATACAGCTTTTATTTCGAAAGCTCGTATTTGTCATTCCTAAAAAATTTTATAAAAATGTGAGAATGTTAAAAACGAGCTTTCGAAAGCTCGTTTTTACTTTTTTGTAAGGTAAAAAATTAATTAAATTAAAAATATAATATGTTAAAAATTGCATTACCTAGTGGAAAAAGCTTAGAAGCCGGAACAATTAAGCTTTTTGAAAATTCTTTTATTTCTATAAAAAGGGAAGGTGACTCATCTAATCAAATAATCTTTCCTGATTATTCAGATATAAAATTTGGAAAGTTTATTAAACCAGGAAGAATTCCAAAATTGGTTGAGAATGGCGCATATGATGTTGCTATTACTGGCCTAGATGTTGTATTAGAATCAGAATCAAACGTAGAGATATGTACACGGCTTACTTATGGAAGAAGTAGTGAAGGAAATACGAGAGGGGTTTTGTTTGCAAGTAAGAACGACACAATCAAAACTGTAAACGAAATACCAAAGGATTCTGTTATTTTATCAGAGTACCCCGTATTAACAAAAAAGTTTTTTCAAGAAAATGGATTAAGTGATGTCGTTGTTGTTGCGAGTGTTGGGTCAGTTGAAGCGGAGGTGCCAGATCAGTATAGGTTTGGCTTGTGTCTTTCCGAAACAGGTAAAAGTCTTCGAGAAAATAACTTAAAAGAAATTGCAACAGTATTCACCTCGTATACTGTTTTGGTTGCAAATAAAGAGTCTTTAAAAGATAAGAATAAGCGTGAGGCGATTAATGCTCTTAAACGTTCATTATTGGGCACCCTTGAAGCTGAACCTTGTTTGCTTTTAACAATGAATGTGCCGTTAGCATCACAAGATGAAGTTATTGAATTGCT
>JAUPVR010000010.1 GCA_030916895.1 Patescibacteria group bacterium
AAGTAACTATTATTTCAGAAGATAATCAGTTTACTGGAAATATTTCTGCGAGGGGTGGAAAATCAAACAGTATAAATAAGTGGTGGGAAAGCAATTGGTTTCAGATTATTGCTTTAGTTGCTGGGTTGTTAGGGATAGTTGGTTTTTTCTTTTTTTAACACATGATATTGAAAACAAAAAAACTTGGTGAGGTCGTTTCAATTATTACTGGCAAACTTGACGCAAATGCAGCTATTGGTGACGGTGAGTTTCCATTTTATACCTGTTCAAAAGAAAACTCTCAAATAAATGAAACCGCTTTTGATGGTGAAAGTATTTTGTTATCAGGAAATGGAGAGTTTTGGGTAAAATATCATGAATCAGGGAAATTTAACGCATATCAAAGAGTTTATGTAATAAAAACTGAAAAATCCGATATTTTTTTAAGATATGTTTATTATTTTATGGTTGTAGAAATTCCCAAACTTACATCACAGGGGGCGGTTATTAAATATTTACGATTACCGCAATTACAAAATCTTGAAATCCCACTCCCACCACTTGAGGAACAAAAGAGAATTGTAAAAATTCTTGATAAAAAAATAGGAAAAATTAAAGAAGCAATAAAACTTCGTGAAGAAGCAATTGCCAATACAGAAAAAATTCTCTCTCGCACCCTCTCCGAAATCTTCGCCGAAGGAAATAAAAAAGGGTGGCAAGAGAAAGAAATTAAAGATATTTGTGAACACCCTCAGTATGGTTTTACAGCTTCGTCTAGTCAAAACAAAATTGGTCCCAAAATGCTTCGTATTACTGATATTCAAGATGGTATTGTAAATTGGGATACAGTCCCATATTGTAAATGTGACGACGTTGAAAAATATCAATTAAAAAAAGATGATATAGTTTTTGCGCGTACGGGTGCAACTGTCGGTAAAAGTTTTTTAATAAAAGATGAACCTAAGAATTCAGTATATGCATCCTACTTAATTCGTCTTAGAGCAAAGAGGGGGGCTTTGGCAGAATTTTTATATTATTTTTTTCAATCAGCTAATTATTGGGACCAAGTTAACGAACAGGCGGTGGGAGGAGCGCAGCCAAATGTTAATGGAACAAAACTTGCAAGATTAAATTTATTTCTTCCGGAAATTTCAGAACAAAAACAAATCGTTCAAAAACTCGACTCGCTTTCTGAAAAAATAAAAGAACTGAAAGAACTTCAAACCGCCCAACTCTCCAACCTCAAGCGCCTCGAAAAATCTCTCCTCCGCGAAGCCTTTAATGGGGAATTATGATAAAATATTTCAAGTGCCTAATCAAGAAACACTTTATATTTATATAGATGAATCAAGTACGCTTGGTCTTAAAAAGAAGGAGCCGTATTTTGTAGTGTGTGCTTTAATTTTATCTGAATCCGAAAAGGCTCCTTTAAAAAATTCAGCTAAACGAATCATTAGAGAGCTTTCAGAAAAAAGACAAATTGATGAAATACATGCAAGTAAGATGAGTTTTGAGGAAAAGCAATTTGCCTATAACCAACTGGCAGATAAAAAATTTTCTTTGGCATATTTGGTAGCACACAAGGAAAGTATTCATGAAAATTTATTTAGAAAGAAAAGTGTTTGTTTCAATTATTTTGTTTACTTGACACTAAGGAGTCTTTTAATTGAAACACCAATTGAAAATATATCTATCATTATAGATATGAGGAATATTAAAGTAACTTCAGAAAAATCTCTTGAGGAGTATCTTAATGGTCAGTTAGTTCAGGGTGGTATTTATCATAAAAACATTACCGTTAATTATGGTGATTCAAAAAATTATTATCATTTACAAATAGTAGATATTTTTGCAAATGCTATTTATGCAAAATATAATTTTTCAAAAAATCATTTCTATAGACTTATTATGGGGAGATTTATTCAAAGAGAACGTTTTCCACAGAGGGTCTTTGACAAATCTTCTGATTCGCAGTATCATAATAAATGAAGGTAAGTCTTCTAGTTTCGCTTAATGAAAGTAAATGTACTGTAAGTACATCGTGCTAGAAGCACCGAGAAAGCGCCCCTGAGGGGGCGCTTTCGCTTTATATGTTCATAAGTAAGGTACACTAAGGAGATGAACAATACATACAATTGGTACTCACAATTAATTAGACCTACTTGGGCACCACCATCATGGATCTTTGGGCCGGTGTGGACTGTGCTCTACATCATGATTGCCATTTCATTTGGCAAGGTATTTTTAATGGTGGCACAAAAGCAACTTCCATTTGCGGTTGCAATTCCATTTATTCTTAACCTCATTTTCAATTTCGCATTCACTCCACTTCAGTTTGGACTGAAGAACAACCTTCTCGCCGCAATCGACATCCTCCTCGTACTTCTCACACTCCTCTGGGCCATCTACGCCATCTTCCCGCACGTGAAGTGGATTGCCTACATGCAAGTACCGTATCTCCTCTGGGTTTCCTTCGCCACCATCCTTCAACTTTCAATTACGTATCTTAACAGGTAGGTCGAGAAGCTTGGCTTCGAGATGCCGTAAGCTAGCAGGCGTCGGCGCCTAGTTTTTAGGGACTAGGGACTAGAAAAGAAAAAGCGGGTTTGCTTTGCAAACCCGCTTTTTTCAATGCCGTATTGTATTTTAATAAATAGTAGTATATTGACAAGTACTATCGCATAGTACTATACTATAGTACATGTCAACCATCACCATTCCAATCTCGGGCGAGCTCGAAGAATTTATTAAAAGCGAAATAAAAGCCGGCACAAGTGAAACCAAGGTGCACGTTGTTCGTTACGCACTCAAACGTCTCCAAGAAGAGCGCGCCATTGCTCGTCTCCAAGAAGCAGAACAGGATATTAAAGAGGGCCGTGTGTTTAAGGGCAATCTCCGCGCGCTTCTTAAAAAAATAAAATAATGGAATTATATTTTACGAGCCGTTTTTTGCGCTCGGTTAAAAAACTTCACAAAGACATTCAAGAAGATGTCATCAACGCTGTTGAGCTTTTTCGTGATAAGAAAAATCACGAGAAATTAAAGCTTCACAAACTGCACGGAAAATTTAAACAGTATCACGCTTTCTCTGCAAATTTTTCATATCGTGTCATCGTGAAGCAGGATAAAAAGAAGTGGTACTGCATGGATGTGGGGACACACGAAATTTACGAATAAGAAAGCGGGGTTCGCGAAGCGAACCCCGCTAAGCGCTAGAAATAAAAGTTTTAATTTGATACTATATGAATGTGAAAGCAACAACTTCAAGATTTAGATAGCCACCCGAAAACCACAAGCTTGTGGCTTTTGCGGGTGGCAGACAGTGAGCGAAAGCTCGCTTTTTTGTTTCCCAAATTTTGCCATCATAGCTCAGTGGTAGAGCATATCTTTGAAGCAGATGAGATAGTGGTTCGATTCCACTTGATGGCACCAAAAAGCGCGACCGAAGGTCGCGCTTTTCTCGTGTTTGTTCTCTTTCCCTGGTCCCCAAGCGTCGACGCCTACTGGCTTACGACATCTTCGGCGCTCGACGCACCTCGACCCACCCTCCAATTCTGAGCATTGACAATTTGTATAAATAATGTTATAATATCAAATACTACGATAAAGGCTTCGTAGTGTGTTGTGAAAAGGTTCACAACCAAACGAGTGGAGGTTTTTCATGAAAGTGACAAAGAAAGAAGCTCTTGAGGTGCGCGTGGAGAGGGTTCTGCGTGAGAGGGGTCTCGATACTCTCTCCTGTCATGATGAATGGATCAGGCTGATGATTTCTCGGAAAGTTCGTACGTGCTTGTTTTTTTGGGAAACCGCGTATTACCAAATCGGTTCGTTGTACATGAAGTGTCCGAGCATTGGTGCGAATCCCCAAAAGAACTGGGTGATCAAAGTCCTCGGGCAAGAACACTACGAGCCGATGGAGGTCTTGGCCAAGAGCCTTGCCGAGCAGTTTGGCGTTGATATTCACGTCGAACTCAAATCGCTCGAGGAGGTTAGACTCTAATACAACACGATGTAATTCGAAAATCCTCTTTGAGGACATTACAAGGCTCCGCCCCAAAAGCGGAGCCTATTTATTTTTATATTTTAAAGAGGATAACTTCTTGTTTGGTATACTAGAATTATGAATATTAAAGAATTATTAAAAATTAGCGGAATACCGGTTTTGGTTGCATCCCTTTGTTGTTTATCACCAGTTATTTTGGTCATGCTTGGAATAAGTACGGTTAGTTTTGCTTCATCACTTGCAGATACTCTCTATGGCACCTATAAATGGTATTTCCGTGGATTGGGCCTGGTGTCACTTCTTGTTGCGCTTGTGGTTTATTTTAGGCGCGTGGAAGGGGTTTGCACGTTTGATGACGCGGTTCGTAAACGAAATGAGATCATCAATAAAGTGGCTCTTGCTCTCATTGTGGGAGTGCTTGGGTACCTCTTTTTCCTCTACGTGGTAGTTCACTACATCGGTGTATTTTTAAACATCTGGGCATAATATGACGCGAAACACATTACTTTGGATTGCTATTGCTTTCGGAGCAGTTTCTGCTGTGTATTTTTTCCCACCAAACCTCTCAGCCCCACAACCATCTCACACATTACCAGTAACAAATCTTTCTGAATCATTACAAAAATATACTACTGATACATCTATGAATACAAAAAAACTTCTTCTGGCTGGTGGTTGCTTCTGGTGTGTTGAATCTGATTTGGAAAAATACACAGGAGTAGTTTCTGCGGTTTCTGGATACGCGGGTGGCGAAGGAGATAATCCCACATATGAAAATTACGGCGCACGGGGTTTTAGAGAAGTGGTGGAAGTGACCTACAATGCATCGCAAGTAAGTTTTGAAAATGTGGTTGAGTACATGCTTCGTCATAGTGATGGAACTGATGCTTCTGGTTCGTTTTATGACAGAGGAGAACAGTATGCACCTGCGGTGTACTACACAACTGAAGAAGAAAAGCGTGCGATTGAAAAAGTCATTGCATCAATTGACGCAAAGAAAGTGTATGACAAACCACTCGCGGTGAAAGTGTTGCCTTCCGCCAAATTCTGGCCAGCAGAAGAGTACCACCAAGACTATGCAAAGAAGAACCCGATACGATACGCATATTATAGAAATGGTTCTGGTCGCGACGCATTTATTAAAAAGCATTGGGGTGATGATACAACACCAAAACCAACACCACAGGAAACATTTCTCCCAAAACAATCTATGAGCACACCAAATAAACCATGGGAAAACTTTACAAAACCAAGCGAAGAAGTGTTGCGAAAAACACTTACACCTATTCAGTATGAAGTCACACAAGAAGAAGGAACCGAACGAGCGTTTAGCAATGAATATGATAAAAATTACGAGCCAGGAATTTATGTAGACATTGTTTCGGGAGAACCATTGTATTCTTCAAGTGATAAATTTGATTCAGGAACTGGATGGCCTTCATTTGTAAAACCAATCACGGAAGGTGTGGTTACAGAAAAAATAGACAAAAAACTTTTTAGCACGCGAACAGAAGTGCGTTCAAGAATTGCGGACTCGCACCTAGGACATGTCTTTCCTGATGGACCGCAAGAGCGTGGTGGTATGCGTTACTGTATGAATTCTGCAGCGCTTAAGTTTATTCCAAAAGGAGATATGGAAAAACTCGGGTACGGGGAGTATGTGCAGTATGTGAAGTAGGCATGAATCTTCGCCGTGTAAATTAGTAAGGTGTGCTAGAATCAAACGCATGAATCTTGAAGAAAAGGTAGAAACACTTACACGCGAGCTTGCTTCTGCAAAAGAAACAATTGCCGAGCTCCAAAAAAAAGCATCAACCGATGAATTGACTGGACTTCCTAATCGAAGAGAATTTAATATTTTCTTGCAAGAATTTCAATCACTTTACGAACGTGAGATTATCGAGCGTTATACGCTTGTCTTGTTTGATTTGGATGGCTTCAAACCGGTAAATGATACCTTCGGACATCAAGCGGGAGATGCCTGTCTTCAGTTTGTGGCAGAAGAAGTAAGACGAATGTTGCGGTCATCTGATTTCTTTGCACGTGAAGGTGGGGATGAATTTGCTATCATTTTGCCGGGTATTAAAGAAGATATGGCGATGCGGGTTGCCAAGAAAGTTCTTCATGTGATTGAAGAAGGGGTGAGTGCACGGTTGCGCGTACTTTTGAAATCAGAGGACGTACAAATTTCTGCCAGTTTTGGACTCGTGTATTTCTGTAAAGACAGAGGGGTGAACAAACGCACTAAAGAAGAAATCATTAAACTGGCCGACTACGCTCGTTACGTGGCAAAAAGAAAAGGGGGAAGGCAAGTCATGACACTTGATGGGGCGATACACAATGATGAGGGGCAGGTCATCTATAAACAATTTTTTCAGAATAGATAAGTGTGAGGGGTTATCCTGTTGTTGAAGTTTTTGACACCCACACACAAACAGCGTAGGATTTAAGGTTAGACAAAGCACCACAGCAATTTTTAGATAAATGCCACCTATCAATGAAAGCGAGGTAGCATGAACGACGAACAACGAGAAAAGCGAAAGGTCGCGGCATTTGAACTTTACGCAGAGGAAATAACGGAACTACTTTTGGAAGAAAGCGACCAACCAATACTTTCGGATCACATCATTCACGAGCAACTGGTTCGCGAAGATCCGAACAACGCTGTGATTGCCTCGGTTCCAATTCCTCCAGGCATTCAACGAATCATTATGGTGTTGCAACGAATCGAGTTCAACATGCAGACGCTTAAGCTTTGCGGTTTGAAAAAGTCTCGTTTTGGAAAAAAACTCGAGCTTAAGCAAGAAGTGTTTCATGACCTTGTCCTCATTTGGGTGCTTGAAGCGCTGGGAGAACTCCCCACACTTGACGCTACACTTAAAGAAAAAACATGGGAACCGCATGTTGGCAACGACTGGTGTATGTTGTTTGTGGAGAAATTAAACCCACCTGGCGAGAAGCAAGAATGACGGGGCGCACTAAATCGTGCGCCCCGTTTTGACACCCGCGTACAAACAGCGTACTCTAGATTTTGGAGAAGTACCACCCAAAACACGAAAGGCAAACGCATGAGTTCTCAAAACCTTTCAAGCTTTTACACGGACTACGTACAAGGTTTGAGGAAGGCGATGTTGGGCAAACTTGATTTGCCAGAACTTCCGTTCTCTGCAGAAAATGAAGACATCATGCTAAAGAGCGGACAGAAAGTCGTCTACACATTTTTACTCCCAGTTAGTTTCCAGGTTCTTTTTTGGGAACACCATTTGGTTGAAAAACAGAAATGCGCTCACAACCCAAACGGGAACAATGATTCCGCTGAGCTTAATACGAAAGACATCCTCGTCACTGATCTCATCATAGAGACTTCTGTGACAGAGATGAAGCAAAATAAGAAGTTCAAGGAATTGATGGAGCGAGGTGATATATCTTTTGTGCTTGGCCGTAACTGGGAGCTCCACTTCGTGGAGAAGAAAGGATGAAGCGGGTCGCGTATGCGACCCGCTGTTTCATTTTTTGACAGTGCTTTCAAAAACCTTTACCCTTAGTACTTAAGGGTTCTATTTTTGACAAAAATTCAATTGGGGGGGGAACGGATGAACCAGATGCGATTTTTGCAAGAAATTGAGGATGCGAGGGAGTATTCAAGAAAACTCTTGCGATGTCTTAATGAATCCGGCCGCCAGTGGCAGATACTTGGTGCGCACGACAAGGAAAAAGAAATCCGTAGAAATCCATGGGCTGTCGTTCATTGGGAGGTCAAAGCGCCACCATTCGTGCAAAGTCTTTTCTGGGAGCTCATCAACCTGGAGAATTACGCGCACGAACTTCGCAATAGGAGGGAGGTTCTTTCCCTGGAATACAGACAAACAAGAATCAGGCAGATCGTCATTCAACTTCTCATTGACAGGTGGCTTCGGTTGCGACTCTTGCGTCGTCCGAGGGTGAAAAGTCTTTTTGAACAGAAAAAAGCCACGGCCGTCATCGGTGGAAGGTGGAAGATCCTGTTTGTACAGTATTTCCAAGTTGCACTTTCTGTGAAGAAAGATAGTGGAACATGAAGCGGGTCGCGTATGCGACCCGCTGTTTCATTTTTAAATACTATAAAAACGAAAACGGCGTGCTTTTGGTGCGCGCCGTTTGAATGGGGGAGATGCTCACATTCTTCCTTCTTCGATATCGAGGATGTAGCTTTCAGTTTTGTGCTCTTGTTGGAAACGCCTCCTTGCCCGTGATTGTGCAATGGTAATTGGTACCATGAGAAGTACCGTCATACCGATAAAGCCGACAATCATTGCGAAGAGCACAATGAGGAATTCATCGGGTGTTTTCGCAAGACCTGCGTGTCTTGCGAAAACCGCAGCACTGATCATCGTGAAAAAAGAAATGAAGGCTGTGATGGCAAGCGCCAGAACTTCATTTTTCGCGTACCACGGGAGGTGTGCTTTCCAGATTTTTCTCGCTTCTGCAATCGTGTTTTCCCACGCGACTTGGTCAGCGCTTGTTCGAGTGTGTGACGAGGCGAAAGGCATACGCTGTCTCCATTTGATTGTTTTGGGAACTTTACGCAAAATATACTACTATAATTTACAAAAAAGTCAATGTTTTCCTATGTACAATGCACAACATTGTGAATAGTAAATCTATGAATACACCTCTTGTGTTAGACTGATTTGATATGGATTATCGTCTTCCAATTAATCGTGATATACGCGCGGAACCACTTCGTCATACAAACGAAAAATCAATTCACCAAGTAAGTCATCAGGTTGTTCCTCAAGAGATACACCAAGCACCACACACACCTCCACCAACACGAAAGAAAACAAAGTTTTCTCCCATGGCATTTTTGATTGTTGCTGTTGTTCTTACTATTGGAATCTCGGCATACTACTCAACATACAGTAAAAAAACATCGCTTGATAAAATTACAGAAACAAAAGAATTTGCTTTGTTTGAGGTGAAGATTAAACTCATGACGTCGCATTTCTATCCCCGCATCGTTTATCCGGAAATGACCGACTTCTTAAAAGCACTTCGTTTTAGTGGAGATGATGAACAAACCGTTGAGGCGACTTCCACGGGGGAAGCGACGGTTAAGCAACTCCTCTCGCTTATCGAGCTCTCAAGAAACCCTTACTCAACAAGCACGGACGTTGTCGTTGCTTTACGAGAAATTGCTATCGAATACCCAGAACTCAACGGAGCGGTTCAGAATCTTTTTGATAAGAAAAGTTATCTTTATACATCACCAACAATTTTGAAGTATCTCCTCCTTCAAAAACTAGAAGAAAAAAGTGGATCTAATTTTATTGAAGGAATTATTTCTTTTGATCCAGATACGCTTACGACACAGACCTATGGACAGTACCTTCAGGTGATTTCTTTAATCGATGAACGTTTTTCTGTGTATCTTGTTGATAAGCAAGCCTTTGATTCCATCTTTACATTTGCACGAGAAGGAGTACTCTCTAGTTCGTTTGAGAAAAAAGTTACAAGAAATAAAAAAGAAGCCTGCGCGGAACCAGAAATGCTCATCTTGGGACAACTGGCAAATGCTTTTGCAAAAACCAATAACAGTTCAAAGATTTCTATTTGTAATGCTGAAGCAGGAAGTTATGCAGTGTTTCTTCCACTTATGACGGGAGTTCCCGGTGAACCGATAGACTATTGGTGTTTTGGCACAATACCAAACCTTGGCACCTCGATGATGCTTTCATACAACAATGCATACCGACAAGATCCATCCAAGCCATTTTGTACTTACGTGACGGGGACAACCACAAAAGAAACAAGTGGGTCAACAAGGTAATTTGTGCTAGAATAGTTTTCATTATGTCACTTTCTATCGGTATCGTCGGGCTTCCAAACGTTGGTAAATCAACTCTTTTTAACGCGCTTACAAAAAAGTCAGTGCCGGCAGAAAACTATCCATTTTGTACCATCGACCCATCTGTTGGCAATGTGATTGTGCCGGATCCACGACTTGAAGTGTTGTCAAAAATTTCTGGTTCAAAAAGAATTGTTCCGGCGATGGTTTCTTTTGTTGATATTGCTGGGCTTGTGAAAGGTGCAAGTGAGGGTCATGGCTTGGGGAATCAATTTCTTTCACACATCAGAGAGACGGATGCAATTGCAGAGGTTGTGCGTATTTATGAAAACGGCGATTTGATTCACGTAGAAGGGACAGTGGACCCACTTCGGGATATCGACATCATTAATATGGAACTCATCTTGGCTGACATGCAGACCGTTGATAAGCGCATGCAAACAATTGCTCATGATTTCAAGCGTGGGGACAAAGAAGCGGTAAAGTTTCATGGCATTCTTGAAGAGATCAAGAAAGCATTTGACGCGGGTAAATTGGCCAACAGTGTGAAGTTAGATGAAGAAGAACAAAAACTTTTACGTGATTTGCATTTGATTACCATGAAGCCAATTTTGTATGTTTTGAATAAGCAGTCCGGTGGAAAAAATTTAGACGAAATGAAGGATGGGCGATGGGAAAAATTGATGGACTACTTTAAGCAGAATAAGTACCACTACGTGGTGGTGGACGCAAAGATTGAAGACGAACTAAAAGAATTTGAGGGTGCGGAAAAAGAAGAGATGCGTAACGAACTTGGTGCGCATGATAGCGGTGTAGATGGTTTGATTAAAGCAGGATATGACACACTTGGTCTTGAAACATATCTCACAACAGGGGAAATGGAGACACGAGCGTGGACAATTCATAAGGGGAGCACTGCACCAGTTGCTGCGGGAGTTATTCACTCTGACTTTGAGCACAAGTTTATTCGTGCAGAAGTTGTCTCATATGAAGACTTGGTAAAAGCAGGAAGTTTCGCTGAAGCACGTAATAAAGGAACACTTCGAACAGAAGGCAAAGACTACATTGTGAAAGATGGGGATGTTGTAGAGTTTAAGATATAAAAATCGTAAGGTTTTTCTATCTTAAACTCGGAAATACTTATTTTCACCCACGAAGTGAAAATAAGTGTCGTAGAGTTTAAGATTTAACTAGTTTGACAATGGAAAAAATAATTGTAGAATAGAAGATGAGGGGATGAAGGTCAGGAGGAAACTCCGTCATACAATGTGGCTCATTGCATGTTCCCGGCTCCCAGTAGCACCTCACAAGCCGAAAACGAACCAACGCTCCAGCCTTCCTCAGGCGGGCGCGGTTGAGCGTTTGGTAGGTAGATCCATCTCCAAGCAAGATAGGTTCGTATGTGAGTGGCGGTACTTTTAAGACAGGTTGTGGAGAGAAAAGGAAGGGGTTTTGTACTTCCACATTCGATTCTGTAGAAAAATTTTCTATGGAAAGAGAAATTCTTCAAATGATGGAGAATCTCTCGCTTTGGATGCGTAGTTGCTTTACTTTAGTTGCTCCAACCAAATCTTTCCATCGCATTATTGTCACCTTCGCCTCGCCAGCGAAGTTTTTTCTTTTTTGTGGAATGAAAAAAGCGGTCACTATCTGACCGCCTTTTTTTGATTCATCGAACGATGGTTGCCAAGAGAAAAAGAAACATGATAACCACCCAGATAATCATCACGAGCCGAAGTGTCCAGTCGCCATTTTTTGCTACTGACAACCAGGTGGCGATGTTGATGATGAGCATCAACCCCCACGTCGGTGTACGAAAAGCGTCGATGTTGGGTGCGAACCACACATTGTAGAGTGTGGGCAAAAACGTAAGGGGACCGAAGAGGACGGAAGCATTGAGCGCCTTACCGAAAGTGCTATTGGTCAACCCACCTGTTTCTTTTGCAAGGTACTCGGAAAACCGATTTACTGCATTTTTGATGAACAAAGTATTTCTCCCAAGTGTGTTAGAGATTCATTCACCTTTTATTATATCATATTTTTATAGAATTGTCAAAAAACATGTCTTGAAATGGTATAGTGTATAGTATGCTTTTTCGTTTTTCTTTCATTTTACTTCTCGTCTCTTGTGTTTCTTTCTCTTCCGCCTATCAAATTGTTACACCGCGTGAAGTGAAGCAAGGTGACCCGCTTCATGTGTTTGTTATTGGTGAAGGAAAAGAGAAAATTTTTAGTATTGAATTTGACGGCGAGAAGCGTTGGCCACTTGTGTACCTTGAAACAAATCCGCATGCGATTTTCGGTATTCCACTTGATGCTCCACTTGGGAAAAAACAAATTGTAATTACTGATATCACTGCAACCTCTACGATTATTCGTGAAGTAAATATTACAGGGAGACCAAAACCACAAGCACAATTTGATATTCCAAAAAAACTTGGTGGAAATACAAAAAAAGGTGAAGCAACAGTGACCTCCGGCATCACTGAAGAAAACCAAATTTTAAACAACCTTGAATCTTCCTCAAGAAGACTTTGGTCAGAACGTTTTAAATATCCACTTGTACGTAATGTTGTTACGGATACCTATGGTTATTCACGTGTGACAGGGGGAACTGTTGTTTCGCACAAGGGTCTTGATTTACGGGCGCCAGTTGGTACAAGGGTGTATGCGATGAACAGAGGTGTGGTGCGCCTTGTGCGTGAATTTACGGTGTATGGCAATACGGTTGTGATTGATCACGGACAAGGATTACAAACATGGTACATGCACTTAAACAAAACAAATGTTAAGGAGGGGGCAATGGTTGAGAGGGGAACATTTATTGGGTACTCAGGAGATAGTGGCTACGCAAATGGAGCACACCTACACATCAGTGTTCGTATTTCAGGAACATCGGTTGATCCACTTATGTTTATGCGTTACTTTGGTGCACGACAACGCTTGCAGTATTGACGTTTTTTGTGTAGTATTGTGTTCTTGTTGTACCTTACTTGTGTATGGGAGAAAATCGTGGCAGAAACAGTAACCGACAAGATGCTTCGAAGCATCAACAAGGCAAGAGAACTCGCCTTCATTTTGGCGAGACTCAACCACAAACACCCACTCCTTCCTCTTTGGGAGGATACCGAACGAAAGAAGAGCGAAACAGATTGGAATGATTTGCTCAGGAAATCAGAAGAACGTTTCCACACGAAACCCGACACCAGTACGATCGAAGGGTGGACGGATGTCTGGTGGGGAATTTGTATCCTTCTGGAGGAGGCGATTGATGAAACCAGGAATCCCAGAGCAAAGGAACTTTACCACGACAGGAACGACATCACTTCTTGAGGAAACCCTAGCTCGAGGGTATCGTAACGAAGCACTTGGAATTGCCACTCATCACGCAATGCGATGTAAACAGGCATCGGAAAGACTGCTTTCCGAGTACCAAGAAGAACTTGCCCGCGTGACACGTGGACCAATTTCCCTAAACCCCTAACAGGGAGAAACGGCAGATGAAATATCTCTGCCGTTTTTCATTTACAAAAATGGTTTAAAAAGGTAGGATTTTCAAGAACGAAGTACCTTACTTGAACAAACTATTCTAAAACCATCACTCTATTGGAGGTACCTGTGGACGGAACAAATCCATGGTTCATGCTTGGGCTTACAGCTGCTTTGGTGGCGGCGGTTGTCGTTATCTTCACCTTTCATGAGAAGAGCGACGCTGAAGTCTACGAAGAGGATGTGGAGAGGGTTTCTCTGCATATCGGATTTCATCTCTCCTTGCGGTGGTCGCTCATTGAAGAAGTGATGTTGCGATTTGAGAAAGACTCCGTTGTAAACGAGTTTTTCGAAAAATACCTCACGGAGAACACCGAACACAAACGAATGGTTTTCTTTATGTTTTGCCTTCGAGCCATGCCTTACTTCGGAGAAGTAGAAAAAGGATACCTCACGAAGGAGTTTGCGGAAAAGAACCTACAACTCACCAAATCATTACCAAAAGAACTTCAGGGGTTTTACGAGACCGAAATGTCGATACGGGACTTCAGACCGGTCGAATCGCTCATCGAAGGAGAGAGTGGAGAGGTTTTCAAGCTAACCATGTCTGAAGAGGGAATTAAGCATTGGCAGGAGCGTTTCGTTTACTGGCTCCCAGTCGAAATTCCGTCTGATGAATCTGAACGACAACAAGAACTTTCTCTACTTCTTCATGGATCGCGGACTGGCAACGGCATCGTCCTTCGCTTTCGTAAGAAGCCCCCCAAGGACAGCACACCACGCAAGAGTGATTTCAGGCTTTGGGCATCTCGGCCAGCTTTCGGTATGGCGGGTGCTTGAGGTTTTGTTTTTGAGATCCCGGGCGCGCCTTGTTGCGCGCCCGGTTTTTTATGAAATAAAATTGGAATTTTGGAGTAGTATACTTAAGGAACCATGCCAAATCTATCGACCATTGCCGATGAAAAGCTTGTTGAAAGAATTTGTCAGGGAGACAAAGAACTTTTTGGTGAACTCATTGATCGCTATGAAGCGAAACTTACAAGATATGTAAAAAAATTTACGCAGAATGTCGATGATGTTTCCGATATTGTGCAAACAATTTTTATCAAGGGGTACACGAACTTACAAAGTTTTGATACGAGCCGCTCATTTAATTCTTGGATTTACCGCATTGCCCACAACGAAAGTGTTAATCATTTGAAAAAACGTGGTGGGGAAAAAGTTTCGTTTATTGATTTTGATACTTTCTTTCCACATCCGTTTGCTAAAGAAACTGCAGATAAAGAAACACTGTCAGGTGAAGAGAAACAGATTTTAGAAAAATCACTTAAAAATATTTCTCCAAAATACCGTGAAGTTCTTATTTTATATTTTTATGAAGAATTAACGTATCAAGATATTGCTGATGTGCTTCGTATACCAATTGCGACCGTCGGGGTAAGAATACGACGGGGAAAAGAGGCACTGAAAGAAGCATTAACGACTAATCACTATCAATCATGACAAATATCAAAAACAAAATTCTCAATATTGTAGAAAGTAACAAAGTTACCATGATTCCGAAATGGAAGTTTGTGTTGTATTCGGTCCTTGGTGTATTTGGACTCCTGTTTTCATTTTTGACACTCGTGTTCTTTGCATCACTTGCTGTTTTCTTACTCTCAACTGCGGGTCTTATGTATATGCCACTCTTTGGGTTGAAGGCAACCGCGCAATTCCTCATGTCACTCCCAATGCTTTTTGGTGCCATTGCCATTATTCTCCTTTTTGTAACAGAAGCTCTTGCTCGTAAGCATGAATTTGCATTTAAGAAACCAATAGCAATAACACTCCTTCTTATCACAACAATTTCTATTATTGTCAGTTTTTTCCTATCAAGAACACCTTTTCACTTTATGTTGCGCAATTATATGCGTGAACATCACACTGGAATGATGAAGACCATGTATGATCGTCCGCTTCCATTCGCAGATATTGAAGGAATGACGGTACTTAAGGGAACTATTCTTGAAACTGGAAGTGACACACTTCAGGTGCAACTTTTTGATGAGACCATTATTATGGTACGAGCGACAGGAACATTTCCGCTTCCGGAATTTTTAGAAATTGGAAAAAGTGTGATACTTTTTGGAATCATGAATGCAACAAATACATTTGAAGCAGTACAAGTTCGTCCGCTTGGACAAGGGAAAGGGCGTGCAGGAGAAGGACGGGGAATGATGCGTGAAATAAATCAATTACCCAGATAGTAATAATAGGCAGGAGGAGAGATACACATAGAACACCGTTTCTCGCGCGCAGTATTTCTTCCTCATTATTTAATCTATCTTGTAATTAATCAATCTATGAACAGAACATTTAAAAAAGTTTCACTCCTGTCACTTGCTGGACTCGCATCGCTTGGCATTCTTTCAGCCTCAGCAATGGGCTTTGGCGGAGGAATGGGTATGGGAAGTAAATTAACGGCAGATGAACTCGCAACACGTCACACGGAAATGTTTGCACAGCATGCAAGTATCTTGGGGCTCTCCGTTGCTGAAGTGAAAACAGCATGGGCACAAGGAAAAAACATGCTTACTCTTGCAAAGGAAAAAGGTATCAGCCAAACTGACCTTCAGGCAAAAATGCAAGCACTCCGTCAGGCGGAAATGAAAGAACATCTTTCAACACTTGTTTCAAAAGGTGTTATCACCCAAGCGCAAGCTGACCAAAGACTTACATACATGAAATCAAATGTGGGCACTGGTAAGAATGCAAACAAAGGACAACGAGGAACAGGAAGGGGGATGATGGGATTCTAAAACCATTTCCCCAAAAGAGAGAATCATAAGGGCTATATATTTTTTCAAAACAAAAACAGCGAGTGTCGCTGTTTTTGTTTTTCCTTATTTTATTTGTATAATCAAATACAATGACAACAAACGAAATTCGCACCGCTTTTTTAGAGTACATGAAGCAAAAAGGGCACGCCATTGTTCCATCTGCCTCCTTGGTGCCAGAAAATGACCCCACAACACTCTTTACGGGCTCAGGTATGCAACCGATGGTGCCGTACCTCTTAGGCCAACCCCATCCACTTGGTAAACGAATTGCTGATTCGCAAAAATGTTTCAGGGCGCAAGATATAGAGGAAGTCGGAGACAATAGACATCTCACATCTTTCGAAATGCTCGGCAACTGGTCATTTGGTGATTACTTCAAAGAAGAACAAATTACATGGATGTGGGACTTTTTGATAAATGAATTACATCTTGATGTGAATAATTTTTATGTTTCTTGTTTTAAGGGTAATGACGAGTTACATATTCCTAAAGATGAATTTTCTTTAGCTGTGTGGAAGAAACTTTTTAAAGAAAAAGGGTTAGAGGTTTCAGCTGGAGAAAACCCGGAACAAGATGGAATGTTGCCTAATCAGCATGTATTTTATTACGGAGAAAAAAAGAATTGGTGGAGTCGTTCGGGGGTTCCGGGAAATATGCCAGAAGGTGAACCAGGTGGCCCAGATTCTGAAATGTTTTATGATTTTGACCCACAGGGTGAGCAAAAAATACACGAAAATTCAAAATGGAAAAATGAACCTTGTCATCCAAACTGTGATTGTGGACGATTTCTTGAAGTTGGAAACAATGTCTTCATGCAGTACAAGAAAACTGCAAACGGATTCGAGGAACTTCCACAAATGAATGTGGACCACGGGAGTGGACTTGAAAGATTTGCATGTGCCCTTCGTAATGACCCAGATATTTTTAATATTGATGTATACGATGAAGCAAAAAAACTACTTGTAGAAAGAAGTGGTAAACAATACGCTGAAGATGAAATAACCACCTTTGCGATGCGTGTAATCTTGGACCATATTCGTGGTGCAACATTTTTAATTGGCGATGGTGTTATGCCTGGAAATAAAGACCAGATGTACTTTGTGCGTCGACTTATTCGTCGAGCGGTTCGTTTTGCGCGAAATCTAGGAATTAATGAAAGTTTTACCGCGTCCGTTGCAAAAACATTTATCAACACCTATAAAGAGGAGTATCCGATTCTCCACGAAAAACAGGATAGTATTTTTTCTGAATTAGAAAAAGAAGAAAACAAATTTAGAAAAACACTTGAGCACGGCATTAAGCAATTTGAAAAGGTAGCAACAAGAAATATTTCTGGTGTGGACGCATTTGATTTACTTCAAACATACGGTTTCCCAATTGAACTAACCGAAGAACTTGCCAAAGAAAAAAATATTTCTGTAGATTTGGAAGAATTTGCGCGTCTTAAAAAAGAACACGCAGAATCTTCTCGCACAGCGGCACAAGGAAAGTTTAAAGGAGGTCTGGGGGGCGACGGTGAAATGGAAGTGAAGTTCCACACCGCAACACACATGCTTCACGAAGCGCTTCGTCAGGTCTTGGGTGAACACGTACAACAGAAAGGTTCAAACATTACGTCTGAGCGTCTTCGTTTTGACTTCTCACATGATGCAAAAATGACTGATGAGGAAAAGAAAAAGGTTGAAGATTTAATTAACGAACAAATCGCAATGAAGTTACCTGTTATCCGTGAAGAAGTTTCTGTAGATGATGCTCGCGCTCGAGGTGCAATTGGACTCTTCGGAGATAAGTATGGAGATGTGGTGAGTATTTATAGAATTGGTGAGGGGACAACGCGTGGAGACAAAAATCTTTTCTCAATGGAATTCTGTGGTGGGCCCCACGTAGAGAACATCGGAACACTCGGACATTTTAGAATTCAAAAAGAAGAAGCGGTATCAACAGGGGTTCGTAGAATAAAAGCGGTATTGGAATAAGAAAGTTGTATACTCTTATGTATGGGAACTTACTTGAGTGTTTCAATTGGAGACACATCGACACTACTTCAATATGTGAGTGACAACGAGGTGGTACTTACACATGTGCATCCAGTTGGTATAAAACATATTGATGCATATGGGCTTGGGGATCAGGCGGCATCTTCAGTTTTGGATGGCATCTTGTTTGCACTCGAACATGTTTCTCTTTACGATAGAATCCCAACAGAATTTCGTATCATTGCTCCACGATATGCAACGTGGGTAAAAACCGTTGTTGAAAAGTATCCTTATGCACAGTTTTATACCGGGAGTGTACCGGTGCGTGCTACAATAGAACACATACAAGGACAAATCAAAGAAGATCCTTCTTTAAAACATGCAGGACATTCGCAAACCATATTCACGTTCAAGATCTAGTATCCACAACATCTCTCGCGAACGAGATATACGATCTAAAACAGAAGAATTTGAAGCTCATTCATATGCGCGTAATGATGATATGACGAAACGCGATGATAGGTCTGAATTTGCTATTCCAATTCACGCTGAAAATCGAACCTCTCGAGACGTATATCCTCGTAGGCCTGATGGTCTTGGTTGGAAGGATCGCGACACGCCTCCCGTGTACACTGATCGTTCTTCAAGTAGGAGTACAACGATATTTTTTGTAATTGCAGGCATCATTGTTGTGGGTCTTGTCCTTATGACATACGTTTTTGATAGTGCAAAAGTTAGTCTTACACCAAAGTATGTTGATATCGAAGGTTTTAGTAAATCATTCTCATTTACAACAGTAGCAGATGACCCCGTATCAATCCCTTACATCACCGCGACAACATCAGTCACCAAATCAAAGAAACTTCCCGTTTCTGAATCCAAGCTCGTACAAACAAAAGCTTCTGGAAAGGTTATCATTTTCAATAATTTTGATGGGAATCCTCAGCAGCTCATCAAAAATACACGCTTTGAATCGCCTTCAGGGAAAATTTATCGAATCAACGAATCTATTGCCATTCCAGGAAAGAAGGGGGATGTTCCAGGAAGTCTTGAGGTAACTGTTTATGCTGACAGTTTTGGTCCTGACTACAATAGTGACCCAACGGACTTCACAATCCCTGGTTTTAAGGGAACACCTCGCTATGAAGCATTTTTTGGACGTTCTAATGGCCCACTTTCTGGCGGGGCTTCAGGGAATGTCTCCCTTGTTTCAAAGTCTGATTTAAATTCTGCAAAAGATGAGTTGGCAATTGAAATAAATAAAGCAATTCGAGAAAACTTGAAAGATGTTTCCGCTGTTGGTTACACACCACTTCGTGGTGTGGTTAAAGTTGTCTATGAAGATAATGAAAAAGATGTCTCAATTGGTCAATCCTCAACATACACCGTAACGGCGACTGGATACATGGTACTTGCTGATGAAAAACGTCTTGCTTCTTCGGTTGCTTCTGTTGTTCGTGGTTATGGAGGAGAAGATGTTCGTCTAGACTACATTGATTCACTTTCATTTGTAGCAAAAGACACTGCAACGATTGGTACTGATACGACTACCGAGATTTTGATTGAGGGTGTTCCACGTGTTGTCTGGCTCACTGATTTTGTTGCAATTAAGAATATTTTGAAAGGAAAAAGTAAAAGTGATTTTACTGAAATCATGAAAGGGGTACAGTCTATTGATAAGGCCACACCGTCATTTTTTCCAATTTGGATAACCAAGTTTCCTGCCGATGAATCATCAATTGATGTGAAGGAAAACCTGAAGGCTCGTTAAAAAGCTTTGACTATAAAGGAAAATCAAGTATACTTTCACTCTATCACATGGACGACAATAATAATGACGATATCGATGTAGTTGAGGGGCGAGTCATAGAAGCACTCCCAAGCACACTATTCCGAGTGGAAACAGCCAACGGCAAAGAGGTTTTGTCCTATTTAGGTGGCAGAATGCGTATCCATAAAATAAAAGTATTGGTGGGGGACAAGGTCGCTGTTCAGGTCGATCCATACGGTGGTAAGGGGCGAATTATCAAACGACTCTAAGGGGAAGAAGGAAGGAAACTTGCAAATATCTCCAAGGTGTAGTAAAATAGCACCCATATTTTAAGAATTATTTCATGAAAGTACGATCATCGGTTGCAAAGTTATGTGCAAAGTGCCAAATGGTTAAGCGAGGTGGCGTACTTCGTGTTATTTGCTCAAACCCTAAGCACAAGCAAGCGCAAGGATAATCTAAGCTAAATTTCCACAATATTTAAAACTTTTATGCGTATCTCAGGTATTACACTCCCAGAAAATAAACGTCTCGAAATTGCACTTACTGCTGTGTATGGTGTTGGACGTTCTCGTGCCATGAAAATTATCCAAAAAATTGGACTTAATCCAGGAATGAAGACCCCTGAACTTACTCCTGATCAAGAAAATTTGATTCGACGTGAAATTGAGATGTTTAAGACAGAAGGTGATCTTAAGCGTGAGAATCAACAGAACATTAAGCGATTGAAGGATGTGAAGTGCTATCGCGGTACACGTCACCAGAAACATCTTCCTGCTCGTGGACAAAGAACTAAGACCAATAGCCGTACTGTTCGTGGTAACAAGCGTGTAACCATGGGTAGTGGTCGTCGTAAGGCTGAAAAGACATAAAAATTAACGTAATAAACCTATGGGAAAGAAAAGAATTGTAAAAAAGAATAGTTCGGGAGTAGATAGTGCGCTTAAGGCTCGATCACTTGCAAAGGCCGTCAAGAAAAAGATTCTTGAAGGGACTCTTTACGTTGAATCATCGTACAACAATACGAGACTTTCTCTTTGTGATAAGTCAGGCAATGTTTTGACATGGTCTTCATCTGGAGCTTTAGGATTCAAAGGTGCAAAAAAAGGTACTCCTTTCGCAGCATCTAAGATTGGTGAACTCGTAGGTGAAAAAGCTCAACAGATCGGACTTAAAGAGGTGAATGTTGTTGTTAAGGGTGTTGGTTCAGGTCGTGAGTCAGCGATTCGCGCGTTCTCAGCATTTGGAGTTGATGTTGTTTCAATTATCGACAAAACACCAGTTCCTCACAACGGACCAAAGCCTCGTAAGCCTCGTCACGTTTAATTACTATTAATTTTTATTTACCACTATGAGCAGAATTACTTGCAAATCATGTCGTCGTCTCGGAGAATCACTTTGTGGTCGTGAGAAATGCGCCTTCAAGAAGCGTCCCTACGCACCTGGTAAACTTGATTCAGAACGAAAGCACCGCTCCTCATCTTCTGAATACGGAGAACAGCTTCGCGCAAAGCAGAAAATGCGTATCACGTACGGTCTCATGGAAAAGCAGTTTTCTTCATACGTAAAAACTGCAATGACAAAGCGTGAGACAGGAGAAGGTGCAACGACACCAGCACTTAAACTCTACCAAACACTCGAGTCACGTCTTGATAACCTTGTGTATCGTGCAGGATTTGCAAATACTCGCGCTCTTGCTCGTCAAATGGTTTCTCATGGTCACATTCTCGTTAACGGTCGTCGTGTTACCGTTAGTTCTCATCTCGTTCGTATTGGCGATAAGGTTTCTATCCGTGAGGGTAGCAAGAGCCTTAAAGTATTCGCTAACACCGCTGAGAAAGTGATGGCCATGACACCAACACATATCATGGTTGTTGACCCAAAAACACTTTCAGCAGAAATTAAGGGTATTCCGCGTGAAGTTGAGCCAGTATTCGACACCCAGAAGGTTCTCGAGTACTACTCACGTTAATTCCATATTCGCAAAGGTTTTCTAAATACCACAGACTTGCCTTTTTTGCAATTCTTTGTTAGAATAGGGAAACTTTACTTAGTAGGAACGCGGGTGCTTTTATTTGTTTATATTTACCAAGCTTTTTAAGACTTAATTGCGTATGTCTTCACACTCTATCATTTTGCCATCAAAGCCAAGAATTGTTAAAGAAGATTCAACATCGGGCGTTTACGAGATTGACGGTCTTTACCCAGGATATGGTCACACTCTCGGTAATTCACTTCGCCGTATCATTCTTTCATCAATTCCTGGAGCGGCAATCACCTCTCTTTCAATTGATGGAGTTAAGCATGAATTTTCGGCTATTGAGGGTATCAAGGAAGACGTTATTGCAATTATTCTTAACCTCAAAAAGGCTCGATTTAAACTTCATGGAGATGAACTTCAGAAAGCAACCCTCCACATAAAAGGAACTGGTGTTGTGACAGCAAAAGACATTGAAGTTCCTTCACAGCTTGAAGTTATGAATAAAGATCAATACATTTGCGAAGTAACCGCAAAGGGAGTTGATCTTGCAATTGAACTCACCATTGAAAAGGGGCTTGGTTACGTTCCTCGAGAAATCCTTCAAAAGGAGAAAGCAGATATCGGAAGTATTGTTCTTGATGCATCATTTACACCGATTCGTCGCGCAAGTTATGAAGTTGAAAATATGCGTGTTGGTGATAGAACTGACCATAATCGTCTTCGTGTTACGATCGAAACTGACGGCACAATTTCTCCTCATGAAGCGCTTGAGTCATCTATTCATACGATGATTACTCAACTTCAGGCAATTGTTGGTTTCCGTGAACAAGTCATTGAGTCGCAAGCAGAACCTGTTCGTCAAGTGGAAAGTGAAAAGGCAGAAGAAGTTGACACAACAGATGCAACAAAAGTTAAGATTGAAGACTTAGGTCTTTCAACTCGCACTGAAAATGCATTGATTGCAGCATCCGTTAAAACTTCAGGAGGCCTTGCTCGAAAGTCGGAAGAAGATCTTCTTAATCTTGATGGCCTTGGAGAAAAAGGTATCGTAGAAATTAAGAAGGCGCTTTCAGACCTCGGTCTTTCACTCAAAGCATAAATTAGAATTACCCACGTTAACGTGTTATAGTATCTCACCATGAAACATCACAAGTCATTCAGAAAATTCGGAAGGGAAAAGAACCAAAGAAAGGCGTTTGTTCGCGCTCTCTTGATTAATCTCATTCGCCACGGTCGTATTGAAACAACACAGGCTCGCGCAAAAGAAATTCGTCCTTTCGTTGAGAAACTTGTGACACTAGCAAAAGAAGATACCGTTGCTCGTCGTCGTCTTGTTGCTTCTCGTCTTATCAACCAAGAAGAGGAGACAGCAAAACTTTTTGCAGACTACGCACCAAAATACAAAAATGTTCCTGGTGGATACACGCGTATCATCAAACTCCCAGCACGCCTCTCTGATGGCGCGGAAAAAGCTATTATTGAATTTGTATAAAATCTATGACTTCCTCTACGTACACCATTGACGCAACAAACAAGGCTCTCGGCCGTCTCGCATCTGAAGCAGCTGCGCTTTTGAATGCAAAGAATAATATTGCGTTTGTGAAGAACAAAGCTTTTCCTGTTACGGTAAAAATTGTTAACGCATCAAAGGTAAAAGTTACCGGTAAGAAAATGCAGGATGCGGTTCACAAATCATACTCTGGCTATCCAGGAGGACTTAAGGAGAAGTCTCTTGCACATGTCGTAGAACATAAAGGTTTTAGTGAAATTATTAAGCACGCTGTTTATGGTATGCTCCCAAAAAACCGTTTACAAGATGTTCGTATTAAAAATCTCGTTATCGAGGACTAAGTAAATTATCATGGAAGTATCAACAAAAAATCGCTATATTGAAGCAGTAGGACGCCGTAAAACTGCGACCGCTCGAGTTCGTATTACTCCAGCAACAAAAAACTCGTTTACAATAAACGACAAAGATGTGAAGGAATACTTCGTAACAGAAGAACTTCAGTCTATTTCACAAGAAGCACTTTCAAAGTCTGAAGTTGGCGAGAAGTTTACTGTAACGGTACATGTAAACG
>JAUPVR010000001.1 GCA_030916895.1 Patescibacteria group bacterium
TTTATGGACACCTGAAAGAAGGGGAGACCATGAGGTATGCATTAGAAACTCACGATTATGCGGTTGTATACATTCGTACTGGGCATTTGGTAGTTGGACATGATGACTTACAAGCTGGGGACGAGGTGCGCATTCACAACGAACCTGTTTTATTTGCACAAGCACGCACTGATACTGAATTTGTCGCTGTGGTGACATGGTAATGTACTTGTCGGGTATACTTGTATATTATGACGCAGTACATTGCTAAGTACCCTAAATTAACCACTCTTCTCTTTGTATATGTGTGTACGTTCTTTCTCTTTTCGTTTTTACAAGCGTTTTTTGCAGAGGTACTTGCGGGTAGTTCGTTTGCCGGCATGTTCATTTCCGGGGCGATGTATACATACTCATTTACTGGAAGTATTGGTACCAGCGCGATTGTCGCTCTATCTGAATCGCACACCCCACTTACTCTTGCTATTTTTGGTGGTGTTGGTGCAGGTCTTGCTGATGTTTCGATTTTGCGTGTTTTAAGACGCCACGGGCTCTCACAAGAACTGGACTCACTTTCTCAAGAGGGTGCAGTTGCTCGTGGGCTTGATTCATTTTCTTTTCTACGCTCGAAACTGGTGGTTAGTTTACTTGGAATTATTGCCATCGCTTCCCCGCTTCCGGATGAGCTCGGGGTACTTTTAGTGGAAAGAGGGAAGATTATTCCGGTAGAGTATCTTTTTGGTGTTGCCACACTTGCAAATGGTGTTGGTATTTATGCACTGAGCGTGTTTGTGTTATACATCTCATGAAAGAACCTCGTCACTATTCAAATGAAGTTACAAGCGGAGTGCTTCACTTGATTGGTGCAGTGTCTGCGCTTGCACTGTTGGTTATCATGATTGTATTTGCGTCGCTTTATGGAACAGCGTGGCATGTGGTTTCATTTACAATTTACGGAGTATTTATGATGCTTCTTTACCTTGCAAGCACGCTCTACCATTTAGTGCCTCACAGAAAAGTGGTGACAAAAGATATTTTACAACGCATTGACCATGCCATGGTGTATCTATTCATTGCGGCAACCTACACACCGGTTGCTTTTATTGTGCTCTTCGGATGGGAGAGGTGGTTTGTGTTTTTTTTGTTGTGGACACTTGCCATACTGGGGGCTGTAGTAAAACTTGTAAAAATTAAATTACACGGGGTGGTCCCCGTGGTTCTTTATGTCACCATGGGGTGGATTATTGTTTTCTTTTGGTCTTCACTTATAGAAAATATGGAAAGCATGGCACGTATATTTTTAGTTTTAGGTGGTGTGTCATACACGATAGGGGTTATCTTTTTTGCGCTTGAAGCCATATTTATTCCACGAAAGTATTTTTGGATGCATGAAATCTTTCACATATTTGTTTTACTTGGTACTGTATCTCATACTGTGGTTATGTTTTATTTGTTATAGTGTGGGCGCATTGAGTTTGGTTGAGTTTTTTCCATAAATGTGGTATTATTCGTTGCACAGATTTTTCATTGTGTGGTCTGTATTATAGCGGGGTAGAGTAGAGGTAACTCACGAGGCTCATAACCTCGGGACACAGGTTCGATTCCTGTCCCCGCAACAAGTAAAGCTACGTGACAAAAGCTGGTCTCATCGCCCACCACGTAGTGGTGGGCGATGAGTGGTTAGACGGTGTACAATATAGAATATGTCAGTGTAGCTCAGTTGGTTAGAGCGAGGGACTCATAAGCCCTAGGTCGGAGGTTCGATCCCTCCCACTGACACCCGTTTTAACGGATTCTAGTTTTCTGCTAGAATGTGTAGGTCAGAAAAATATGCAGTGTAGCTCAAGCAGCTTGGCTGCGAAGATGTCGTAAGCTAGCAAGCGTCGACGCAGCTGGTTAGGAGATTTGAAAAAAGTTGCAAAAGTTAGTCGGTGTGTAAAATAAAAATATGCAGTGGTAGCTCAGCTGGTTAGAGCACCGCCCTGTCACGGCGGGGGTCGTGGGTTCAAGTCCCATTCACTGCGCATAAAGTAAAAACAATGGCTTCTCGCCATTGTTTTTGGTTGTGTATGGGTATAGTATATAGGTACCTATGCACAACGAAATCGAGCGAAAGTTTCTCGTGCAAAAAATGCCTAAATTAAGGGGTATTACCCCAGTGCTTCAGGAGAGATATTTTATACAGAGCGGAGACTTGGTTGAGGAGGGTTTTAAGAGAAAAGGAAGGGTTTTTGAACATGAATTGAAGATTGCGATTACACCCGATGAGAGAACAAGGGAAGTTGTTGTTATAACCAAAGACGAATTTGAAAAATTTAAGCCAAAAAATGGACATATTATTTATCGTGATAGCTATCCAATTTCAAAAAAACCACTTCTCTCCATAAAAAAATATAAAGGAGATTATGAAGGGTTAGTATTAGCAGAGGTTGAATTTGATTCTCATGAAGAAGCAGAAAAATGGAGGCCACTTAAATGGATGGGGGCTGAGGTAACCGACACACCGCTTGGTAAGGACTCCTCACTTATTTTGCTTTCAAGGAAAAAATTTAAGGGTATTTTAGGGGACATTGAGGAAAGGTTTAATTTTAAGAATATTGAAGGAGAGGCTTCATAAGAAAAAGAACTATCAACAGGCATGCTCGCATTAGTCGGGGTATACTAAAGGCCTATGCAACCACTAAAAATAGCAATTAATGGATTTGGAAGAATTGGGCGAGCCTTTTTAAAGGTATCATTATCACGTGATGATATGGAGGTTGTCGCAGTAAATGACCTGGGAGATGTGAAAAATCTTGCATATCTTCTTCAGTACGATACGGTATACAAAACATCACCATTTGACGTTCATGCTGAAATTCATGAAGGAGGAAAGCAAGAACTTGTTATCAAAATGGGAGACAAAGAGCGACGTGTGGCGGTTGTACAAGTCAAAGACCCAAGTACGCTTCCATGGAAAGACCTCGGTATCGATGTTGTTGTTGAATCAACAGGACTTTTTGTTACCTACGACAAAGCAAACGCACACATTATGGCAGGGGCGAAGCATGTGGTAATTTCAGCGCCAGCAAAGAAAGGAGAGGATGAGAGTATTAAAGGAGAAACCGTCCTTCTTTCAGTGAACGAAGATAAGTTTGGTACATGCCAAGTAACTTCAAACGCATCATGCACAACCAATGCGTCATCTCCTGTGATTGGAATTCTGGACGAGGCAATTGGTATTGAAAAAGCAATTTTAAATACGGTTCACTCGTACACCGCATCGCAAGGAATTGTGGATGGTCCAAACAAGAAAGATTTTCGTGAAGGGCGTGCTGGTGGACAAAACATTGTTCCATCATCAACCGGTGCTGCAATTGCTGTTACAAAAGCATATACACAACTCGATGGAAAGTTTGATGGTATTGCTATCCGTGTACCAACACCAGCTGGTTCTATCGCTGACATTACCTTCATTTCAAAACGCCCAACCAGTGTTGAAGAAATAAACGATGTCTTAAAGAAGGCATCAGTAAGCGACAAGTGGAAGCATGTGTTTACAGCAACCGAAGAAGAACTTGTTTCAAGCGACATTATTGGGCTCCCATATGCTTCCATTGCTGACCTTAAAATGACACGTGTTGTCGATGGCAACTTAGTGAAAGTGATGGCCTGGTATGACAATGAAATGGGGTATACCAATACGCTTGTTGAACATGTCGCAAGAGCTGGTCGCGCTTCGCGATCTGTTACTAATCAAGAGTAATCATCAACCATGTCTAAAATCTATCTCGCTACCGATCATGCAGGATTTGAGTTGAAAGAAAAAGTAAAGAAGTATTTAGAAGAACACAAGGGAGATTTAGGAATTACGGACATTGAAGACTGTGGCGCGCACGAATACAGAGATGGTGATAACTATCCAGAGTACATAGCAGAAGCAGCAAAAAAGATAGAGCATGACGCACTTCATGCGCCGTCAATTGGTATTGTCTTTGGTGGGTCAGGACAAGGAGAAGCTATCGTTGCTAATCGCTTCAGACATGTGCGCGCAATTGTGTACGCTGGAGGAAATTTGGAACTCGTGAAACTTGGGCGTGAACATAACGATGCAAACGTGCTTTCAATCGGCGCACGTTTTGTTTCATATGAGCAGGCACACGAAGCTCTTGAATTATTTTTAAAAACCTCATTTTCGCACGAAGAGCGACACGCGGAGCGTGTTATCTCTATAGACACTTTACAACATTAATATGAGTATTATTCCTGCTGTTTTACCACACAGTTTTGAAGAGATGAATGAGAAGCTTTCGCGTATTGAGGGGATTACTTCTCTTGTGCAAATTGATTTATGTGATGGCGTATTTGGTCTTGAAAAGACATGGCTTCCAAGTGGAACAGAGATTATGTCAATAGGATTTGAGTATGAATTTGACCTTATGGTGAACGACTGGAGGTTATATGTAAACAGCGCAATCGCACTTAATGCAAAACGTGTCGTTTTGCATGTTGACCACATGACAGATGTTGATATACAAGAAGCGGTAACCCTACTTAAAGAAAAGGGTGTCATTGCCGGTATCGCTGTTTCAAATGATATTGCCATAGAAACTCATGTATCAGCACTTCGCCTTGCAAAAGAGATTGACTATCAAAGTTATGCGCAGGTGATGGGGATCGCACGCATTGGTGAACAAGGGCAGGAATTCGATGAAACTGCTCCGGAGAGAATACGAGCACTTAAAATGCAAATTGGAGATGCTATCGTGCAAGTTGATGGTGCAATGAATCCAGAAAATGGGCCAAAGGTTATTGAAGCAGGGGCAACATCGCTCGTTGTTGGTTCATACCTTTTTAGTATGGGAGAAGTTGCAACTGCATATGGAAATATGCAAGCTCTACTACAGAGCGAGGACTAAACTTATTCACTACGTACGCAGTACAATAGGTTATATACTGTCTCTATGCATTCATTGACTGATATTGAAGTACGCGCGCTTGAATTGCGTGCGGAAGACATTCGCGAAAGTATCATTAAGATGCTTTTAGAAGCAGGAAGTGGTCATACTGCAGGGCCGCTTGGCATGACGGATGTTTTTACGTGTATCTATTTTCGTCTCCTTAATCACAATCCTCGCCACCCAAACTGGATACAGCGTGATAGGGTTATTCTTTCTAATGGTCATATTGCTCCAGTTTTGTATGCGACCATGGCACACGCAGGTTATTTTCCAGTTTCTGAATTAAAGACGCTACGAAAATTCGGCACACGCCTTCAAGGGCATCCGCACCGCACAGCACTTCCTGGTATTGAAACATCTTCAGGTCCTCTTGGTTGTGGTTTGTCGCAAGCCGTTGGTATGGCACTTATGGATAGATTGGAAGAACATAAACCAGACAGGTATTTCTATTGTATGATGGGAGACGGAGAAATAAATGAGGGGCAAGTATGGGAGTCACTGCTACTTCTTGGAAAATTTAAATTAAACAAAGTGATTTCTTTCATTGACAGAAACACAATTCAAATTGATGGATACACTGAAGATGTTTTACCACTTGAACCACTTAAAGATAAACTCGAAGCATTTAATCTTCATGTAATTGAAATCGATGGTCATGATATGCAAGATATCGCACGAGCGGTTTCTACTGCTAAAGCAATTCTTGATAAACCAACAGTTATCATTGCACATACAATTCCAGGTAAGGGAGTGGAAGAATTTGAGGGTGACTATAGATGGCACGGTAAAGCACCTAACGAAGAAGAAGCAAAGCAAGCTCTTAAAGAATTAAGGACATTGCGAGGAAAAGTTCTTCACGGTGAAGCATAAAACTATGTTACGAAAAACACTCTTTACTCCAAATGAAGAAGAAAAAGCTACCCGCGAAGGGTTCGGTGAAGGCTTGGTTGTTGCTGGCAAGAAAAATGCAACCATTGTTGCACTGTGTGCAGATTTGACCGACAGCACAAAAATGGATCTGTTTAAAAAAGAGTTTCCACTTCGTTTTTTTGAAGTAGGCATTACGGAACAAGCAATGTCTGGTCTTGCTTCTGGTATGGCTGCGATGGGGTACAACCCATTTATTGCGAGTTACGCCATGTTTTCTCCTGGAAGAAATTGGGAGCAAATTCGCACGCTTATTGCGTATAATGATCAGCCTGTAAAAGTTGTTGGTGCGCACGCAGGGATTTCTGTTGGACCTGACGGCGCAACGCATCAAGCGCTTGAAGATATTGCCATTATGCGCGCAATGCCAAACATGAATATTCTTGTTCCGTGTGATGCAGTTGAAGCTAAGGCGATGACAGAATTTTTGGGTTCTTTTGAAAAGCCCGCGTACTTACGGCTCACCCGCGAGAAGACACCCGTTCTCTTAGAAGAGGGAACTCCATTTTCTTTTGGTAAAGCATCTATTCTCTACATTCCACAAAATAAGTTTGGTAAGTCATATATTCACAAAACAGCAATTATTGGTTGTGGGCCGATTCTTTACGAAGCTCTCCTTGCTGCGCGCGAACTTGAAAAGGAGGGGATTGGTGCGACGGTTATCAATATGTCTACCATTAAACCGCTTGATACAGATTTTTTACTTCGCCTCTCACGCGATGTTCATAGTTTTGTTACTGTTGAAGAAGCTCAAGTACATGGTGGTCTTGGGGGTGCGGTTGCGGAATATATGTCCGCACATAAGCCAATTAAAATTGTTTCCGTTGGCGTACAAGACACATTTGGTCAAAGTGGAAAACCAAAAGAGCTCTATGAAGAGTACGGACTTACCGCAAATCATATTATGGAAGCAGTAAAATCATCTTTAGCATAAAATGAAAATCGCGCATGGGCGCGATTTCATGTAAGCGTTTAATCTAATGTTTTGAGAATATAATCTGCTGGTGCTTTGCTTAGGTATTCTTCTAGTTTTTCTTCAGTAAGTAAGCCCTCCTGTGCTCCGACATGCTGCACAACGTTCATGCTATTGATTGGAGCACGTACGATTGCGTACGGTGCATCAAACCCCCTCGCGAGGAATGAAACAAATGTTGAAAAGAAAGCATCTCCTGCCCCCGTTCTTTCGTATGGAGGTTTTTCGTCTGGGTAAATAGGCATATTGAAGTAGGTACCTTCATGTTTCATGTAAGAACCATTGTGTCCATCAGTAATAATGATAATCTTCGGCCCCCAATCAGAGAGCATGTCCATGAGTTTTTTTAGGTCATGTTCCTCTGTATTAAGTAACCCCTGTGCTTCTTCTTTGTTCATGCACACAACTTCAGTTTTCTTGTAGAGGTCAGCAATTTCCTGCTTGAACCCAAGTTGGAATGTTCCTGGTTGGAACGCAAGTTTTACTTCAGGGTGTGATTCCAAATATTTGATGAGTTCATGGTGCATTGGAAGGGTGTGCTTACCTAATGATGAGAGATACACCCACTTCGGGGTTCCTAAATCAGGAAGTACAGGAGTAAATTCTTCGTGTTTGATGAGAATGGTCCTGTCATCGCCGTACCACAAAACGTAGTGGTAGTTTGTGCGCTTGCCGTCTTCAAGTTGAATGAATTTTGTCGCAACTTTTTCCACCTCTAGTTTTTCAAGGCATTCTTTTCCATGTTTGTCATTGCCGAGATAGGTGAGAAGTGCGGCGTTTAAGCCAAGGCGAGATGCAGAAACTGCTGCGTTTGCACTATTTCCAACCGCTGGTAGTACCACCACGCTGTCATAAGGAACTTTTGCGCCATAGGGGATGCAAAGCTCCGCACCATGAGCTGTTTCTTGTACATGGCCAACAGAAACTCTAATAAAAGCATCAATGACAGTATCGCCGATTGCGACAAGGTCGAAATTTTGTTGTGTATCCATATGTTCTTTAGTCTAACACCACAAGTACGATATACTGTGTTGATATGAAGACATTAACCCCCCAATCAAACCATTACTTAGACACCATTCTTGCATATAAAGCAGAAGGTAAAGCAATTGCGCATTTTAATATTTCCAACCTCGACCAATTGCGTGCAATTTGCGATGTGGCACAAGAATTAAAACAACCAGTGATTATTGGGGCTTCTGAAGGTGAGCGAAGTTACATGGGGGTAGCGATGGTTAGGAAAATGGTTGATGAAATGAATCAGGAATATGACGTGTCAATATTTTTAAACGCCGATCACACCTACACCTTTGAAAAAGTAAAAGAAGTGGTTGAGTTGGGGTACGATAGTGTCATTATTGATGGTGCGAAGCTTCCGTATGAAGAAAATGTCGCGCTTGTGAAGCAATGCGTTGACTATGTGCGTGAGTATGAAGCAAAAACTGGCAAGCGGGTACTTACAGAAGCTGAACTCGGGTATATCGGACAATCATCGTCATTAAATAGTGCGCTTCCTGAAGGAGTGACGGAAGCGAACCTAACAACCGTAGAGCAAGCGAAAGATTTTGTGCTTCGTACGGGTATAGATATGTTTGCGCCAGCAATTGGAAATGTACACGGGATGCTTATTGACGCAGAAGAACCAAAACTTCACATCGATAGATTGAAAGAAATAAGCGCGGTTGTCGATGTTCCGCTTGTTCTTCATGGAGCAAGTGGAAATACTGATGAAGATTTGATGGCATCCATTGATGCGGGGGTATCTATTGTGCATATCAACACGGAAATCAGAAAAGCGTTTCGTGACGGCGAAATGAATTACTTGGTGGAACACCCAAATGAAGTTGCGCCATATAAGTTTGGTAAAGAAGGTCAAGAAGAGATGAAAAAAATAGTAAAAGCAAAAATGGAATTGTACATGAAATAATTTAGTTATGGCAACGCTTTTTACAAAAATCATACAAGGTGAGATTCCTTCATACAAAGTGTATGAAGATGATGTGGTGTATGCATTCTTAGATATCAATCCAATGCAGAAGGGGCATACGCTTGTCGTACCAAAGGTAGAAGTTGACCAGTTGATTGATTTGGACGAGAAATTGTTTGATAGATACATGCATCGTGTGCGCTACGTTGCGCAAATTTTGCGTGCAAAGACTAACTGCAAGCGTGTTTGTATGGTGGTTGTCGGTTATGAAATGCCACATGCACATGTTCACCTTATCCCAACAAACTCAATGGAGGATTTTGATATGAAAAAAATCCACCCCGCAACAAAAGAAGAGCTTGAAGAAATGCACAAACTTCTTACGACATAATGAAAACATTTTCTGATAAAGTATACGCTGTTGTAAAAAATATTAAACGCGGAAAGACGCTTACGTATAAGCAAGTGGCTAATTTGGTGGGGAGTCCGAAAGCATATCGTGCTGTCGGTAACATTTTGAATAAGAATTATAACCAAAATATTCCATGTCACAGAGTTACTCGAAGCGATGGAGCACCTGGTGGGTACAATCGGGGAAGAAAATTAAAGGTACAGCGTCTCAAAGAAGAAGGTGCTAGACTATAAAGCGTATGTGGCACATCATTTTGCGTATTATTGCAGTTCTCGTCACAAGCTACGTTACTCATGTTGGCGTTCCTCTTACGCTGACGGTAAATACCCTATGGATAGCATTTCTCGTAACTATTGTTCTTGCTATTATCAATCATACTATTAAGCCACTCTTAACGATTGTTCTCATTCCGATTCATTTCGCGACACTTGGCCTCTCATCACTGTTTGTTAACGGAGCAATGATCCTCCTTGCGAGTTATCTTATTCCAGGATTTATTATTCCAAGTATTCTTATGGGGTTCTGGTTTTCTATCGTGCTTTCTATCGTGAATTGGGTGCTTCATATCTTTGAAAAAGATTAATTGTTAAAGGTTTTTTTACTGTTTTGCACTTATCGTGAGCATGGTAGAATAGAGGTGTATGTCACTAGTCTTAGGAATTTTAGGGAGTCTTGTAGGAATTATAATTATTGTGGGTATTATCACTTTGGCCTATGGAGTAATTTCTGGCGGTCAAACTAATCATCTTATGGAAAATAAAATAAAGGCACTTGATGTGTTTGTGTACTTGGGAATTTTCATAACCCTTGTTGTTTCTGTGACGAATCTTTTACAAATTGTGTTTGAGGCAATTAATCGTAAATTTATTGACCTACTTGACTACCAGGGGTATGTCGATATGTACAGCAGTGAGATGCGCTTTGCCATTGCTTCACTTTTTGTTGTCTATCCAATCTATGTTGGTCTTTCATGGTTTGTCGCGAAAGATATTGTAAAGAATCCGTATAAGAATGATTTGAAGATTCGTAAAATAATGATTTACGTTGCGCTCTTCGTTACGCTCTGTACGCTTGTCGGAACGCTCGTTTCTATCATTTACACTTATTTGGGTGGTGAACTTTCGGTTCGTTTTGGTTTGAAGGCTGTCGCTGTATTTGCTGTTTCGCTTACGGTGTTTGGGTACTACCTATTCTCACTTAAGCGTGATTATTCAAAGAAAACGTATGTACCACACGTATTTACAATAGGCGTTACGCTCGCAGTTCTCGCTTCACTTATTTGGAGCATCTCAATTATTGGTACACCTGGACAGATGCGTGCAAAGCGCATTGATAACACCCGCCTCTCTGATGTTTCCCGTATTCAGCAGGAGGTTTATGGTCATTACCAGCAGACCGATAAAATTCCAGACACACTTTCTGAACTTAACAATGCTTTTCAGGGGTACGTTGTTCCTGTAGACCCTGTTACGAAAGAGGAGTACGAATATAGGGTTATCCAGCAGCCAATTACACGCATGAATTACTCAACAAATGAGAAGGAGATGGTAACGAATGCTATATTTGAAATTTGTGCGACGTTTGATACCAAGCGGGAAGTTGATTCTCGTGGTATGTCAGTTTCAGGTAAGGGAGGCGCTACGGATGCGATGTACTTCGTAACGAATCAGTTCTATGAGGGAGATCAGTCACCATTTTGGAATCACGATATAGGAAAGGTATGTTTCAAGCGTATTATTACGCCACAGATGTACTACGGGAGATAGGAAATGATTAGAGAGTAAAATCCGCCTTGAGGCGGATTTTACTCTCGACAATACAATATTTTTCGCGTACAGTTATATCTATGAAACCATACGATTTTAAGAAAATCGAACAGCATTGGCAAAAACAGTGGGAAGAACAGCAAACCTACAAAACTGGTGAAGACACATCTAAAGAAAAAGTATTTGTACTTGGCATGTTTCCGTATCCATCGGGGGAAGGGCTTCACACAGGGCATGTAAAAATTTTTACTGCAAGTGATATCTATGCACGCAAGAAGCGTATGGAAGGTTACAATGTTTTGTTTCCAACAGGATGGGATGCCTTTGGACTTCCCGCAGAACAGTTTGCTATCAAAAATAAAATTCACCCACGAATTTCAACGGATAATAATGTAAATAATTTTAGGCGTCAAATGAAGATACTTTCTCTTTCGTATGATTTCAATCGCGAGGTGGACACCACCGATCCAGCATACTACAAATGGACGCAATGGATATTTTTAAAAATGTATGAAAAAGGACTTGCATTTGAATCCTATGATCCAATTAATTGGTGTCCGTCATGTGAGACGGGTCTTGCTAATGAAGATCTAGAGGCTGGGAAGTGTGAGCGATGTGGTTCTATTGTTGAGAAAAAAAAGATGCGTCAATGGACACTTCGCATCACTGATTATGCAGAACGTCTTTTACATGATTTGGATACGCTTCCGAAATGGCCTGAGTGGTTGAAGGAACTTGAGCGTAATTGGATTGGGAAATCTGAAGGCGCGGAGTTTGATTTCGAACTCGAAGGTGCGCCAGTAAAAAGTGTAAAGATTTTTACGACGCGTCCAGATACACTTTTCGGTGCAACGTTTGTTGCAATTTCTGCCGAACTTGCGGATGAGTGGTTGAAGAATGGATGGGAGGCAGAAGAGGATATTCATGAGTACGTCGCAAAAACACTTAATGAACAGAAAGAGATTTTGGAGCACGGTAAAGAGCGTGAGAAGACTGGGATTTTTGCTGACATGTATGCAATCAATCCAACAACAAAAGAAAAAATTCCTGTCTGGATTGCAAATTATGTACTAAGTGGTGTGGGGACGGGAGCAATTATGGCGGTGCCAGCACACGATGAGCGCGATTTTGAATTTGCTTTCAAATATAACATTCCAATCAAGGAAGTTATTGTGAGTGAGAAAAGTACTTTACCAGAGAAAGCATTTGTTGGTGAAGGAACACTTATTAATTCCGAAACGTTTGACGGAATGAAAAGCGAAGAGGCGAAACATAGAATCACTGAACACTTTAAAGGAAAGCCAGTGACACGCTACAAGTTGCAAGATTGGGTATTTTCTCGACAGCGATACTGGGGTGAACCGATTCCAATCGTGCACGACGAAGAAGGCAAAGCATATCCATTGGACGTTAGCGAACTTCCGCTTACTCTTCCGGAGGTTGAGCACTATGCGCCGTCAGGAACAGGGGAGAGCCCACTTGCAACGATTACTGACTGGGTAAATGTAAGAGGTATTATTACGGAGAAGGGAACGTTCAAGCAAGATAACAATGGAACAAACTTTCGCAGAGAAACAAACACCATGCCTCAATGGGCTGGTTCGTCATGGTACTACTTACGCTTTGCCGACCCGAACAACACCAAAGAACTTATTTCAAAAGAGGCAGAAAAATATTGGCAACCAGTTGATCGCTACGTTGGTGGTGCAGAGCACGCTACGCGCCATCTTATTTATGCGCGATTCTGGCATAAGTTTTTATATGATATTGGCATTGTTTCTCAGATGGAACCGTTTTTGACGATGGAATCAGTAGGACTTGTCTTGGGCCCTGATGGTCAAAAGATGAGTAAGCGTAGAGGAAACATTGTGAATCCAGACGATGTGGTTAAGGAATGGGGTTCAGATGCTGTTCGTTTGTATTCTGCCTTCATGGGCTCATTTTATGATGCAACACCATGGAATAAAGATGCAATTGTTGGCTGTGCACGTTTTTTGGAAAAGGTGTGGAAGGTGTCTGGCTATGTGAAAGAGGAAAGCATTCCCTCGCTTGAAACAATTTTTCATAAAACAGTCAAAAAAGTAACTGAAGACATCGAGGTATTCAAATTCAATACCGCCATTTCTTCGATGATGATTTTTTTAAACAGTGTTGATGAAGAGAAAGCAATTGGGAAAGCGGAGTGGAAAGCCTTTCTTCAAATCCTTGCACCCTTTACGCCATCTATTGCAGAGGAACTATGGAAGGATGCTGGTTTTTCTGAAAATCTTCATACTGAGGGGTGGCCTGTGTACGACTCGGCGAAGACATTTGAGAGTGAAATTACCATGCCGATACAGATTAATGGAAAACTTCGTGGAACGTTCATTGTACCATTTGATTCAAGTGACGAAGAGGTAAAAACTAGCCTTTTTAAAACCTTAGAATATGAAAAATATGTCGGAAAGAATGAGCCAAAAAAGGTCATTATAGTTAAAAATCGCCTTGTAAATATAGTGATTTGACGAATTTTAGTATTTGTAGTAGTATATAGAGTACTTATTTTAAACATGGCACAAATTACCTTTAAACCAAAAGCGATTTCCAAGAAACTTTTGACCACACTTAACCCTCGAACAAAGGAAATCGTGGTTAATCGTTATGGCTTGGAAAAGGGAGAGCGTATGACCCTCGAAGCAATCGGCAAGACATACGACATTACTCGCGAACGTGTTCGTCAGATTGAGAATTTTGCGCTTGCGACAATCAAAAAATCAAAGGAGTACAAGGAACACGCTTTTATATTTGAAGAATTGAGATCTGTTATTGAAGAACTCGGTTCTGTTGTTTCTGAGGAACACCTCATGGAATCAATTTCGAAGGACCCAGTTATTCAAAATCATATCAATCTCTACTTAGCGCTTGGTGAAGAATTTAAAAAGCACAAAGAAGACGATCATTTTAAGTCACACTTTAGTATTGATGACAAAATTTCTGGCCATGTTCGTGATGCACTTCACAAATTGTATCAATCAATTAATGAAGAAGATCTCATTAAGGAAGAAGAAATTTATGAACGTTTCGTTGGACACCTTTCAGAGGTTGTTGGTGAATACAAGACAAACAAGGCAATTATCAATCGCTACCTATCACTCTCAAAGGTTATTGGTAAGAACCAATTGAATGAATGGGGACGAATGTCATCACCTCACGTAAAGGCTCGCGGGATCAAAGACTACGCATACCTTATTATGCGAAGAAAGGGAGAACCTATGCACTTTAAAGAAGTTGCACTTGAGATTAATAAAACGTTTGGCAAAAAAGCACATGTTGCAACATGCCACAATGAGCTTATTAAGGACGGACGATTTGTCCTTGTTGGACGTGGTATGTACGGACTTAAAGATTGGGGGCACACAGGAGGTGTTGTCCGTGACGTCATTAAACAAGTCTTGAAGGAAGCGGGTAAATCACTTCCGAAAGATGAGATTATTAAGCGGGTTTTGGCTAAGCGTATTGTTAAGCCAAACACTGTCCTCGTTAATCTACAAAATTCTAAGTTTTTTAAGAAGGTTGCCGGGGAATACGCACTCGCATAGCAAAAAGAGGGGTTGACCCTCTTTTTTGTTTAGTAAATCTACCCACAACAATGAAGAGCGCTCTTTTGTTTTGGCTGGTATACTAGGTACTATAGTTTGCCTATGCAATTTCTTATTGATGTCATTCTCATACTCTCTTACGGCGTTGCGCTACTTTTCCTTATTGCGTGGGCGTGGCGTTTTTGGGTATTTTACTTACACCGTAAGTTCATTGATGATTTTAGTAAGAGTTGTATTTTACTTGAAATTCGTTTACCTCGTGAAATTTTTAAATCACCGATTGCTACAGAAACTGCTCTTGATGCACTCTTGCAGGGTGGCGGTGTTGGTACGTGGCATCACAGATTTTGGAAAGGTAATCTCCCGTCGTGGTTTTCTCTTGAAATAGCTTCTCTTGAAGGTGTTATTCATTTTTATGTGTATACACATAAAAAGTTTAGACAAATTATTGAGGCTAATTTTTATGCACAGTATCCTGGAATAGAAATTGTTGAAGCAGACGATTACACTAAGCGCATCCGTTATAATCATCTTGATAAGAATTCAATAGCCAAAGCTTGGGGTGCATCGTATAGTACAACGCAAAAATGGCCCGTTAAAGACTTAGAAACAGGAGAGGTTTTACAAAAAGGGGGGAAAGATTATGAAATGCCCGCTCAATTTTATCCAATCAAGACATACGTTGATTACGGCCTTGATAAAGACCCTAAGGAAGAATTTAAAATTGATCCAATTACGCCACTCCTTGAGTTTATGGGCGGTATTGGAAAGGACGAGTATGTTTGGTACCAGATTCTGCTTCAAGATGAAGGGGCTTTCAATGGTAAGAAATTTCCAAAAATGTTCTTAAATGAAGTAAAGAAAAAAGCAATGGATATTAAAGAGATGGCAAAATGGTATAAGAGTCAAATGATGATTACTGGTACCAAAGAAAAAGGTTCGAAAGCTTACGATGAATACGGAAATGTTAAGACGATAAAACAAGGGGATCAGGTAGTTGAAGTTACCTATCAAGAAACAAAAGCTATAAAAAGAGGCCTTCTTGAATTAACCAAAGAGGAACAGCAGGAGATAGAGGCAATTAATGAAAAATTATCAAAACCGCTTGCGCGAACAATAATTCGTTTATTCTATATAACAAAAAAGGAAAAATTTAATCCAAACTATATTCAAAATATAGTTAATATAATGAAACCATATAAGGGTGTAAATTCTTTTGCCCCATCACCAACAGATCCTTACGATTTTCCTTGGCAAACAATGGGGGGTAAGCGTGTTGATTGGAGGACGGAAGAGTTATTTAATGCCATGGTTGAACGGTCTGGTTTCCACCCCTTTATCCCTCCGAAAGATAATGATAAGGCAATGGATAGCCTTGATTGGTGGGAAGATGGTTTTTTCTATGTTTATCCAACAAGATATCGCATTATGTTCCGTACCGTGTATGAGGTATTGGTACACCCATTTGCTATTGTTAAACCAAAAGAGGTAACCATCCTTAATCTCGAAGAAATTGCAACGCTTTGGCATTTGCCTGGCGCAGTTGCAACAACACCAACACTTCCACGTATTGATAGCACAAAAGGTGTTGCGCCAGTTAACCTTCCCGTATAGTTTTTATGGAGAGATTTCGTGACAATAAAATAAAATTTTATGTAGGATTTAGTCTTGCTGGGCTTTTTTTTATCATTGCTTCTCTGTACACATCCTTTTCATGTCCTCCAAATTTTCCTATAGGCTCAACATTTGTCGTTAATGAGAATGAATCTCTTAAAACAATAAGTAATCGACTTGAGGAAAGAAATATCGTGAGTTCCGCACTCATGTTCCGCGCGCTTGTTTCTTTTACAGGGAGAGATCGTCATGTTCAACTCGGTGTTTATGAATTACCTGAAAAACTTTCTTTACGAGAAGTTGTTAAACGCTTTACTACCATGGGACCAAATCATCCTCTTGTGAAAGTGACCATTCCAGAGGGAAGTACTGTCAAAGAAACTATTGATGTATTCCTAGAGGCCATACCAGCACTTTCAGAAGAAAAACTTACCACAATTATTGAACAAGAAAACGCAGATGGTAAACTTTTTCCCTCTACGTATTTTTTACTCCCCTCAGCAACCGAAGAAAAAGTAGTCAAACTTTTACTTGATACATTTCAGAGTATGTATCAGAATTCTTTTGCTTTTTTGATTAAACCAAAGAATGTCACAACCGACAATGACATCATCTCTCTTGCGGCAATTCTTGAAGGGGAAGCAAAGACGGTTGAAGACATGCAGATTATTTCTGGTATTTTACAGAAACGTCTTGCCATTAAGATGCCTCTTCAGGTTGATGTCGCAAAAGAAACATATAAGTCACGTGGTCTGCCAGGTGTTCCTATCAATAATCCAGGTAAAAACGCAATACACGCAGTTTTTAATCCAATAGAGACACCATATTTGTATTACATAACAGGGAAGGATGGTACAATGTACTACGCCAAAACATACGACGAGCATAAGCGAAACATTAACAAGTATTTACGATAATTATTTTTTTGATAGCACAACTGCATGAAAGTACACAACCTAGCTTTTATTGATACTGAAACTACCGGAACAGACCCCAATAAGCATGAAATTATTGAGCTTGCTGTGATTATTGCTCGTCAGGTTCCTCGTGAAGGTAAAGGACCAAAGATAGAAATTATTGAAGAAGTAGAGTGGAAAATAAAACCAGAGCATATTGAAACAGCCGAAGATGAAGCACTTCGTATTAATGGATACAATGAGGTGGATTGGATGTTTGCTGTTGATCGTAAAAAAGCCATGGAAGAGTTTGTTAAAAAAACTGAGAGTTGTACATTTGTGTCACACAACCTCACATTTGACTACGCCTTCATCCAAAAGGCTTTTGAAGAAACAGGTGTTGAAAGTAGGATGCATTATGCGAAACTCGACACCATTTCAATGGCATTTGCTCGTCTTTATGATGCACCTCAGGCGGATAAATTTTCACTGCGAGCCCTTTGTGCGCTATTAAAAGTAGAGAACCCAAAAGCACACACTGCACTTGCCGATACCCGCGCACTTGTTGATGTGTATAGGAAAATGATGGGAGCGTATTAGGAAAAAATAAAAAACCGCGACCAACATAAGAAGCAATGCTTGAAAGATGTTCGCGGTTTTCAATATGTTCCGCAAACGTTATCACCAAACGATGCGTTGTTCACAGGGTGGTTGGTACCACCGTGTTTCGTAAGGTGTTTGCCATAGGATTTGCGGTGGCGGGCATACGACGATAACCTGTGGTTGGGGTTGGAAGTTATATGCTCCGTAGTACGGAGGAACCAACCCGTAGCCGTAGTTACCATATATTCCGAACCCAACTGGTGGGCCAATGGTGATTCCCCAAGAAAACGAAGGCGGGGCGTGGTGTTGTTGGGGGCGATATTCGTGGTGCCGTTGAGGGTTTTCAAAACGGTGGTGGCGGTTTCCTGAAATGACGTTTTGTTGCCCAAAGGCAGATGGAACGAATATCCAGGATGCAACAAGGAGCAAAAGAGCAAGGCTTTTCATGAGGTTCTCCTTCAGTGAAAAGATATATCTTCATACTATTCTTTTTTTGTGTTTATGCAAACAGCGTGCTAGATTTGAACTATTATGAATAAAGGGAAGAAAGTGTTTGTCGGCATGTCAGGCGGGGTTGACTCGTCTCTTTCGGCCGCCCTTCTTAAAGAGCAGGGATACGATGTAACTGGGGTGTTTATCAAGGTCTGGCAACCTGATTTTATTGAATGTACTTGGAAAAATGACAGATTAGATGCGATGCGTGTTGCTTCCGAACTTGAAATTCCATTTGTAACCCTTGATTTAGAAAAAGAGTATAAACAGGGGGTCATCGATTATATGCTTTCGGAATATAAGGAAGGGCGGACACCAAACCCTGATGTAATGTGCAACCGCGAAGTGAAGTTCGGTGCATTTTGGAAGTGGGCAAAAGAACAGGGTGCAGATTTTATTGCGACGGGGCACTATGCAAAGACAGATCATGAGGAACTTTTGGTAAGTGACGATAAAAATAAGGATCAGACATATTTTCTTTGGATGCTCACCAAAAATGATTTAGAGCACATTCTTTTTCCAATTGGTCACTTAAAGAAAGATGATGTGCGCAATGAGGCAAAAAATCGTGGCCTCTACACAAGCGGAAAGAAAGACAGTCAAGGATTGTGCTTTGTTGGTACTATCGACATAAAAACACTCCTTAAGGAGTACATTGAAGAAAAGATTGGTGACGTAAAGAATGAGGATGGTGAAGTTATTGGAGTACATGATGGAGTTACTTTCTACACCATTGGCGAACGCCACGGGTTTACGATACGCAAGAAGACCACCGATGATGCGCCCTACTATGTTATACGTAAAAATATCAAGAATAACGAGCTCATTGTGTCGCATCAGAAACCAGAGAAAAAACTTCACGAAGAAATTTTACTTGATAGGGTAAATTGGGTAAACGGCGGTCCGCGTGATGGTTTTACCTATGAGGCTCGTGCTCGTTACCGCGCGTTGCTTGCAAATGTAACGATTGCCAAAAAAAATGACACATGGCACGCAAGTGTTATCTCCGGGGATCTTGTAGCTACTCCAGGACAGTCCCTCGTATTCTACGATAAGGAGAAGTGCTTGGGGGGCGGAATTATTGTATACTAGGAAAACTTTTTGATTTGCATATGGAAACAACAAACACCTTTGAAATACTTCTGTTTTATAAATATGTTGGTATACAAGACCCTCAAGTACTTATGGAGCGTGAGCGTGCTGTGTGCTCTGTTTTAGGGCTTAAGGGGCGTATTATTATCGCCAAAGAGGGTATTAACGGTACCCTTGAAGGAACTCCAGATATGACTGCAAAGTATAGAGAACACATTCTCTCTGATAAGCGTTTTAAGAATATGGATATAAAGACAAGTGAGGGTAATGGACAAGCATTCCCTCGTCTTTCGGTAAAAGTAAAACCAGAAATTGTTTCAACCAAACTTCCCGAACATATTGATCCAACTAAAGAAACAGCCGTACATTTGCCAGCTCACGAACTTAAGAAGTGGTATGACGAAGGGAAAGATTTCGTTGTGATTGACATGCGTAACGATTACGAAATAAAGAGTGGGTATTTTGATAAGACAGTAAATCCAGGGCTCTACGCATCGCGTGATTTACCTAAGGCGCTCGATAAACTTCGTGTTCATAAAGACACAACAGTAGTTACTGTTTGTACGGGGGGTGTTAGATGTGAAAAAATGTCCGCATACTTACTTGACCAAGGATTTAAAGATGTGTACCAACTTCACAACGGTATGCACACGTTTATGGAAAAATATCCAGGACAGCATTTTAATGGCACACTATTTACCTTCGATAACCGCATCACGATGCACTGGGGAGGGGACGAGAGAAAGATTGTTGGGAAATGTGCGGTGTGTGATGCAACAACCGAAAACTACAGAAATTGTCAGAATCCAGTATGTAATGGAAAAATGCTCGTATGTGACAAATGTGCAGAGAGTCGTAAAGAAGAAATGTTTTGTAAAGACAAAACAACCTGCGGGAAATCGGTTCAGGTTGTGTAATTAGTGTGTCACGCTAGTGATCATGGTTGTGTCTGTGTTGTAGGTGGTGGCGAATTTCAAGGGTAATAATCCAAAGTACAATTACAGCAAGCGAAGAAATACTTGCAATTTCAAGTGCATGGAACTCTTCGTGGGTTATTTGTTTTCCCAAGAGATAGACAAGTATTGCCGCAACAGGGGATCCGCCTTGTGCAAGGATGCCATAGAAAATAGTTTTCTTTATTGAAAGACCAAGGCCTCGAAATATTGCTAGTGTGCCTAGAATTTTTGGAAGTTCATGAATAATAATACCGATGGTTGCCGCGTACCCTAAAAGAGGACTCAATAAGTATGTTGCTCCAATCACAGCACCATCAATGAGTGAATGAAACGCCTCACTTATAACAATACCTTTAGCACCAGCCTCTTCTTGTCCGTGGGTGTGGTTATGTCTAAATTTTGCCAAAATAAAAAGAGTGATAATTGCAGTGATTACACCAAGGATAATTTCTGAGAAGCCAAGCTCATTTCCTGCCTCATGGATTGTGTCGGTAACGGTATACCCAAGAAGAATAAGACCAAGCCCAAGAAAAATAATCTTATAAACCCCAGTAAATAGATTTCGTCTAAGCAGGAGAGCTAGAACAGCAAGTGCTGGAAGTGCTATCGAACTTGCAACCATAAGAAAAAAAGATGTCGTCATAATGGTATTGATTGTACATTATCTTATTTAAATATGCAAATTATTTGCATATACGTTTGTAGGTGGTATACTCTACATTACTATGGCACTTCACACGAAAGAGCAATTAACAGCCGTTATTAAAAGTGCGGGGCTTCGGTTGACTGATCATCGACTCGCTATCCTTGCAACACTTGCTCGTGTGAAGCAACCAGTCACCGTGTATGAACTTGTTGACACGCTTCGTAAGAAAGAAAATATTGATCAAGCAACCGTGTATCGTAATTTGACGTCACTTCATGAAGCAGGACTACTCCGCAGGCTCGATTTTAATCACGGTCATGCACACTATGAATTAGAAACTGGGGAAGCATCTCATCAGCTTGTTTGTAATTCATGCGAAACGGTTGAGAAAATAGAAGGGATTTCAATTGATAGCGCTGTTCAAAAAATGTTAAAGAGAAGTAAAAAGTTTAAGAATGCAACAACACATTCAATTGAAATCTACGGAGTATGCAAACATTGCGCATAGTTATTTTTAGTATCCTGTTTTTTATTCCTGCATTTTCTGGTAATGCTCTAGAAGCATCAATTATTCAAGAGGTTGATACAACGCATCGCGTTGAGGTTACAAAGATTTACAGCGAAGAAGAAAGGGATGTTCCAAACACAAACACTAAGGCAAAGTATCAATCGTTTCAGGTGACCTTTCTTGATGGCACAATGAAAGGGAAAACTGTTACTCTTGATGAGGGTGGTTTTAATGTTGCTGTTGGTGATATTTTTTATTTACGCTACCTAAAAACAAATGATGGGCAGGAATACTTTTCTCTCCAAGAGCCGTACAGGTTTCCAGCGTTAATCACCCTTATTGTTTTTTTCATTATCTTAGTTCTTCTTCTTGGAGGAAAGCATGGATTTCTATCTCTTGTTTCACTCTTTATTTCTTTTGGGGTAATTTTTAAATTCCTTTTCCCTGAACTTCTTTCAGGTGCGAATGTTATTTTTGTCGCAACAAGCATCGCTCTTTTATCATTGTTTGTTGTTATGTACGTAACGCATGGCTTTACTCGATTAACAACATCTGCTTTTTTGGGTTCGTCTGGTGCGGTTCTTGTTACGGTCGTTCTTGCAAAGTATGCGGTTGCGATGACTTCCCTTACTGGATACGCAGAAGAGGAGAGTGTTTACCTTAATTTAGCAACTGGCGGAAGCCTGGATTTTGTCGCGCTTTTAATTGGTGGAATCATTATCGGTGTCATTGGTGTTGTCGATGATGTAGCAATTACCCAAGCCTCTATTGTTAATGAACTTCGCCAAGCAAACAAAAACCTTTCTCGTTTTGAGGTGTACACAAAAGCACTTAAGGTTGGTAAGGATCACATCGGCGCTGTAGTAAATACACTCATCTTGGCGTACACCGGCGCATCGCTTCCGCTCGTCCTTTTACTGTATACATCAACAAGTCCATTTATTGAACTTTTTAATCGTGAAGCAATTGCTGTTGAAGTCGTGCGAAGTGTTGTCGGGTCAATTGGATTACTTTTGGTTATGCCACTTACCACAGCGATTGCTGTATGGCTTATGTATCGAAATGGAAGTAATGATGCACATACGCATCACCACCATCATTAAGTGATACACTGTTTGTACTATGATTTCTGTTAAACAAAAAGCGCCAGCATTTTCACTTTTTGACCAAGATGGAAAGTTGCACAAGCTTTCAGATTATAAAGGTAAAAAAGTTTTACTATATTTTTATCCAAAAGATGACACCCCAGGATGCACTGAAGAGGCATGTAATTTTCGTGATGGGTATAAAGAGTTTCAAAAACTCGGACTGGTTATTTTAGGAGTAAGTGCGGATTCTGTAAAGAGTCACAAAAAATTTGCTGAGAAATTTAAACTCCCATTTCCAATTCTTTCCGATGAAAGTAAAGAAGTCTGTGAGGCCTACGGTGTGTGGGGAAAGAAAAAGTTTATGGGTCGTGAGTACATGGGGATTACGCGCTCAAGCTTTTTAATTGACGAACAAGGGAAGATCGCAAAAGTGTACGAACAAGTAAAAACAAAAGTGCACGCAGGGGAGGTGAGGTCAGATATGAAATAGAGAAAGGGCGAACGCGGTTGCGTTCGCCCTTTGAAGCTTTGCGGTCCGCGCGTTACGCGGTCGCAGGCGGGGTGGTCTTTCGGCCGAAGTTCAGCCAGAGACCGATCACACCTGTCGTCAGCCACTGCCAGACCATGATGGTCGCGAAGTTGTTGAAGGCAGACATCGTGGAGACCATGCCCTTCTTGACCTCCGTGCAGAGGTAGATCTCCGAGACGACACTGCACATCACGAGGATGAGGGACATCGTCCCGAAGAGCATCGCCATCTTGCCAAGCGTGATCGTCCGCTTGTTGGCCTCTTCGCCACCGGAGGTGAAGGCCGTGTGGGCCACGATGCCGATGAAGGCGGTGATCGAGAGCATGATGACGCCGAAGGTGTACACCATCATGACGATGGACCAGAAAATCCAGTTGCTTGCGTCAATGGGTGACGCGCTCTGGTTGAGGAACCAGAGGATGCACGTGGTCGTGATGACCATGAGTGCCAGGTTCTTCGCTACCGAGCGCCCCTCGGCATGTGTCTTTTGGTCCTTGCGGAACGAGCGGACGATGTTGATGGAGAGGGCCACGAAAACGAGGCCTGCGAGAAGCATCAAGAGACGGGTCAGCACGGGAGTTCCTTTCGTAAAGAAGTGAGAAATTTTGCAATGAGCGGTACAATGTCAATTATATCATATTTAAACACTTTTGTCAAGTTAAAAAGCCAATAAAAACAAGCCTTTTCAGGCCTATTTTTTGTTTTCTGGTGGGTTACCGGTTGAGCGCTTCCTCAATTGCGGCCATGAATATCGGCTGTGGTTGAGCACCATCAATTGCTGCAACAATCTCATAACCTTTTCTTGTTTTGGAGAGAATAAACGTTGCTGGTGTTCCTTGTACTCCTGCAACTGCTCCATCTTGTTGGTGCATGTTTACAATCGGTGCAGTTTCCTGTGATGTCATACAGTCAGAAAATGCTTTTGCGTCAAGTCCAGTTTTTGTGGCCACGGCGTTTACATTGTTGTTTGCTGGGAGTTGTGTTGTCTTGTTATTAAATTTGTAATCAAAGAGGTTGTTTGCAAAACTATAATAACCAACATCGCCCCCGACTTTTCCAGCGCAAGAAATCGCCCGCGCTTCATCAAATGCATTAGGGTGAATTTGGGTAAGTGGGAAATGGCGATAAACGTACGCAATTTTATCTTTGTAAGTTTCTTGAACCTGCTTAATGGTTGGGTGAAGTGAAATACAGTATGGGCATTCTGTATCAGAGTACTCAATAACGATAACATCGCTATTTTTCTTACCAAAGACGTAGTCGTTCTCAGTGATCATGCTCCCTGCAAACATTTGAAGAGGAGCCTTTGTACCACCTCCGGTAATTGCGCCGTATCCCATGAGTCCTAACGATATGATGATGGACGCAAGGACAATTGCTTGTGGAGTTGTAAGCGACATTTGCTTACATGAATGGATAATTTTTGTTATTTTTTGTTTCATAGTGTACGTAGTGTTGTATACTGAAAGTATTAAGAAAGTATAGCATGCCATCTTTTAAGCAAATACCGAGGCACATTATCCGTAATCTCATTGTGAGCGGATTTTTAGAGTTTGGCCCGGTTATTGTTTTTCTTGCGGCGTATGACCTCTTTCACATCTACAAAGCAACGCTTCTTTTGGTTATTGCAACGATTATAGCAACAGTTATTAGCCACCATCTCCAACACCGTTTGCCGTACGTTGGTCTTTACATTGCTTTTCTTACAACCGTGTTTGGTTACCTAACACTTTGGCATCACAGCCCGCACTTTATTCAATTACGCGACACTGTTTATGATGCAATTAATGCATCCATACTCCTTCTTGGTCTTTTCTTTAACTCACTTCTTTTTAAGCATGCTTTTCATGACGTCATTCCAATGACCGATCGCGCATGGCGACGCCTCACGTATGCATGGATTTTTTTCTTTTTTGTGGCAGCGAGCTTAAATGAGTATGTTCGTCACACGTACTCGCTTGATGTATGGGTAGTTTTTAAAACATCAATGGCACTTGTTACAACAGTAGTAGGTATTATCTTCTTTTTTGCACTTTATGAAAAACAGGAAGAAAAAATATAAGGTATGACAAAAAAGAAAATTCCCGACAATGCAAGGTTGGTTTTCAAAGGTGCTCTCCATGATATTTATCAATGGGATCAAGAAATGTTTGATGGTTCGACTGCTGTTTTTGAGGCAATCAGAAAAAGGGATGGAATTACCGTGGTCGCCGTCGTTGGAGAGAATATTATCGTAAATCGCGAAGAACAGCCGTATCGAGGCGAGTTCCTCTCATTACCTGGAGGGTTAAGCGAGGGAGAGGAAGATCCTCTTTCGAACGCGAAGCGCGAACTACTCGAAGAAACAGGATATATTTCTTCAGACTGGGAACTTTGGTTTGTGTCTGATATTTTGAATTATGTAAAGATGGACTGGAACAATCATTTTTTCATTGCGCGTGATTGCAAAAAAGTTGGAGAACAGAAACTAGATGCTGGCGAGAAGATAGATGTAACATTCGTAACATTTGATGACTTCTTGGAATTGAGAAACAACCCGATGGTGAGAAATCACGACCTCTTTCCAATACTAGAAAAAATAAGTAAGAGTGAAGAAGAAACAGAAAAGGTGAAGAAACTATTTGGTCTCACGAATTAGTTTAGCTTACAACATTACTTAGGATGATAAAAGCAATAATAGAAAGCACAATACGATAGTATCCAAACACCGAAAATGAGCGCGTGCGAATGTAGTTGATGAACACTTTAATCACGATAAGCGCAACCATAAATGACGTTGCAAGACCAATTAAAAGTGCCGAGAGGTTTCCTCCTGCAGTTAAAACTTCAGGATGCTTGTAGATGCTATAGAGTGTTGCGGCACACATGGTTGGAACCGCAAGAAGGAATGTAAATTCGGTGAGAGCTTTTCTCTCAAGGCGCATGAACATGCCACCAACAATTATCGCACCAGAACGCGAGACACCAGGAACAATGGCAAGTGTTTGAAGGAGACCAAGGAGAAAAGCTTCTTTGTAGCCAATGTGTGAACTCACACCGACCTCACTTAATTTTTTCTTATACCATTTTTCTGCAAGGATAATGATGATTCCACCAACAAAAAGTGTGAAAACAACAATAAACGGATTATTCAAGAGGAGTTTAATGTATTTGAAAACAGTAAAACCAATAATACCCGTTGGAATAAAACCAAGAATAAGTTTTTTGATAAGGTTAAAATTCCAAAGTTCGTGCCAATAGAAAACAATAACAGCGAGAATTGCACCAACTTGAATTGCAATATCGAACGTTACTAAGAATTGAGATTGCTCTATGCGCATCAACGTTTGCACTAAAACGAGGTGCCCGGTTGATGAAATGGGGAGGAATTCAGTAAGCCCTTCGACGACACCCAAAATGAAGGATTGCAGTAATGTCATTTCAGTATTCTACCACGGCACACGCAAAACGTGTTGATATCTATCCCTTTTTTAGAAAAAATAAAGAACTGCCATGATACACTTGATACACGTATGCGCTTGTCTCATATCACTATTTCAGGCTTTAAATCATTTGCTAAGAAGACCACAATTGATGTTACTCACCAAGTAACGGGGGTTGTTGGTCCAAATGGTTCTGGCAAATCAAACGTTGCCGAGGCGATTCGTTTCGTGCTTGGTGAACAATCAATGAAATCAATGCGCGGAAAGTTAGGATCTGATCTCATCTTTAAAGGCTCTGAGCACTTAAGCCCACTTTCACGCGCCTCGGTGACGATGGTTATTGATAATCGCGATAAGGTTGATACAACACATGCAAGTCAGGAACTTGCACCATATCTTGTGTACGATCAACTTACACTTGCACGTGTTATCTACGCTGATGGTACGAGTGACTACACGTTAAACGACGCAAAGGTACGCTTAAAAGATGTGCAAGAACTTTTGGCGTTTGCGGGTATCGGTGGAAGTAACCACACAATCATTAATCAAGGTGAAGCGGATAAAATATTACTTGCGTCTCCACGTGAACGAAAGGAGGCAATTGAAGATGCGCTTGGTTTGCGCGTTTTTCATATTCGTCTCCATGAGAGCGAGCGAAAACTTGAAAAAGTAAAAGTACACGTGCACGAAGTTGAACTCTTGCGTAAAGAAGTTGCCCCACACTTGATTCACTTAAAGAGGCAGGTTGATAAATTGGAATCAAAAGAAAAAGAAAGACAATTATTACATAGATTGCTTACAGCGTACTTTGTTCGTGAAGAAAGAGAGCTTGCAATTTTGAATGAAAAGATTCACGAAGCGGGTACATCGCATTCTCTTTCGCTTATTACAAACTCGATACACAAAGAACTCGAGGTTCTTAGAGAAAAGAAATCGGAAGTGCAAACAAATTCGCATCACGAAAAGCATACACTTCAAGCGGAAATTAGAACACTCCTTGAACGACGTGACCAGGTAACCAAAACACTCGGGCGTCTTGAAGCAGAAAAAAATTATCTTCAAAAAGAACTTGTCAAAGAGGAAGTTGCTACGGATGTTGTTGTGGGTTATGAGATTTTCAGAAAAACAGGAGAAGATGTAAAACACATCGCACACACAATTAAGGATGCAATTTCAGAGCAACGAGTAGACACGCTTGTTCCTCTTATGCAAACTGTCGACGGATCGGTTCATTTTTTTGAGTCACATGCAAAAAGTAGAGAAAGTGATAAAGAGTCAATTAAAAATAAATTAATTGAACTTGATGGTGAAATAAAAGCATATGAAGAAAAAGAGGTGGATATGGCAAAGACTGTTAAATCTCTTGAAGAGAAACTTGAATCTGTTAATACTCAAGCAGAAACCGCAATTCATTCTCGTTTTGAAGAAGAAAAAAAGAAAGTACTTCTTGAAAGCAAGCTTCGTGAACTTGAGAGTATGATTGCGCTACGCAAGCAAGAAGAAGGGGAAGTTGCTTCTCGTAAGGAACGCTTCGATGCACTGTTGGCAGAGGGTTCGGTGATCGTTGGTCGTGAGGTACTTTCGTATCGTGAGACGACCCCTGAAGAAACGTATATGACAATGGAAAAACCCGCGCTCATGAAAGCAATTGAACGCTCCAAACTTCGCATTGAAGAAGCAGGGATTCCAAATGCCTCCGAAGTTATTGCTGAGTACAAGACAACCAAAGAACGAGAAGAATATTTAAGTAAGGAACTTGCTGATATTCGTCAAACTGAGGCAAAACTGCTCGAACTTATCAAAGAACTCCAAACTTCTCTTGAGGAGAGATTTAATACTGGTATCAAACGAATCTCGGAGATCTTTACTGATTTTTTTGCAGAAGTATTTCCTAATGGTAAAGGTAAACTTGTACTCATTAATATGACACGTACCGACGAAGATGGTAACACCATCACTGAACAGGGGGTTGATATCGATGTCTCGCTTCCACATAAAAAAGTAAAAGAGATACAAATGTTTTCTGGTGGCGAACGTGCGCTTACCTCTATTGCACTTTTGTTTGCAATGTCGTCACTCACTCCTCCACCGTTTATGGTGCTTGATGAAACAGATGCACCGCTGGATGAATCAAATGCACGAAAGTATGGTTCGATGCTTTCTCGTCTTGCTGAGAAGAGCAAACTTTTGGTAATTACACACAACCGCGAAACGATGAATCACTGCGACATGCTCTATGGGGTGACCATTGGTGTTGATGGTTCAAGTCGTTTGCTTTCAATTAATTTTAAAGAAGCCGAAGGGTTTGCGAGGTAGTTGATTTTTGAATACAAGAGGTATAGGATTGCAGGAAACAGTGTCCCCAAAGAGAGGTATTCATGGGAAAAGAATTCTCGCTCATTTCCGAGGAATCACTCGGTAAATGCCCGCGGTGCGATTCGGGCGAAGTGGTACTGAAAACATTTGCGCGAAAAACTCTCAAGAAAAATGGCCGGCCTCACCATAAGAGAGAGTGCAAGTGTACCCTTTGTTCTTGGAACTACGACCCCAGATACTTTGGAAAAACCAAGTTCTATACATGGGGTTCGCGCGCTTAGGCGCGTTTTCTTTTTATACAAAAACGGCGCCAAGATTTTTCCAAAAAGGATAGTCTTAGCGCCGAAGGGGCTTGTGCCGATTTTTGTAACGCTTCCTATATTCGTGCGAGGCGTGCTTGAATTCTTTGCAGAAATTGAGCGTCCTCTTATCGGTTTCGGTTGGCGTTACGAGCCGTAGGTAGTGAAGGAACTCTGCAATCATCCCGCGTATCACTTCTGGTGAATCGTTCCACGCAGGTGTTGCAAGGTAGCTTTTCATCACACCTTCGATACGGTCCCGCTTCCACCTAGGGAAACGAAGAACAGCTTTATCACCCGTATTTTCAATTCCCACCTTGGTGACAAATACCGTACCATGCTTCACATCAAGAACTCGTGACTTCCGGTGATTAACCGAGAAACCAGCGTCATTGATGAGGCTCCGTATTTCTCGCCGAAGATCGCTCCCGATAATGATGTCGCGGGAAAAAACCAAATCATCAACATAGCGAGTGTAGGTTATTGTTCGTTCGGTGTTTTCCTTAGACCCTTTTCTTTCACACAGAGCGCGAAGTTTGCTATCAAGAAAGACTTCGCAGTAAAGGTTAAGGAGACGTGGAGACATCGGTCCACCAATGGCGAGTCCGATGTTATTTGGTCCTGAAAAAGCAATTCGTACAAACTCTCGCAAGGGTAAGTACAGCTTGTCGGTTGTCATCATTTCCTGTGCAAGAGGATTTGAGGCGAACCAGCGAAGGGAATACCCAGAATCAAGCTGATACTTTCCGTAGTGAAAGATGAGGACGAGAAGCTTTGTCAGGCGGTCAAGGTCGACACTTGGATATGCGTGCACGAAGTCGGTGATGTAGAAAAACCGATGACCTTTGTGCTTTTCAGCATTTACGAAGTGGTTAGATGATGGAACCGACCCCGTGGAAGACGGGAGTTTGCGCAGGGTGTAGGTTTCCCCGGTCCCATACACTTCACCGATTAGGTTGATTGCTTCATGTAGGTGTCGTTCGAAAACCGCATGAACTCTACGCATCGCCTTGTTCGGGGTGCTAATGAGTCTTCGCTTGTCACCCACTTTTTTCCACTCTGTGTGGAATAGGGGCAATGTTTGCAAGTTGCTACCCATGAGTACATGCGGGTCGAAATGAAAAAGCTCCTCTTTTTGCGAAGGAGCCTTTTTTTGCTTTTTTGCCATCGGAAGCTCCTTTGGTTTATGGGGTGATATTACAAATGAACATTTAAGTATTTCCACTGCTGGCGCTGGGGAGCCATGTAGATGCAGGGCAACACCCGAAGGTGCGTAACCAAAGCAGTGAACCGCGGGCCTGCGGCCGATCTCTCCTCCCGACCGACTTCCGGCTGTTCGCGTGAATCGCACATGGCATGAACTTGCGATGACGCAGTCTGCTCGGACAGTGCCGAGGCTTCGCGGGCATAGCTTGCGCTATGAGGGAGGGCAACCCTCCCTTCCTGTCGCCAGACCTTACATCAAGAGAAAATTCCTCAAGAGAAGGCTTACTACGGCAGGATTTTGCTTAGGCACAACTACTTCTGTAATGCAGGATCTTGCACCCACAAGGTTTCGCTCCCCAGCTTACCCTTGATCCGAGTACCATCCTAGCACGCTTGTACGCAAAGTAAATACGAAGATTTATCGAAAACTGTGTCATGTTTATGCTATAGTAGAGCGATATGCAACGGCTTTATACGGGAACAATTAGTTTAAACTCTAAAAAAGATGGCTATGTGCGTGTGCACGACCTTGAAAAAGAAGGCTCTATTTTTGTTGACCATAGCCACTTAAACACCGCACTTCACCACGACTCAGTTGAAGTTGAATTACTCGGTAAAAAGAAAAATGTTAAAGGAGAAGATGAGCTCTACGGAAAAATTGCACGCGTGATTGAGCGAAGTAAAAAGGGATACGCTGGTATCTTGGAAGAAGATCACGGTATGTACTTTTTGGTGCCGGATGATAGGCGGATGTATACCGATATCGTTATTGATAAGGAAAAGTTAGATGGTGGAAAAGTGGGCGACAAGATCATTGCTTCAATTGATGAATGGAACGATCACAAGAAATCACCACGTGGGGCTGTTGTTAAGGTTCTTGGTCACCCAGGAGACAATGATGCTGAAATGCTTGCGTATGCGTATGAGCGTGGTTTTAGCGATGAGCACAATGAAGCGGTCCTTGAAGAGGCACATGGAATCAAAGCGCGCGGGATACGTGAAGAAGACAAAAAAGATAGACGCGATTTTCGTGGTGTGGGAACATTTACTATCGACCCATTTGATGCAAAAGATTTTGATGATGCTTTATCGTTTAAGAAATTAGATAACGGCCACTATGAAGTTGGTATTCATATTGCTGATGTGTCGCACTATGTTTTACCAGGAATGCATTTGGATGAGGAGGGCATCGCGCGAGAGACATCCGTGTACCTGGTGGATAGGTGTATTCCAATGCTTCCTGAGGTGCTTTCAAATGATTTGTGTTCTTTGGTACAAGGAGAAGATCGTCTTGTTATGAGCGCAGTATTTGAATTAGACGACGAAGGGACCATTCATGCGGAGTGGTTTGGTAAGTCTGTTATTCATTCAAACAGGCGATATACCTATGAAGATGCACAAAAGGCGATTGACACCGGAAGTGGAGATTTTGCACAAGAGCTCATTATTTTGAATAATATTGCTAAAAAGCTTACTAAAAAACGATTTGAAAATGGCGCACTTTCGCTTGAAACTGAAGAGGTTAAATTTAAATTAGATGAAAAAGGTGTTCCGGTTGATGTATATGTAAAAGAACGTATTGATACAAACAAGTTGATTGAGGAGTACATGCTCATGGCAAACAAGCAGGTGAGTAAGTTTATTACCCTCGAACAAGAAAAAGTAAAAGGCGAAGGGAAGAGTGTCTGTATTTACCGTGTACACGATAAGCCAGATACTGATCGTATGCATGAACTCGATTTATATATTCGAGCACTTGGGTACAAGGTGCGATTTATGGACGGACTCATCCCTTCGCAAGATTTGAATGATTTGCTTAAGAAAATGGGGGATAGACCAGAGAAAGCACTTCTTCAGGTGCACATTACCCGCTCTATGGCAAAAGCAATATATAGTACAAGAAATATTGGTCACTATGGGTTGGCATTTGATTACTACTCGCACTTTACGTCGCCAATTCGCCGTTACCCAGATGTTTTAACACACCGTTTACTTGAACGAGTACTTAAAAAAGATTTTCCGAAAGATGAAGAACGAGGGTGGTATGAAAGTCTATGTGCGCAGGCGTCGCGTCGTGAGAAAGAAGCCGCGGACGCAGAACGTGGAAGTATCAAGTACAAACAAGTTGAATACATGTCGTACCGCGTTGGACAGGAATTTGACGGTGTTGTTTCCGGTGTTTCTGAATGGGGAATCTATGTTGAAGAAAAGAAAAGTAAATGTGAAGGCATGGTGAAGCTTCGCGATTTAGGGGAAGATTTCTTTAACTACGACCCTCGTGGTTCACGCATTATTGGTGAACGAACAGGTGTTGAATATAAAATTGGTACACCAGTAAAAATTAAGGTCAAGCAAGCTAACCTAGACCTACGAATCATCGACTATACACTCATGGCGTAGCTCCTTTATTGTGTCTTTTGATAGACATGCTACAATAACTCTCGCTTAGGTATCCGTTATATAATTCAAGTCAAGAATAGAGGGTGCCTTGGCACTGGGCCGGAGTCGCAAGACGCCGGCTCTTTTGTTTGTCTTTCCGCAAGGACGGACCCCCTTCCTTTTTTTGGAAAAGTATGTTAGAATTGGGGACATGTTAAAAATCAGATTACAGCGCGTAGGACGCAAAAATGACCCACATTTCAGACTTATTTGTACTGAAAGTACCCTTAAGCCGAAGACTTCACAATTTGCGGAGATTCTTGGTACATACAATGTGAAGGCTGGTGTTTTTAGTGCAAAAGCAGATCGTGTTAAGCACTGGATTTCTGTTGGTGCTCAAGTTACTCCAACAGTTCACAATCTCCTCGTTTCAAAAGGGGTTCTCTCTGGTAAGAAAATAAACGTTCTTCCTCGTAAGTCTCCACAGAAAAAAGTAGAAGCGAAGGCATAATTTTTTACAAAAAGTCTGTTCCTGTGCATAAGTAGTAGGGTGCTATTCTTGATTTGCTGTTACGATAGAGTTATACAAAAATAAATATATGAAAGACCAAGAATTTGTTGAGTATGTTGTTAAGGCATTAGTAGACAATCCGGAACAGGTGAAAGTCGATCGAAGGGTAGATGAGATGGGGGTACTTATTACGCTTGACGTTGCGGGTGAAGACATGGGTAAAATTATTGGTCGCGATGGCGCAACCGCAAAAGCGCTACGCACACTTCTTCGTGTTGTTGGTATGAAAAACAATGCACGTGTTAATTTGAAAATCAATGAACCAGCAGGACGAGAATTTCGTCCAAATCATCAAACGTATGATATGACTGACGTTGATGCGGTGATGAACGATTTGAAAGGGATTTAAATAATTTTAGACAACAGAAAAGCGCGACCGCTATTACTACGGCCGCGCTTTTTCTTGCACGGCTATTTTTTCTTTTCTTCTTCTTTGGTACGTTCGTACATTTCTTTAAGTGTTTCGTGCTCGAACTCAAGCGTGTGTATTTCTAGGAATGGTCTAGCGGTGTAATAGAACCGCAATCCTTCCTTGAATAGAAATATGCAGACAAGGAGGGTTATAAATGACGCAATCCTGAAGTCTTCCCAGAGTGCCCCCACAGCTACAAGGCCTACTACCGGGGAGGAGAGGCAAAACACTCCACCCTCTGCGATTTTTTCAGGAGCAAGAAGAAGTTGTTCAATAGTTCCCATCCTTCGTGTCAGCATTACCCAGACACGAAGTGTTGCGATGAGAATGATAATTGGTCCTGCGATGAAAACAATCGCGTATTGGAGTTCGAGCTCTTGTTTTGTTTCGGGGAAAAACGCCATGAACAAGAACAAGGGAAGAAAGACATACACCATGAGCCAAACTACAGCATCTAGGTTTGTAAGTCGAATCTGCATTTTTTTCACAAAAATTCTCCATGTCTTTTGGGAGTCCGTTTTACACTCTACGTTTCATTTGCTAGTATGTCAAATAATGCGCTTTCATGTGGTAACCATCTTTCCAAATATGTTCGATTCGTATTTTGCCGAGTCGATTATTTCGCGCGCCATCAAGAATAAGTTGATTGAAATCAAAACATACTCACTCCGCGAGTATACGAAAGACAAACACCGACGCGTTGATGGTAAGCCCTACGGTGGAGGACCAGGGATGGTGATGTGGGTAGAACCGCTTATCAGCGTCGTTGATTCAATTGAAAAAAAACTTGCCCGTAAAAAAGGGTCAAAACCAAAAGTAGTTATTTTTTCTCCAGGAGGAAAACAATTTACGAATACAATTGCAGAACAAACAGAAGAAAAATATACGGACATTGTTTTCATATGCGGTCGCTATGAAGGAATTGATGCACGCGTGAAAAAAATTTTGAAAGCCGAAGAGTGGAGCATTGGTCCATATGTATTAACGGGAGGGGAGTTGCCTGCGATGATTGCAATTGATGCGATTGCGCGTCGTGTGAAGGGCGTACTTCACGATGAAGATTCGCTTGAGGAAAAGCGTGTAGCAAGTCACGAAATGTATGCGCGTCCAGAGGTGTATGAATACAAAGGGAAAAAGTATCGCGTACCGAAAGTGCTACTGTCTGGCAATCACAAACTCATTGAAGAATATCGAAAGAAAAAAGAAAATATTGTCGGTAAGAAGTAGGTATGTACATCAAAATTAAAGTTATACCTGATGCGCGGGAGGAAAAAATAGAACAACTAAAAGACGATGAATTTCGTATTTGGGTAAAACTCCCCGCAGAAAATAATGTTGCGAACAATAGAGTTTTAGAAATTGTTCGTAAGATATATCCAAACAAAGGAGTGCGCATTATAAGTGGGCATCATAGTCCTTCGAAAATAATTTCTATTGGCTAGCAAGAGGCTTCATTTTTTGCTATAATTTGCATTATCTTTTTTAGATAAGCCAATGTAGCTCAGTTGGTAGAGCGCGTCCATGGTAAGGACGAGGTCATCGGTTCAATCCCGATCATTGGCTCAGAAAAATAAAACAACCCGCCAAGCGGGGTTTTATTTTTCTGAGCCAATGATTTCGAAGAGGGTCGGAGAAATGATAGTTTCTCCGCGGAGGAGAGCAGGGCTTTGCCCGTTGAGAACCGTGGGTTCTCAAAACCGGAGCGAAGCGGAGGTTATCATTGGCTCAGTTGACATCCAAAGAAAAAAGTCCCCACTACGCAAGCGAGGACTGTTCATTTTTTTCTGATTCGTACAGGGGTCGTGTTTTGAAAATCGTTGAGTCCCAGAAAGAGATTAGATTCCTCAAGTACTCTGGAAGTTCTTCTTGGCGTACATCGTCGCCGTTGTAGAGACAAAAGTCCGAACGGGCACGTTTCTCATCTACCGACAATTGTGCATCTAGAAGGCCCTGGATTTCATATCGCGAAAGCGGGTCGTTTCCGTTACGGGAATTATTGAGGAGTCGTTCGACTGTTGTTTCCCGCTTGCACCAGATGCATACCACATGTTTAAACCTACCATCGTTCCAACCTGCTTCGTGGAGGATGGCGCTCTCGACGTAAATAAAGCCGTCGTAGTTATTGGTACGCTTCATTATTTCCGACCAAACGATATCAGCCGTGAATTTCCAGAAGCGCTTCCTCACACTTTCGTCATGGATGATGATGTGGCGAATCATCTTGGTGTTATAGTTGACTTTTCCGCTTGCGGGGTCATGTGTGAAGATGTCCGTACCAAGCAGTTCTGCTAGTTTATCGTCATATTTCCCACCGCTCTGATAGAGAAGTTCCTTGGCGATGTCGTCTGCGCGGAACACTTTCCTGCCCCATGATTCGACGATTTGGATAAATGTGCTTTTACCGCAACCTAAGGGTCCAGTGAATCCGATAAAGGTTGTGCTCATTGCCGTGACCTTTCTGTAGTTAAATGTTCAATTAATCCCATACTATAGAAAAATAAATCATTGTCAAACAAGCATTTTTTTTGTAAAATAAGGCTTCAATAAGCCACCTTAGCTCAGTTGGTAGAGCATTTCACTCGTAACGAAAAGGTCTGCAGTTCGATTCTGCAAGGTGGCTCCAAGAATGGTATAATCGTGTTCATGATAAAAGCAGTCATTTTTGACATGGATGGCCTTATGTTTGATACCGAAAGTGTATTTACTGATGTTCAAACAAAAATGTTTGCCGATAGAGGTTTTGTGTTTTCTTTAGACATAAAATCAAAGTTGATGGGCAAGAAGTCGACAGAAATAGTTCCGACTATAAATGAAATTTTGGGTACATCTTTTGACCCGGAGGGGTGGATGAAGGAACAAGATGAACAAATCATTAAGGCTTGCAAGACACAGGTTGTTCCTTTTCCGGGGTTATTTGAATTACTTGATGTACTTGATGAAAAGGGTGTTAAAAAAGCAATTGGCACTTCTGCGCGAGAAGGAAGGGTAAATCTTTTGCTTGAAAAGTTTAATGTTAGACATAGGTTTGATGTTATAGTAACAGGCGACATGATAGCAAAAGGTAAACCAGACCCAGAGATTTATCTAAAAGTGTTAGAAAACCTCGGTGTAAATGGAAATGAAACGATTGTTCTTGAAGATGCCCAAAATGGTATAACATCAGCATATCGTGCTGGATGTCTTCCAATAGCTATTCCGAATGAATATACAAGACATAATCCGTTTTTAGAAGCTGTCTTAGTGGCGGACTCATTTATGGATGAGCGGTTATTAAAAATGATTACTGCTTAAAATATGGACGAATCATTTACATCAATCGATGAAGAAATTGCACACCTTGAAAACGAGATGACTGCGGTTGAATTTTGGAATGATAAAGTACGCGCACAAAACATTATTAAGAGAATTCAGGAATTAAAGGATAAGAAGGAGGGAGTAAATGCGCTCGATAAGGGGGGGTGTGTTTTAAGTATCTTAGCAGGGGCAGGGGGAGATGATTCTGAAGATTGGGCAAAGATGCTTTTTGAAATGTACGATGCATACTGCAAAAGAAAAGGATACATGTACAGCGTGCTTCATGAAAATAAAAATGACCATGGTGGGTACAGAAACCTCACGCTTGAATTACAGGGAAAAAATATTTATGGAAACTTAAAACATGAATCAGGTGTTCATCGCCTTGTACGTATTTCACCATTTAATGCGCAAGCAAAACGCCACACTTCGTTTGCGCTCGTTGAAGTGCTTCCTGTTTTGCCTGTTGTTGAAAGAAAGCCACTTCCTCAAGATGAACTTCGTATTGAAACATCTCGTGCTGGAGGACCGGGTGGACAAAATGTAAACAAGCGCGAAACGGCGGTGCGTATCATACACATTCCAACAAATATTTCTGTCCATGTTGTAACTGAGCGAAGCCAAGAACAGAATAGACAAAAAGCACTCGAGATTTTGGTAGCGAAACTATACAAGAAAGAAGAAGCAGAACGAAAAGCGGAAGCTGAAGGAATGAAAATTTCAAAGACAACAGATATTGAGTGGGGGAATCAAATCCGTTCATACGTACTTCATCCATATAAAATGGTGAAGGATCATAGAACTGATATGGAAACGAGCAACGTTGAGGCAGTGCTTGAACGGGGAGAAATTGATAGTTTTCTTGATGCAGAAAAAAACCTTTAAAGTTGCCAATTTTCTTTTCTAGGAGTAGGATTGGAATTGGATATAGGTGAATTGTCCTCCCCCCTTTACGAAGTAGCCATGCTATATAGAAAGAAGCCAGATGACAAAGACCGTAATAGAAATGCTGGAAGGAAGACGCCTCGTCCCAGTTGGAAGCATTAACTTTGACTGTGCGGACAGTGCCTTCAGCAGGTTCTTTGCACGACGGGTGGATGCGGATTTCGGGGGTGATATCGACCTCCGCGTGGGTCGCATCATCAAGCACGTCGATTACCCGCTCGGGCTCTCTTATCGGAATGCCGTCTACGAGGTGCGCGCGGATCGTATTAAGGACGGTGTTCCGACGGTAGCGCTCGTGATCATCCACAAGTGCCCGCAGTACTGCTACGAAGGATGGAAGGTTTGTCGCTATACCGGATTTAAGCCGTACAAGCTGTCAGACGTTGAATCCGGCCTCGCGCCAACGCACATCTTTGCCGACAACGAATACGAAATCGAGTGCGTGTGTAAGAGATAGCCACTTCGATTTCCAGGAACAATTGAGCCCCGTACGCTACAAGCGCGCGGGGCGAGTTTTTTATTCACAAATTCATTTTTATGCTGTGCTATACTACTTTTATGCTTTACTTTGATAGAGTTTCCAAAGAATACGGTCAAGGCAATCGAGTACTCGATAACATTTCCCTTACAATTCACCCAGGTGAATTGGTGTCTATTGTTGGTCACTCCGGTGCCGGTAAAACCACCCTCATCAAGCTTCTCCTTGCTGAGGAAAGACCAACAGAAGGAATTGTTTCTTTCCATTCAGATAACATTCATCGCTTGAAAGGAAAAGATATGGTGAACTACCGCAGAAAAGTTGGTGTTGTCTTTCAAGATTTTCGTTTAATTCCAAACAAGACCGCATATGAGAATGTTGCCTTTGCAATGGAAGCTGCTGGCAAACCCGATCACGATATTCATGAAGATGTGCCTCATGTACTTGATTTAGTTGATTTGAAGGATAAGATGCACCATTTCCCACACCAGCTTTCTGGTGGAGAACAACAACGCGTTGCAATTGCACGTGCAATTGTAAACCGCCCAGAAATTATTATTGCTGATGAGCCAACCGGGAATTTGGATCCACTTAACACTTACGACATTGTGCAAATTTTAAAAAAAATAAATGATTTAGGGACGACGGTCATTTTGACAACGCACAACAAAGGGATTGTTGATAACTTAGGTCGTCGTGTTATTAGTATGGAAGATGGGCGCGTTATTCGCGATCAGAAATCTGGTAAATTTACGATGTAATTGTATGGCAAAAAAAACAACACTTGTACGACGTATCGTTTCTGCTGGGTTTACTGGTTTTTACCGTAACCGTACCGTTTCCCTTTCTTCTATTTTTATATTAACGGTAACGCTCTCCATTATTGCCTCGTTTTATTTTTTCCAAGCAATTTTTAACTATACCCTTGATCAGGTACGTGAGAAAGTTGATGTACGTGTTTACTTTACTGTTGATGCAACAGAAGAACAAATTTCAACAGTACGAGCAAAACTTCTCGCACTTCCACAAGTAAAGGCGGTTGCCTATATGTCACGCGACCAAGCACTTGTTGAGTTTAAGCAAAAGCATGAAGGCGATCAACTGACACTTCAAGCACTAGATGAGCTTGGAACGAATCCTTTTGGTGCATCTCTTTCAGTTCTTGCACAAGACACTTCCCAATATGAAGTTATTGCTGATGCTCTTAAACAAGGCACCGGACTTTTGGGAGATAACGCAGAAGCTATTGATAAAATTAATTACTATCAACTGAAGGACAGTATTGATAAGTTAAACAATATTATAGGTTGGACAAATACGGTAGGTTTTTGGCTCTCCATCATTTTCGTAACGATGAGTTGTATGATTGTGTATAACACGATTCGCCTTGCAATTTTTGTGTATCGTGATGAAATTGCCGTGATGAAATTAGTTGGCGCATCAAACATGTTTATCCGGGGTCCGTTCATTGTTGAGGCGATGCTCTATGGTATTGTCGCAACACTCCTTACCATGGCGATGTTCTGGCCAGCAACAGTGTGGGTAACAAAGAAAACAGTTTTCTTTTTTGAAGGAATGAATTTGCATGCATATTATCTTGCTCACTTTTTTGAGCTCGCAGGATTTCTCCTTGTTGCGGGTTCAGGACTTGCAATTATTTCATCGCTTTTGGCGGTAAGAAAATATTTGAAGGTATAACAAAAAAACACACGCCTACAGCGTGCGTTTTTTTGTTATACTACCCTTCACCATGACGCAACAAGATGCGCTCTCCATTTTAAAATTAGGTCACACAACATTTCTCACCGGTGCCGCTGGTTCTGGTAAAAGTTATGTACTTCGCGAGTACATACAGTATTTGAAGGAGCACGGTATCGCTCACGCAGTAACTGCGTCAACAGGAATTGCCGCAACACATATTCACGGCATGACGATTCACTCATGGAGTGGAATTGGTGTAAAAGAAACGCTTTCAGAACAAGACATCGAATCAATTGAGGAGAAACAAAATCTCTACAAACGATACACAAACACACACGTGCTTATCATTGATGAAGTGTCGATGCTTCATGCAAATTTTTTAAATATGCTCAATCGAAGTTTGAAAACTGTTCGCCGAGATGACCGACCATTTGGAGGACTTCAGGTGGTTTTTTGTGGAGATTTTTTTCAACTTCCACCGGTAGTGAAAAACACAGAATTCGATGAACAAATATTTGCATACACCGCCGAAGCCTGGAAGGAGGCCAAGCCGGTCATTTGTTACTTAACCGAACAACACAGACAAGATGATGATGTTTTGACACGTATCCTAAAAGCAATCCGAGAAGGCGATATTGATGACGGCATTTGGGAAGAGCTCCAGCTCACATCATCAAAGAAGCACGCAAAAGATCACACTAAACTTTACACGCACAATGTTGATGTTGATGAAATTAATAGAAAAGAGTTTGAAAAAGTGAAAGGAGAGGAGCGTATGTACGCAATGACATCAACTGGACGCGCACCGCTTGTGGAGTCGCTTAAGAAAAACTGTCTTGCAGAAGAATCGCTTCGCTTGAAAGTTGGTGCGAAAGTCATGTGTATCAAGAATGATCCCGAAAGAAAATTTTCGAATGGTTCACTCGGTGTTGTGGTTGGGTTTGATGACGAAAATGCTCCGATGGTAGAACTTGTATCTGGGAAAACCATACGTATTTTGGCAGATTCGTGGCGTATTGAAGAAGACGGAAAGGTGCGCGCTGAAATAAGTCAGATTCCACTTAAGCTCGCATGGGCAATTACGATACACAAATCTCAAGGGATGACACTTGATCAAGCATCTATTGATTTATCAAAAGCGTTTGCGTACGGCATGGGGTATGTTGCGCTCTCGCGATTAAAATCAATCGAAGGGCTGAACCTTGTTGGGATGAACCCACAAGCACTCTTGGTTGATGAAACTGTGCGTGAATATGACAAGACATGTATGTATGCCTCTGATAAAGCAAGTGAGGCATTGAAAAAATATAATGCTGATAAGTTACGATCACTTCACGAGGAATTTATCAATAGGTGTGGTGGACACACTGAAGCGTACGTTGATGAAGAGGAGGAAAAGTCCGATACGTTAACAAAAACACAAGAGCTCTTGAAAGAAAAAAAGACAATCAGAGAAATTGCATCAATTCGCGCTCTCACTGAGGACACAATTCTTGGTCATATTGAAAAATTGCTTGAACGAGGGGACAAGGTTGAGATAAAACATTGCCTACCATCAAAAAAAGTCACGAAAGAAATCGAAGACGCATTTGTAAAAGCAAAAACAACAAAACTCATGCCGGTACACGGGTTGCTTAAAGGGAAATATAATTTTCACACAATTCGTCTGGTGCGTGCGGGGATGAAAAAGTAACAAGTTTTCTAACTCTTGACATTTTTCATATTTTCAGTTATTATAATGACAGGAGCTCTTGGGAGCGTGTTATTAGTTACATTTTTTGGTAACATGACTCGGCCTCACTTCTATAAGTTTTTAAGATCCACTTTCCCACAAACCGCAATGTCTTCATAGGAGATTTGCAGGTATGCCAACCACCAACACCCCCTCCCTGTGGCACGACCGCGTCGCGGACGATCACAACGGTCACCAGGGCTGTGGCATTACGCCCGAACACACGCAGGAGGCGCTCGAGCAGACACGGCACGGCGATGTGTCGTCCGCCGAATGCGAGTTCGTGACCTGCATCATCAACAACAACGGCCCGATCTAGGTGTCGTTCGACCACCAGGTCTCAAAAAAACCGCCCGTCCTAGGATTGGCGGTTTTCTAATTTGTTTTAATGATAAGTTTTGGCCACTTCTTTTCCCATTCTTTACTTTTTATTCTTTCCCAAAATAATTCCAAGTTATTTGTTTGAGAGAGGGTTGGTCTTACAACAAGATTAACGAGGTCGTCAATTCCATGCGGAGCAAAAAGTTTTAATGTGCCATTTTCTTCTAAACGCACCGCGACACATGTTGGTATTTCTACCCATTCCGCTAATGCCTCCTCTGTATTTTTATAGGGCTTTGTTTTGTTGTGTTTGAGATGCATTCGCGCTTGGTTTTTTACCGACCAGTTGATATTTAATTTTTCTTGAAGCAAGCGATTGAGTAGTTCTTCTTTTTCTTCTGAAACATCGGTAGGGTCGTAAAAAATTAAGTCAATATCAGCGGTCGGAACTTCCTTGTTGTTGTATCCGTGTAAAAAATCCCACACTTTATTTCTAACAAAACCAGCACCAATCATCCAATCGGGGAGGGCTACGCTTTTTGCAACAGAAAGGACATTCATCATCCACGGGTCATTTTCAATAAGCTTCAAAATATCTTTTTCATTCATATCATCAAATCTTCAGGCGCGGTAACTTGTTTCCAATATGTTGCACGCACCGCTTTCCATGTCACACCGTTTTGTATGAGCAGAGAAATGGTTGGAGGAATTTGTATTTCCCCATCAGCACCAACAAGTGGTTGTACGCTAAAATATTTTTTCGGAGAAATAACATACGCTCCGGCGTTGATGATACCGGTACACAATTCTTCCCTTGGAACTTTTTCATAAAACTCTGCAAGGTTTCCGTTCTCGATGCGCACTTGCCAAAAAGCGCCAAATTTCTTTTCACCTTCATGTGAGAGGAGGATTGCATTTTCGTACGTGCATAACTCTTCCAAATCTTCTTTCGCATAGATGTCATCACCCATGAGTACAAGAAAAGATGTCTCTTTGTCGATGTACTCTTGTGCAAGCGTAAGTGCTGCACCTGTTCCGTATGCTTTTTCAATGTCTTGCACAACGTACGTGATTTCTTTTCCTTCATACATGTTTCCAATGTGTTCGCGAATCATGTCGCCCAAGTATCCTACAATGAGTATCACTTTTGTGATACTTTTTGGGAGCGCATGCAACTTGATTTCAAGAAGAGTCTGTCCGTTTGAAAGGGGAAGAAGGGGTTTTGGGCAGTTTTCGGTGAGCGCTCCCATTCTTGTGCCACGTCCAGCACACAAGATGACCGCAGTTTTGGGTTGGTTCATATAAAGTCCATTTTATCATGGTATTTTACCAGAGTCTGTTTTTTTGTGACACACATTATCAAATCCTGCTTTATATTGACTTTATGCTTAATTTATGGTATAATAGAGGATGCATTAGTACCCCAAAAAGGTACAGTTTGTGCAACAAACGTATGTCAAACGAAAAAAAATCTATACTCTTTCTCGCCATAATTTGTGGCACCATCTTTTTTCTTTCGTACAAGAATGCGTCTTCTATTGTTGTTGCAAAAATACTCCCACAAACAGAAACCGTTTTGAATGTGTCTTCAAATCAAAATATTTCTTCACAAAAACAAGAAACGTATGAATATCTAGAAATCACAGAAAGCTGTGGCCCAGATTTTGAAGGACACTGCATCCCTGTATATGCGGGCCCAGGAGCAGAATATAAAAAAGTAGCTGAACTTCGTGCGGGCCAAGTTTTTAAAATTAAAAGTACCGAAAACAGAAATGGTCAGGTGTGGCACCAAGTGTATTTTGATGAATGGCTCAGATATCCAGATCGCGTAGAAGGGGATTGGTACATACCCGCAGTTGCTGGACGTGTTGTTGTTTCTTCTGATGAAGAGATGCTTTCATCCTCAACACCCCAAACGAACAAAAGAATCATTGTTGATCTTTCTGATCACATGATTTACGCATACGATGGGGACAAACAATTTTTAGCAACAAAAGTAGCAACAGGAATTGGTAGCACACCTACGCCTACGGGTACATTTACGGTATACAAAAAAATGCCAAGTAGATACATGCAAGGTCCACTTCCTGGGGTGTCGGATGTTCCATTTGATTTACCCGGTGTTCCATGGAATTTATATTTTACAGAAGACGGTGCAGTTATTCACGGAGCATACTGGCATGACCGTTACGGCACCAACCAATCAAATGGATGTATCAACCTTCCGCCAGAACTTGCAAAGATTGTGTATGATTGGGCTTCGGTTGGAACGAAAGTAATTATACAGAGGTAAATTTGGCACGGGTGCTTAGGGGTTATAAATTTAATAACTTTTCAAAAACTAGTTAGCATGATAGGATGGTAAACGAAGTGTTTTAAGTAGAAAGGAGCTTGAAATGGGACTCTTTGATCTTTTGTTCGGTACATGTACGTGTGAGTCGTCTTCCGAAAGTGACGGGGAATGGATAACATGTCCTAACTGTTCCGGTAGTGGCGACAGTGTTGCGACTTTGGGTGGCGAAGAAGGGAATGTTCCTGATTCATGGACTGTCTGTACTATGTGTGATGGTCATGGTCAAGTTAGTCGAGGTCGTCTGCGAAATTGGCGTAGAAAGCGTTAACTCTGTAATCTTTTCACAAATGAACCTCTATCCTCTGCATCCGTATGCGGGGGGTATTTATTTTTTGGCTGGGGTACAAGGGCTCGCCTCTCCCGTTGGTCGAGACTTGTATTTTCTACAACCTGAGTACAAGCTAAGAAAATATGTCGCCTACGGTTCTCGCCCATGCCTTGAAGCAATACAAAAAGGATGACACGAGGCCATCCTTTTTGTTGCAAATATATATGTACTTAATCTTGCTAGATTAAGTATCTTCGTCGCCTGCGCTCCTCGAGCTGGGGTACAAGGGCTCGAACCTCGATTAACAGTTCCAGAAACTGCTGTCCTACCATTAGACGATACCCCAATATTATGTTTTTTATTTTCCCTTTATTTAACGTCTTGGGTTTGAGACGAATATCACCGGATGTCCTACTACATGCAACGAGTACGTTGCAGTACTGCGATTTCTACAGATTGAGTACAATCTAAGAAATCGGGAGCATTAGACGAGCCAGCAGGCGAGTGGCTTGGCCCGATACCCCAGTATGGGTCATATTTTACAACAAAATTGACACTTTTTCAATCCCTACCCCACAACGTGATACACTTTCTTTTATGAAAAAATTCGATGGCACTATTCGCAAACTACAAGAACACGATGTAAGACAGGTTGAGGAAATATTCTCTCTCTATTGGGCAGACGGAGCACTTCGAAAAAAGTTTTCCGATAAGTTAGCCAGCTTCGTAAATAATGAACTAAAAGCAATTGAACAGAATCTTTTGTACTTTGTCGCTGAACAAAATGGAGAAATTCTTGGTTCTCTTGGGTTTAGAAAAGCACCGGAACCGATGCTTTTATTTTCGACGATAAACAATGTCGCTGAACTTTATATTCTTGCAGTAAAAAATCGTGGCATGGGAGTGGGTAGAGCATTAATCGAAAAAATGTTAGATGAATCTAGAAAACTTGGGTATACGGAAATTGTTTTGTTTAATAGTGATTTACATAACGAGGCGCGTGGGTTCTATGAGCGTCTTCATTTTAAAAGACTTGGCCCTATAATTGCATCAAACGGTGATCCTGGTGAAATTTGGGGTATCATCCTTTAAAAACAATTTAAGAATTCTTCATGGTACACTAATTTTATAAACACCACCAAACAAAGAGCAGTCTGCTTATTTGTGAAAAAAGACAAAAAAGTATGAATCATTTTTCTTTGCAAACATCAGAACCTAAGCCATCTCAGTCATACAAGAAAGAATCTCAACCCTCGCTTGAAAAACTAAAGAAAGTGATGTCGCGTATTTCCCAGGAAGTAAACGCAGAGGTTGCGAAAAAATACGGCGTGGAACAATTGGTTGATGACTCACTTCATATTGACCTTACACACTTTTCACGCAAGAAAGGGGGCATTTACAAAAAAGAAGATATTGATGCGGACAAGAAAAAAGTGGACGAACTAGATTTAAAGTACAGCGACGCGGAAGATGAAAAGGTGCAGAAGTTTTATAAAGAGAAGTACAAGTTAAACGTAAACGTTGGCTCTCCAGAAATCAAAAAAGAAATTCTTCCAATATTTCGCGAAAATAAGGAAGCAAATACGGCAAGTCAGGCGGAAATGGTTATCACCGCGCTTCTGCATAAAATTCTCAAAGAAAGATTTTTGGTTGTGCGCTCATCCGTGTTTGATGATTATACGAATGGGATAGATAATTTCATTCTCGACAAAGAAACAGGTGCGGTTATTTGTGCATTTGATGAAGTGATTGAAAATGATGGCGACAAAGCTCGTGGCGAAAGTGGTAAAGCAGAAAAGGTGAAAAAAATTGCCATGAAAGGTGGAACAGAAGCAAAGTACGGTGTTTCGCTTGCGGATGGAAAACTTGTACGAAACGCAGTGCAAAATATTCCTGTTTTTTATTTAACACTTGAAAGCAAAGATTTGAGCGAACTCACCAACGATCTTTTTTATAGCAAAGGTGACACAAGAACAGAGGGAGAACAGAAACTCTTTTCTCATTTGGTGCACTCAATTAAAGAACAGAAGGGGGAACTCGAAGCACTCAACCTCCCACCTGTCATGAAAGAAAAACTTCAGAGTTTTGAAACTTCACTTACTGCTCTTGTTGGGTTTGCGGAAAGGAGGTAAGAGTTCCTTGTGCGCTAAGCTAACTAGTTGAAATAAGACTAAACTACTCCCAGATATTTTGCTATAGTTAGTACATGATTAAAGCATACGTTGAATATATAAAAAATAATCCCAAAAAGCTCTGGTTTAAAAGAAAAATCTACGGATGGGGTTGGACACCTGCAACATGGCAGGGTTGGCTAACTATTTTCGTCTATGTGGTTCTCGTTTTAGTGTTCAGTCTAACTATTGATGAACAATCTCCACCAAGAGAGGTGGTCTTTACTTTTATTTTACCAATCACACTCCTAACCGCCACACTACTACGTATTTGTTATAAAAAAGGTGAGAAACCAAAGTGGCAATGGGGTTTTCCTAAAGAAGATAATTAAAGTCCTAATTTTACCCACCACATTAGTTTGTTTTTTCTTTTGTCCTCTAGAGGTGTACACTAAACGTAGTATGAAAATAAATCCACTTTTTAACGCCCTCGGCGCAGTAGTTTATATTTTGGCAGTTGTCGGCATTATTTCTGCGTTACAATCACCCAACACACCGGATGCTGAAATACTTGCGCCAGTTTTTCTGCTCTCTCTTTTTACGCTTTCTGTTGCGGTTATGGCGTTCTTGTTTTTCTATCAACCATTCAAGTTGTATTTCGACAACCACAAAAAAGAAGCAGTTGTGTACTTCATGAAGACGCTTGGTTATTTCGCCACCGTAGTACTCCTTTCTTTTTTTGCACTTCTTTATTTTCGTGCTGAAGACTCAATAACCTTTCCAAAAGGCGGAGAGAAGTTAGTACAAGGGCAGAGTTACGAACTTACCTGGACTGGAGGTCGCGAGGAGATAACACAAATATTTTTAGTCGATGTGTCGCTTAAGGAAAAGAATACATCGGCAAGTATTGTAGATAGAATTTATGGAATCGAAAATTTTCACACATACACGTACATTGTTCCTACGAACATAAAGCCCGGGACGTATCAATTCCAAATAGGAAGCCAATCAAGCCCAACGTTTGATATTGTTTCGAAATAATTTTATGAATAAAACTAAGATCTTTTTCTCACTTCTTGCGATAGGTTTTGGAGTGTTTATGGTTGTGTTTGGAGAAAGGGATGATAGTCCTGGAGCGCAATTTCTTGGACTTATTGCAGTGGTTTCAGGTATTGTCGGTATTGTAAGGAGCAGAAAGAAAAGGTGGACACAACAGTCTGCGTGATAAACTAAAGGTGTTCCTCTTATATTATTTTATTTTCAAACCATGAACATCGTAGCAATACTTGTGTCTGCAGGAGTTGCGTTTATTGTTGGGTTTTTATTACACGGTCCATTAGGTGGAAAAACATGGATGCGTCTAGCAAACATTCGCCCAACAGGAAATGAAAAGTTTTCTGATATGGTTCCACAAATGATTTGGAATTATATTGCAAATGTGATTACCGCATTTGTTATGTCGGGAGTTTTGTGGATGGCATTCTCAACGGAAGCGATGGGTGAACTTGTTTGGTATAAAGGTCCGATTGTTGCATTTTGGATGTGGCTTGGTTTTCATATCACCGCAACTTCCATGGATGTGATTTGGATGAAGCGTTCGTGGAAACTTTGGGCGTATGATGGATTCTCAGCACTACTATCCCTTATGGCGATGGGCGCCGTACTTACTGCGTGGTAGCCTCAACAGAGGTCACTTCACATGAAAAAAATTATTAAACTTTTTCGTCCGGTTTTGATTTTTTGCATGAGGTCGTGGTGGTACATGACTAGACCAAAAACATCTGGCGCGAAGGTTGTCATTGTTTGTGGGGATGAGATCCTTTTAATTAAAACAACATACGGGTACGCTTACACATTACCAGGTGGTGGCATTAAGAAAAATGAGACACCAGAAATGGCGGCAAAAAGAGAAACACAAGAGGAGGTTGGTATACAACTAGATTCAGTTTTTCCGCTTCCTCCTTTTGTAACACATGAAGAGTACAAAGAAGATACTGTTTATGGTTTTTATTCAGAAGTTGGAAATAAAGATTATAAACTAGACGCACTAGAAATTGATTCTGCGGAGTGGTTCCCGGCGGACAATCTTCCCAAAACAGGATCCGTTACAGCTAAGATTTTAGAGTTATACAAAAATAAATAAATTTTATAAATTAATTTGTTAAAAATTCTATATATTGAGGTGTTGAAGATGTAGCAACTTCAAATAAAATTCTCACAGTACAAGGAACATTCGGGTTAAGATTTCCAGTTATAGCATCATTACTCGTTGGGTAGTCTACATCTTGAACACCACAAGTTCCTTCTTGTTTGATTGGAAGAAAGCTCCGACCAAATTGGTCAACAAAGTGTATCGTGTTTATATTTAAGAATAATGGGGTTTTGGTCCTATTTTCTAGTGTGAAAACAGTATCAGCATATATACCATTACTTACAGGAGAGGTAAAATAATCAGTATAACCATAGTGAGCCTTTACAACATTACCCAAGTTATGAAATGTGGTAGCAACAGTAAATCCTTCTTCTGTGGTAATCTGCGCGCCACCTACGCGATAAGTTTTGTTGGTTTTTGCGGTTTCATCTGCTCTTAATTGTCTTTGTTTATAAACATCTTGGTCTTCACTCACCCGTATTGGAATTTTTGTAGAAGTATCTGATGGTGCCAGAATTAAATTAGCTTCAGGTTGTTGGGAATATCTGGTTTGATTTTTTTTATTATAATTATCGATTGATAAAAAGATTATGAAACTAACAATTATCAAAACAATCAAAAGTCCAAAGACGTTAAGTATTTTTTGGCCAGCTTTTCTCATGAGGTTCAGTATAGTTTAATTATTTAGTTCTTCAAATATGATCATTTACCCTATAGGTGTACACTAGGCTTAGTATGAAAATAAATCCATTTTTTAACGCACTCGGCGCACTGGCTTACATTTTGCTAGTTGTTGGCATCATTTCGGCATTGCAATCACCAAACACCCCAGATAAGGGGATACTCGCCCCAGTGTTTTTACTTAGCCTCTTTGTACTTTCCGCTGCGGTTATGGCATTCTTATTTTTCTATCAACCGTTTAAATTGTATTTCGATAACAATAAAAAAGAAGCTTTTGTGTACTTCATGAAAACTGTCGGCTACTTTGCGTGCTACGTGGCAATTTTTTTCGCAGTGCTTCTCTACTTGGCTTAGCTTTTTGATATACTAAATAAGATATACAACATATATGTCTAAATTAAATTTCTTTGTTCTCGTTGTTGCAATTAGTGCTGTGCTCTATTTAATTATTACAAAAGCAAATACTGCAATCTCAAAAGCAGAGAACACCTTTCGAAAAGAAGTCGTTACACCTGAACAACAGGCGGAAGACATTGTGGGAGAAATAAACATTTCAAGGTAACATTTCCAAGACGTAAACCTGTGGAGTTTTTCCACGGGGTTTTCTTGCCCTCTTGACTATACCCCCAGGGGGGTATATACTGAATGGCATATGAAATATTTAGATGATAGAGATAAATCAAAAATTATTCGCCGATTAAAGTTACTTGAGGGTCAGGTTCGCGGTCTTCAGAAGATGGTTGATGCAGATACGTACTGTATTGATATCATCACACAAACTTCTGCGGTTAAGCAGGGACTTTCAAATGTTGAAGACCTTCTTCTTGCAAATCACCTTGGCCACTGTGTGGTTCACCAGATTTCTTCTGGTCAAATTGAGAAAGCAAAAAAGGAGGTACTCACCGTTTACAAACTTAAAAGAAAATAAATTAACAAAAATTATAGTCACTATACAACCATGAACAACAAATCACTTTACCTTTCATCCGGTCTTTTCATTATTGGTCTCATTTTCGGTATCGGTGTTGGCTACTATCTTACTCCACAATACCAGACGTCAATGTACGAAAAAAATGCAATGACACTTGGGCGAGCCGATAGGACGTTTGACCTTCGCTATGTGAATACGATGATTTCTCATCACAGAGGAGCAATACTTCTTGCAGAACAGTTGCAAAAAAATACAGTACGCCCTGAACTTAAAGTACTTGCAGAGGAGATTTTGAAAAATGAACCTGTTGCTATTGCTGAACTCTATGCGTGGAAAAAAGAGTGGTATGGCGATACGCGTACTGTGCGTGACCCATTTGTTGCAAACTTGGGTGGAGCAGACGAGAAATTTGATCTTCGTTTTCTAAACGCAATCATTGCCCACCATGAAGCGGGTATTGAGATGACAAAAGAAACACGATTGAAGGCATCGAGGGTGGAAGTCCTTAATAATGCTGACGCGGTCGAAGCTTTTCTCAATAATGGCCTCAATATCCTTAAGGTTGCACGACAGTCTTGGTATAACATCTAAAATCTCCATTCCCACCAATACAAAACCATGGCAAATAATATTTTTAAGGTACAGGGTATGCATTGTGCAAGTTGCGCTTCTGTCATTACAAAAAAAATTTCTAAAATTCCAGGAGTGTTTAACGTTTCCGTTAATTACGGTAACGAGAAAGCTCGTATTGATTTTGATCCAAAACAAGCAACCCCTGCACTATTTAATGATGTAGTAAAAGAGCTCGGGTACACACTCACCTCTGAGAACATGTCATCAGAAAAAATGGAGGACGCTCACGACCATATGGGAAAAGAGAATTATTTAGAAGAGCTTGAATCAAAAGTTGCTTTTATCTTTCCTGTTTCGATTGTTATTTTTATTGCGATGATGTGGGATATTGCAGCGCGTACATTTGCATGGATACCAAACTTGCCGATTCCGATGGAACTGTTTAATCTCATTTCGATGATTGTGGCAACGCTCGCTGTATTTTGGGTTGGTCAGCCGTACCTTGCGGGGGTTTTGCGGTTCGTTAAGTACGGAACTGCGAACATGGACACGCTTATCGGCATCGGCACACTTACGGCATATCTTTACAGTACGGTCATTACGCTTTTGCCTCAGGTTCGTATTCTCATTCAGGCGCCAGAGTACACGTATTTTGATGTCGCGATAGTCGTGATTGGTTTTGTAACGCTCGGTAAATATTTAGAGGTTCGTTCCAAGAAAAAGACAGGAGACGCAATAGAAAAACTTCTTCATCTTCAAGCGAAGAATGCGCTTGTTGTTCGTGATGGAAAAGAGGTGGAAATTGCAATTACTGAGGTCGTACACGATGATGTGATTATTGTTAAACCAGGAGCGAGGATTCCGGTTGATGGAATTATTGTAGAAGGAAGTTCGTTTCTTGATGAATCAATGATAACGGGTGAGCCGATGCCAATTGAGAAGCATGCGGGAGATGCAGTTGTTGCCGGCACATTAAACACAAGCGGAGCTTTTACGTTTAAGGCCACCAAAGTTGGAAAGGAAACTCTTCTTTCGCAGATTATTGCTATGGTTGATGAGGCACAAGGAAGTAAGGCTCCAATTGAAGCCCTCGCAGATAAAATCTCTTCGGTGTTTGTTCCGGTGGTGCTTGTGATTGCGGTTCTCTCCCTCGTTGTTTGGCTTACGATAGGCGCATCGTATCTTGGATTTTCACAAGCACTATCTCTCGGTATTCTGTCGTTTGTTAGTATTCTTGTGATTGCATGTCCTTGTGCGCTTGGACTTGCCACACCAACCGCAATTATTGTTGGTGTGGGTAAGGGGGCACAAGCAGGCATTCTTATCAAAGATGCTTCTACTCTTGAGAAACTTCATAAGGTCAATACTGTTATTGTTGATAAAACAGGAACCATCACCAAAGGTAAACCGACACTTGTCGATATAAAGAACGATTCAGGTCGTTCCGATGATGAATTTATTTCTCTTCTTGCTTCACTTGAAAAATCGTCTGAGCATCCAATTGCACACGCGGTTGTGCAATATGCTGAAAGAAAAAATATTAGTATGCAAGAAGTGGCTGAATTCTCAATTGTCGAAGGTAAGGGGTTGAGAGGAAAAATCGGAGGTACGGAATATTTTGTTGGAAATGTAAAGTTTATAAATGAACTCTCTGTATCATTTGATGAATCAAGTATTGAAAAATATACATCGCAAGGAAAGACACCGCTTATTATTGCAACAAAAGAAAAAGTGCTCGGTTTCGCGACAGTCTCTGATGAGTTGAAGGAAGCATCTAAAGAGGCAATTGCAAATCTCCACAAGCTTGGCATAAAAGTAATTATGCTTACAGGGGATGATGAGCGTACGGCGAAATATATTGCATCACTTGTCGGAATTGATGAAGTTGTTGCACATGTTTTACCACAAGACAAACTTGCAAAGGTAAAAGAACTCCAGGAACGCGGTCACATTGTTGCGATGGCAGGAGATGGTGTCAACGATGCTCCCGCACTCGCTCAGGCTGATGTGGGAATTGCAATGGGAACAGGAACAGATGTCGCCATCGAGTCTGCTGGTATCACGCTTTTAGGCGGAGATATTTCTAAGATTGCAAAAGCTATTTCTCTTTCGAAAATGACAATGCTTGGAATCAAGCAGAATCTTTTCTGGGCATTCTTTTACAACGCGATTGGTATCCCACTTGCAGCGGGTGTATTTTATCCAGTTTTTGGGTGGTTGCTTAATCCGATATTTGCTGGACTTGCAATGGCTGGTTCAAGTGTTTCGGTGGTTTCTAACTCGCTTCGCATTAAGGCTAAGAAATTATAAAATTAAAACTATACACCATGTCTTCAGAACAAACAATACATACTTTTCATGTAAGCGGAATGCACTGCAACTCGTGTGTGCTCATGATTGAGGACACGCTTGGCGAATTACCGTACATAACAAATGCTTCGTCATCGCTTAATCATAATTCTGTTACGGTTAAGGGAGATTTTGGCACAAAAACAAAAGAAGAAATTGCCCGTGAATTTACCTCTTTGCTTAAGGAAAATGGATATACGGTTTCTGTGGAAGAAAACGAGGGAACAAAAATTGTGAAGTGGTCTGAGTTTATAATCGCCATCCCTATTGCGCTATTTTTTCTTGCACTCTTTGTATTACTTCAGAAACTTGGCATTGTGAATATAATTAATGCGGACAAGGTGACGTATGGAACAGCTTTTCTTGTTGGTATTGTTGCGTCGCTCTCTACGTGCATGGCAGTTGTTGGTGGATTGTTACTTTCCATGTCGGCGACGTTTGCAAAAGAAGGGGACGCAGTAAAACCCCAAGCAATGTTTCACCTTGGTCGTATTGTTTCTTTCTTTGTCTTGGGTGGAATAATTGGTGTAATTGGTAGTGCATTTACACTAAACATTACCGCAACATTTGTTTTGAATTTTTTGGTGGGTTTTGTAATGCTTTTCTTAGGAATTAATCTCATGGATGTATTTCCGTGGGGGAAGCGATTTCAGGTGGGTATGCCTAAATTTATTGCAAAGCGCGCACATAAAATTTCATCACTTAACCACACACTTACTCCGCTGTTGGTTGGTATTGCAACCTTTTTCCTTCCATGTGGTTTTACTCAATCGATGCAACTTTACACGCTTACTACGGGGGGATTTGTAGAAGGTGGGCTTACTATGCTTTTCTTTGCACTTGGAACATTCCCAGTACTCGCACTTCTTAGTTTCAGTTCACTTAGTATCAGTAAAAGTAAATACGCAGGAGTATTTTTCAAAAGCGTTGGTCTCATTGTGATACTCTTTGCGCTATTCAATATTATAAACAGTTTAGTGGCTGTTGGTATTGTGCCACCACTCTTTTCCATTTAATCTATATATATGCAATCACGGACACTCATAGCTCTCATTATCGGTTCTGTCACCATAGGGGTTACCTATTTTATGGTAACGTATAAGAACACGATCGAAACTGAGAGTATAAACGACACACCAAAAACAGAGATAATCGATGGAAGCAATGTCGTCATGGAAGATGGCAAACAAATTATTAATTTGTTTGCAAAAGGAGGATATCAACCAAGAGTAAGTATTGCTAAGGCTGGGGTGCCAACCATACTTCGCGTTACAACGAGCAACACATTTGATTGCTCTTCAGCGCTTCGTATTCCAAGTTTGAAGATTGCAAAAAATTTACAGTATTCAGGGAGTGTTGACATTGACCTTGGTTCTCCAGAGGCGGGGGCAATCGATGGGTTGTGTAGTATGGCAATGTATCGTTTTCAACTACAATTTAAGGACTAAAGAGGATTTTAGTTGATACTTTGGGTGTATAATAACTCTGTATGAAACTATTTAAGCACTATACATATTCGTGGTGGCAAATTGGTGTTCTTAAGTTAAGTTTGCTTTTGCTTGGTGTTGCAATTGGTGCACAGTGGCGGGATTATTTTGTAGACTATGTTGTAATTATAGCAACAGTGGGCATCGTGCTTGCGCTTTACATGGTGTACGCTTCATTTACGCAATAAGAAATCCCCGCGTTGGCGGGGATTGGGGAGGGGGGCATGTTTCTTACGGCTTTTGCTGTCGCTCCTGGAGGAGTTCGATGTTTTCAAGTGTAAAGGACATGGTCTCCACAAAGAGCATCTTGTTGAAAGTACCGGTCGTTCTTAGGATGATGGTACGGTTCTTGAGATGGCTCCAGTCCTTGCGGACGCGCACATCTTCAAGCGACGCAATCGTATCCAAATCCATCACGACCTGGCCGTTGTACTCCATGGAAAGCAGTTGACGGATACTCTCCCTGGTTTCTTCACTGGGGATATCCGTACCATTTTCCTTGAACATCAAGCGGAGGATAGACGAACCCTTCTCGGCCATGCTTTGCAGAACGGCCACAATGTAGTCTTTCATGTGTAATCTCCCGATTTAGGCACTTGAGCCGTTCTGTTTATTATAAAGTATTTTTTGTATTTTGTCAAGTAAACGGTATACTCTGTACATAATGAAAACATTTAGTAAAAGAGTAATTGCTTGTGCACTTTCTATTCCGCGCGGATGTGTGAGTACGTACGGCCGGATTGCTCATGCTTCAGGTGGTAGTGATCCAGTAGTATTATTTTTTTGTTTTGAGATCTTTCACTTTCTCATGAAAGACGGTCGCCATTTTTAGATTCCAGTCTGTAATCAATAGTAATTCTGCCACAGTGTATCCAGAGAGGATGTCGGGAATTTTTTTTGAAAACATTTCACGTATTGATGTTAGGTTCTTCGGGATTCCCAGAAGTTTTATGATTGTTTTTCTTCGATCATTTTTATCTGCTTCACGCTTTATGAAACCCCCATTCTCAAGTCTGTCGATCATCGCAGTAACGGCTCCGGTCGTAAGTCCGGTTGCCTTTCCAAGTTCGCCGGCTGTTGCGGAATGTACCTCACTTAAAAATTCCAGACAGCGGATGTCGGTAGGGTGTATTCCTGTGATTTCGGATACGGCATGCACAAAAAGTGCCCCAGCTCGAGTTTCTCTGTGTATTGATGATATTAGTTTTTCTGTTGCTCCTTTGCGTTTCATTTAAGTTACTTTATACTAAAGTAACTTGTTTGTAAAGATATTTTATATTATTATGAATAATAGCGGAATTGGGTGTATTGTGTTTTGAATTCTTTTACTCTATTAATTTTTTACATATGGCAATGAACAAGAAAATTTTATTTATAGTATCGGGGCTTATCGTTGTTTTTGCCGTTGGTGGTATATTTTTTATGCAACGTTTTAGTGCTACACCATACACACTTGCGGTCACGAAGAGAGGGAAGATTGTCCAGGAAGTTTCCGCAAGCGGGAAAGTTGAGTCACCCACACAAATCGATTTGCGCTTTAAAGGGAGCGGTAAACTTATTTCTCTAAATGCACGTGTTGGTGAGAAGGTGTCAGTAGGTAAACTCCTTGCCAAACAAGATACCACTCAACTTGATGCTCAGGTGAAAGAAATGCAGTCAGGAATAGATCTTCAGAGAGCAAAGTTAAATCAGCTTTTAAGTGGAGCTTCATCTGAGGATGTGACTATTTCAGAAACGGCATTGCTTAATGCTGAACAAGCACTCTTTGGTGCAAAGAAAAACATGATTGATAGGTTGCAAGGAGTATATACAAAATCTGATGATGCAATTCGAGCAAGGGCCGACCAACTATTTGATAACCCAAAAACATCTAACCCACAACTAGTGTCTAGTTTTGCATATGATATGCGACTTGAGAACGAAATGGAAGCAGAGAGATTTCGTATTGAGGCTATGCTTAATGAATGGTTTGAAAATGTCGATACCATTTTAGTGGAAAGTGATTTTATTCTTGCAACAACGCTCGCAAAAAAGAACGCCGCACAAGTAAAGGCATTTCTTACAAGTGCGGCGTTTGTGGTAAACACTCTTACACCAAATTCCAATATAAACCAAACAACAATCGACAAGTGGAAGGCTGATATTTCTACAGCACGAACTAATGTTGACACGGCTGTCTCTAATCTCCTTGTTGCAGAGGAAAATTTACAAACAAAAGAATCAGCTTTTACGACAGCAAAGAATCAACTTGCTCTCAAGACTGCCCCAGTGCGCTCATCAGATGTTGCTGTGTACCAGGCACAAATTGCACAAGCAGAATCCTCTCTTGCAAGAATAGAGGCCCAGAGAAGGGATTTGATAATTTACGCACCGATATCTTCTTTGGTGACAAGAGTCAGTGGTGAGGTCGGTGAGATGGTCGGAGCAGATATGGTTGTGGTATCACTTGCTACTGGGGGTGCATTACAAATACGACTGAATGTTGTTGAAGATAAAATTGTTAATGTTCGTATCGGCCAGAAGGCAAGGATTACCTTTGATGCGATTGGAGATGAGGAATTTAGTGGAAAAGTCGTTGCCATTGACCCTGTGGAGACCATCATTGGTGGTGCGGTGTATTACCAGACAACGATATTATTTGATACGGTAGACGAACGAATTCGATCAGGAATGACGGCCAATGTTTGGATTAATACAGCCGTTTCAGAGGAGGTCCTTTTTGTTCCAGCAAGCGCCGTGCAAAGCAATGACGGAAAAAAAATGGTGCAAACATTTTCTGATGGACGAGTGGTTAAAAAAGAAGTACACACTGGTATTGAAAATGATGCTGGAATGATTGAAATTATTTCAGGTCTTTCCGAAGGAGAACAAGTTATTCTCGGTGCTAATAAAAAGCAAAAGTAGGTCATGAACGGAATTGATTTTAAAACGGCCATCTTTGTTGCTTATAAAACTATCACAAGAGGCAATAAATCTACAGCGGTTTTCACGGTCTTTATCTTGTCTCTTTCATTTTTTAATTTGATGTTTGTTTCTGGGTTTTTGAATGGGTTTTCTGATGGAATTATGCGATCAATGATAGATAATTCAACTGCGCATATTATTGTCATGCCACAAGAGAAGCCGACCGTTAAAGAATTTATCTTGAACCAGGAGAAGGTTCGTGCCCAAATCGAAACAATTCCAGGGGTTGTTGGAACAGCTCGGCATTATCAATTGGGGGGTTCATTCGCATATGATAAGGAAAAGATGGGTGAATTTAAGAGAGTTTCTGCGCCAGTGATAGGTGTGACCCAGTCAGAAGAAAAGAAGATTCTCACCGTATATCAAAATATTGTTTCTGGTGAGTTTCCTGACGATCTGAAGAATGATGAAATTATACTTGGAGCAAATCTTGCTGGCGGATTTGGGACAAAACAAACATCAGATCTCGGCGGTGCGGTTGTGGGAGATGAAGTGCAGGTGACATACTCCAACGGCATCATTCGAACATATACGATAAAAGGAATTTTTAAGATTAGTATGGGTGGGTCGGTTGGGGGTACTGCGTTCATTTCGGCGCAGGAGGCGGAATCTGTATTGTCTGTGTATGATAACGCTTCAGAGATTATGGTACGTGTCGATCTTATTCATGGAACATTGGATGAGTATGTTGAGCAAATTGAGACAATAGTCCCAAACCTAAAAATTGAAAAATACACGAACCGTCTCAGTACTGTTGGTATCCTTGTTGATGCTTTCAATATCATTGCTGTCATTGTAACTGTTATTAGTATTATTGTTGCTGCGATAACAATCTTTGTGATGATATATGTGAACGCAGTGAATAAGCGCAGACAAATTGGCATTCTAAAAGCCATAGGTATCAAGGAAAGTATTATTGAGTTATCATATGTTTTTCAATCTCTTTTCTATGTAATTCTTGGAACCGCACTCGGGCTTGTGATTGTTTTTTCCCTTGTGGTTCCTCTGTTGCAAATACGACCAATTCTGATGCCATTTGGAAACGCAAGTTTGGTGTATACCTTTGTCGAGATTTTTATAAACATTATTAGTCTTACCATCTCGGGAATCTTCGCAGGGTTTATTCCTGCAAAGATGGTAGCAAGACAGAATATTTTAAGATCAATCTGGGGTTAATAAATTAAAATTATGATCAAAGTAGATAATCTTACAAAAACATACCCTGGAGAAGTTCCCACTCAAGCGTTAAAAGGTGTTTCGTTTGAGATAAAGAAAGGTGAATTTGTTGCACTCATGGGTAGAAGTGGATCTGGTAAATCAACACTCTTACATCAACTAGGACTTCTTGATATTCCAACATCGGGAACCGTCCTTATTGATGGTGTCGATATTCTTGCTCTTTCTGATGCTGAAAGAACTTCATTTCGTCTCAATCACCTGGGGTATGTATTTCAAGAGTATGCACTTATTGCTGAATTTACTGCGCTTGAAAATGTTTATTTTCCAGCGATGGTTCTTGGTGGAGAGCGCAACAAAGAGCGTGCGTCAGAACTTCTGAAACTTGTTGGATTAGAAGAAAGGTTGCATCATTACCCCGGAGAAATGTCGGGGGGGGAACAACAACGCGTCGCGATTGCTCGAGCGCTTATTAATAATCCTAAAATACTCTTTGCAGACGAAGCAACAGCAAACCTCGATACTGTTTCGTCAGAGGTGGTATATCGACTTTTTCAGAAATTGAATAAAGAACTTAATCAGACCATTATCATGATTACCCATGAGCCAGAAGATAGAAAGTATATGGATCGAGTGATTTGGTTGAAAGACGGTTTGATAGAAAAAGAAGACTAATCGATTATTGTTTATAACTGTCAGTTTTTTAAATCGTGCGTGGTACCATGTACGTGTATGCTCATATATCTTATTCTTGAAATGGTTTCGGTTATTATTGGAATAATCGCAATCATTTTCATTGCGTTTCAATTTTACAAATTACCAAATACGCTCTCATTTTTTAAGAGAAGAAATATTCTTTTCTTTGTCGCTGCTTTGTTTTTTGCATTTTTTCTTGGTATTTTTGCCGACAAGACATATCCGCCAAATTTCGCGATGCCAGCGTTCATGCATTCGCACGCACCAGGGGGGCTTCCAGCGTCGATTCCATTTGGAAAAATTTTTGAATTTTTTAGGTATCAAAATAGATTTGAGAAGGTTGCCGACATTGGTGCAGATCCGACAAATGTGCCCGAGCTAGCGGCCGCAGACGCAGATGGTATTATCCGTTTTTCATTCGTAACCCAGGAAGTTATCGCTGAAATTTCTCCGGGAATTTATTTTAATTATTGGACATTTAACAACCAAGTGCCAGGCCCGATGCTTCGTGTAAAAGAAGGTGATATGGTTGAAATGTCTGTCACGAACCATCCTTCGAGTTTGCATATGCACAATATTGATTTGCACGCAGTTACTGGTCCAGGAGGGGGTGCGGTGCTTACCAATGTAAATCCAGGTGAGACGAAAACTTTTCGCTTTAAAGCGCTTAACCCAGGACTCTTCATTTATCACTGTGCGATGCCAAATGTTTCTACACACAATTCGCATGGACAGTATGGACTTATCTTGGTTGAACCAAAAGAAGGGCTTTCAAAAGTTGACCGCGAGTTTTATGTCGTTCAAGGGGAACTGTATACGGATGGAGAGCTTGGTAAAAAAGGTCTTGTCCCATTTGATTCCGAAGCACTATTAGACGGTATACCAAACTATGTAACGTTTAATGGACGCGTTGAAACTGCACCAAGAATGAAAGCTAAGGTCGGTGAGACAGTAAGAATGTATGTTGGTAACGGTGGAGTTAATCTTATTTCTTCATTCCATGTTATTGGTGAAATTTTTGATACAGTGTATCCGAATGGTTCTATTGGAGGAGCTCTTGAACATAATACACAAGCTGCTCAAGTACTTCCGGGTGGTTCAAGTATCATAGAGTTCAAGCTTGATGTTCCAGGTAAGTATCTTCTTGTTGATCACGCACTTGCGCGTATGAACAAAGGTGCGTGGGCAGTACTTGAAGTAACCGGAGAAGATAACCCGGAGATATTTACACCAATAAAAAATGGTTCGTCTGTGGAAAAGGAGAAGCGCGAAATATATCACTAGTTGTGTTTTGTTGTAAATAAAATGAACACATTTAGTAAAAGGGTGGTTGCTTGTGCACTTGCAATTCCGTATGGTCGTGTGAGCACCTACGGGAGAATTGCTCGTGCTTCAGGTGGGGGCGTTATGGCATCCCAAAGTGTGACTTCAATTCTTGCGAAAGCGTATAACGAAGGAGAGAAAAACATTCCATTTCATCGCATTGTCTATGCTAATGGTACGGTATGGCTAAACGAAAAGTATAAAAAAGAGCGCATGAAGCGCTATAAAGAAGAAGGAATTGAGGTGGATAAAAACGGAACAATAAAAAATTTTGAAAAAATTTTATTTGAGTTTAGGTAAAACAACATATTTGTATATATACTAAGACTCATATGGCCCTTATTGCACACCATCATTTTATTGATAAACTTGCCTTTCTAAATGGCTTCATCTCGGGTGTTGCTCTCTATCCGCAGGTATGGAAGTTGTTTACTTTTGGTTCAACAGAAGGGGTTTCTTTTGTTTCTTTTCTTATTATATTCATAAACAGCATTGTATGGCTCATCTATGCAGTACATCGTGAATTAATTTCTTTAGCGGTTGCATCTATTTTAAACATAGTGGCAAGTGGAATTTTAACTGTTGCAATTATGCTTGCGACGAATAACTAACACCATCATTATGCTTCTTACCAATACTTACTGGGTTTTGCGTCATGCGGAAAGTGATAATAATGTTCTCGGTGTTTCAAATACACACGACTACAACATGTACCGTTTAACAAAGAAAGGGGTTGAGCAAACAAAATCAGCATACGAATTTTTGAAAGACAAAAAAATTGAACTCATTTTTGTATCACCGTTCTTGCGAACGATTGAAACCGCATACATTTTGTCTACCCTTGTGGGTGATGGCAAGGTGTATGTAGATGAACGCTTGATTGAACTTAAGGAAAGTCATGATGACGGAACTCCAATTACAGGCATGACATCACGAAGTGAAAGCATTTTGACAGACGCATGGTGGACAACACGAACAGGCGAGGAAACATTTCGCGACCTATATGCACGCATACGAGCCTTTCTCATGTATGTAGAAACTACGTATTCGGGGAAAACGGTTCTCGTTGTTACCCACGGTTCTCCGCAGAATATGCTTGAAGCAATCGCACACACGGAAACCGAAGAAGAGGTGCGACAATTTCTCTACAAACGCTACACAAGCGATAGACCGTTTCGTGGGAATGCTGAACCAATACGAGTTTAGTTTGGAAATGAAAAAACCGCCGTGCCGAAGCATGGGCGGTTTTTAACCTCGCGCGGGCGAGGGTGGTTATGCGGTGATTACCCGCATGTGTTTGCGGGCTTCGGCTTTCGCGAGGACCGCGCACGCATGTGGGTCGTTCTCGGCGTTCTCGAACGTGTGAAGTGACCACATGTGCACGCCGGGCCCTTCGTGTCTTGCGCGGTAGCACCGGCCAGATATGGTTCGCACAATGAAGTGCTTACCATCCGGGTGCTTGGGGTCGCTTGGGGTCACGAAGCGCACATGGGCAGTCGGAAGATCTCCTTCGCGAAAGTCCTCGATGGGACGCATCAGGTGGACCCGGAACGCGTCCGCACCGCTTTCGAAGAGGTGCTTTATCATGAGCACATCAACGACAGGCGGAGTGACTGGGTCGACTTTGACCTGGTCTTCGATTTTTTCTCCGAACAATTCCATTTTGGTTTTTCTCCCGGGGTTGTTTATGGTTATGGCCAAGAGGGGATGTCATCCCCGCCAAGCTCAAGTGTCTTTTTCAGAGCTTCTCGTAGTTCTGGCGATAGTGCTTGTGCCTCTTTCGGTTCTTGCATGAGGGCACAAACCGTCATCTTGCATCGATGAAAATCTTGATGTATCGATGGCAGATTAAAGTTTTTAGCACTTAGCGCAAGAAATGGAGATGCTTCCAGTGTCTTTTCGGGCAAGGAGGATAAAGCAATCATGACAAAAAGTGCAGGATCGCCAAACTCTCTTTCCCGTAAAAACCGAAAACCTTGTTCTTTCGAAACGAAGTGATATCCCCGAGGAGATGCGTGCACGTATCCGTGCTTTCCGCAGGGACAAATGTACGAGTCCGACATGGTTTAGTACCTCAAGGGGTGGGTGGTACAGCTCTTGTTATTATAACATATTTTTAAAATATTGTCTAGTTTCGCATTGATTTTTTAGGTGGTCGTAGTACACTTTGTATTATGGAAACAGCATTTGACCCAATCTTTTTTATGGCAGAGCAACCGCTTATGTTTTTGGCGATTATTGTTTGGTCGCTTGTGTGGAAAGGACTTGCTTTATGGCGCTCAGCGCAGAACAATAGTCGTAACTGGTTTATTGCTCTTCTCCTTATAAATACACTCGGTATTCTTGAGATTATTTATCTCTATTTTATCGCTCCGAAAAAGAAGGGTGTATAATAAGGGCATATGAAAAAAAATCTAGTAACTATAGGTATTCTTTTTGTTTTGGTTGTTGTGGGGGGATATGCCTACATGAATCTCGGTTCAAAGAAAGTTGCTTCCGGTATGGGTACGTTTGTTTGTGAAGGTGGAGATGTAATGCAAGCGACGTTTTACAATGGGAAGAATTCAAGTGTTGATTTGATTATTAATGACGCAGAACAGATTACGCTTCTACAAGCAACCTCTGCCTCCGGTGCGCGTTATGTAAACAATGATGAATCGTTTGTATTTTGGAATAAGGGGGATAGTGCTTTTGTTTCAATTGTAGCAAATGGTACGACCACAAACGATATGTGCGTCACCAAAGAATCACTTCAAAATTATAAAACCATTTCGTATGGTATTAATGGTAGAAAAGTAATGCTTGGTACCGAAGGCACAACATACTTTGGTAATGAAGTGCGCGGAGATTTTGATAGTGATGGAAAAGAAGATGTTGCGTTTCTCTTCACACACCAACCAGGTGGGAGTGGAACATTTTACTATGTGACAGTTGCGCGTAAAACAGAGAATGGGCACGTCGGGACTGAATCAGTATTGCTTGGAGATAGAATTGCTCCGCAGACAACAGAATTTCGTGATGGAAAAATTATTGTTAATTACGCTGACAGAAAACCAACTGAAAGTTTTGTGGTACAACCATCAATGGGTAAAAGTATTTGGCTTTTACTTGACGCAAAAACTCACCAGTTAGGTGAAGTGGTTCAAAATTTTGAAGGAGAAGCTGATCCAAAGCGTATGACACTTGATATGAAGACATGGAATTGGGTGAGGACACAGTACAATAATGATACAGAAGTAACCCCAAAGAAAGCAGATGCTTTTACGGCTACGTTTACTAAAGATGGTAAAGTTTCCATGACAACTGACTGTAATCGTATGAGTGGGGCATACACAGTAACGGGAAATAAAATTACGTTTGGTCCAATGGCGATGACAAAAATGTATTGCGAAGGGTCACAGGAAAATGATTTTGCAAAAATGATTGGTGATGTTTCAGGATTCCTTTTCACCTCAAAAGGAGAACTTATTTTAGAAATAAAGTTTGATAGCGGAACGATGACGTTTCGGTAAAAGTAAATAGGCGCACCCCTTAGCGGGGCGCGCCTTTTTTGCAAACAGCTATTTTTTTAGAGAGAGTTTCTTTTGCAGGAGTTTGCATCCTTCATCGCTTAACCCGGCAACACACATCGTGAAAATAGCCGATTCAAGCAAGAACATGTCCCGTGCATCTTTTTCGCTCACGCTATCCTTGATTTGAACGGTTCCCGATTGGTGCCCCATCGCAACAGCCGCGATTGCACTTGCAACCGTTGGAAGGTTGAGCGTTACGATACTTGGTCTATGCGAATTTCCTTTCTCAGGAACAACCTTTAGGAAGCAAATGTCCTTGTCTTTCGGATGCATTTCTTTCAGGGTCTCGACGATACGACGCGAAAAGAGAAGTACCGCATCGTCAAGACCACGGAACTTGTATGCGTAGACGTAGTGTGGTTGTCCCACACGGTGTCCACGCACGAGGTAGAGATTGCCCGGCTCGACGCCGTCTTGTTGCATGATGCGCTTCACTTGTTCGACCATTTCGTCGAATGGAACTTCACCAGTTTTTTCTTTATTTGACGCTTTCCAGGGGATTGCGTAGGTTGATTTGTGGCCGTGGAAAATGTGGGCGTGTCCGGTGATGGAAACAACCTTTGATTTCTGGGGCATGTGTTTTCTCCGTAGGTATGCGGTTTTTTTGGAACTGGTTACCATGTACCCTAGCATGCAAGAGAAACATGTCAAACGAAACACTTTTTCGCTATACTCTCACGTATGAAACCAAAAGCCATTATTTTTGATTTTTTCGGTGTTATCTGCACAAATGTTGCTGGAAATTGGTTTAAGAAACACCTTCCACGTGGGGATGCTTTATTTATTCACGACACGATGCGTCACGCTGATTTAGGAAAAGAAAGCGAGCAAGAAATATTTTCTAAGCTTGCTACTGTTGCTTCCGTTAATCACGATGTACGTGAGCATTGGCTTTCGGATGCGACAATTAATCAAGAACTCATCGCCGTTATTCGAGAGTTAAAGAAGTCGTATAAGCTTGCTGTATGTACGAATGCGCCAGCAGATTTTTTTCGCACGGTACTTAAGGGGAATGATATTGAAAAACTTTTTGATGTTATTGTTGTTTCAAGTGAGGTTGGATTGGTAAAACCAGAAAAGGAAATTTTTGAGCTCGTGTGTAAGAAACTTGAAGTTTCGTTTGATGAGGCTGTGTTTGTGGATGATTCTGAAATGAATGTAAAAAAGGCAAAAGATCTCGGTATGCAAGGAATCTTTTTTAGTTCGCACGAACAATTATTCCCATATCTGTAATCCAAAAAACACTTTTCCTGTGTGATACACTACGAGTGTAATGTAGTAAGAGCATCCTTGTTGCCATGTCGTCTAAGTCAAATAATTTTCTGAAAAGGATGTTCTCCGTAAAGCATCGTCACCCAACGGTTACGTTTGTGACTCTTTTTATTGTTATTTTTTTTGCCCTCTTAGTTGTGCTTCAGGTATTTGCTGGCTCGTACACTGATTTAGGTGGTAGAGGTATAGCATTTGTTCGCAGTGCTACTGACAAGGTTCTTGAAGAGAAAGAGACAAGACCTCGTCTTAATACCGCGCTCTACGATGCTAAGATGTATGCCCTTGCGCACAGAACGTTTTCTGCAACCACAACAGCGACGACAACACAAGCAACAACAACCTATCGCTGGCCAGTACAGGCGCCGTACCCGCTCGGCGGAGCCATTCTTCCATTCAAGAGAGTTATTGCTTTTTATGGTAATTTACTCTCTACCCAAATGGGTGTTTTGGGAGAGTATCCAGAGAATGAAATGCTTCAAAAACTTGATGAAGAAGTCGCTCTTTGGTCAGTTGCTGATCCAGCAACCCCAGTACAACCGGCGTTACACTACATTGCGGTTACTGCACAAGCAAGTGCTGGTGTTGATGGCATGTATCGTGCGCGTATGTCCGCAAAAGAAATTAATAAGGTACTTGCAATCGCTGAAAAGAGAGAAGCAATTGTGTTTTTAGATATTCAAGTTGGACTAAGTACAATCCAAAAAGAGCTTCCGCCTTTAGATGAGTACTTGAAACTTCCTACTGTTCATCTTGGTATTGACCCAGAGTTTTCGATGAAGTCTGGAGTAGCACCAGGAAAGGTGGTTGGTACCTACGATGCGAGTGATATTAACTTTGTCATTGATCACCTTGCACGTATCGTTCAAGAAAACAATCTTCCCCCAAAAATTCTTATCATTCATCGATATACGGAGAGAATGATAACAAATTATAAAAATATTAAACTTGTTCCAGAGGTGCAGGTGGTGATGCACATGGATGGCTGGGGTGGGCCGGAACATAAAAAATCGACCTATCGATCATTCGTTGCAACGCAACCAGTACAATTTACCGGTTTTAAACTATTTTATAAAAATGACCGCTGGAATGGTTTCGAAATGCTCTCTCCTCAAGAAATACTTAAATTAAATCCTCAACCAATTTATATTCAGTACCAATAATTTTATGGAATTTAGCGAAATCTTTTCACACACGTACATCATTGAAAGTTTGCGTACCATAGGGTATGTCGGTATTTCTCTCATTGTTTTTATTGAATCAGGTCTCTTCTTCGGCTTTTTCTTACCAGGGGATAGCTTACTTTTTTCTGCTGGGTTACTAGCGTCGCAAGGTGTATTTCATCTCTATGTCCTTATCCCTATTGTTGTTATTTCAGCTGTCTTAGGTGACAGTGTTGGGTATTGGTTTGGTGGGTTTGTGGGGCCAAAGATATTTACAAAAGAGGATTCTCTATTTTTTAACAAGAAGCATGTTGTACGTGCACATGAATTTTATGAAAAGCACGGACCTAAGGCGATAGTGCTTGCACGCTTCATTCCAATTGTTCGAACGTTTGTGCCGATAGTGGCCGGCGTTGCAAAGATGCAGTACTCGACATTTCTTAAGTACAACATTTTGGGTGGTATTGGTTGGGGAGTGGGAGTAACGGTGCTTGGGTACTGGCTTGGTACAAAGATTCCAAATATTGACACCTACCTTATTCCAATTGTTGGGGCAATTATCATTATTTCTTTTCTCCCCATTGTCTTTGAATTTTTGAAAGAAAAGAGAAAGCAAACATTGCAGAATGAAAAAAAATAGTCGTATAAAAAAAGAAAACGCTTTCTTGAAAAAATTTAAGAAGCCATCTGCGGTTCAGGATTTTCTTGATAGTATTCCTTTTAATTTTGAAACACATGGTGAGACGTGCATGTCGCCTGTTCGTACGTTTAAAGAAAAGAAGGCTCACTGCTTAGAAGGAGCCCTCTTTGCGGCAGCCTGTTTTTTCTTGCAGGGGGAGACGCCGTACATCATGAATTTGAAGGTTCGTCATGGATTTGGTGATGACGATCATGCGGTGGCTCTTTACAAGAGAAATGGGTATTGGGGAGCAATTAGTAAGACAAACCACGCAGTGCTTCGTTTTCGTGATCCGGTATATAAAACACCGCGTGAGCTCGCGATGTCATACTTCCATGAATATTTTTTAGGAAAAGATGGCACAAAAACCATGAGTGGCTATTCAAAGCCAATTAACATGAGACGTTTTGGGTCTGATTGGATTTTTGCTGATGAAGATTTATGGGAAATCGCTGAAATAATTTTTAATGCAAAGCACTTCTCGACTGTTCCGAAGAAAAATGTGAGATACATTCGTAAAGCAACGTTGTTTGAAAGAAAGGTAACCGATACTCCCGAATACAAGAAGTAAAATTCTGTGGATGGTCTCTGAAAATAGCGTTGTTTCATTGCTATACTTTGTACTATGGAGCAACGTGTGTCTTCTCTTGCAAAAAATGGAAAAATAAAGCGTCGACGCTTGGCGGAGTTTTTGCGTGTTGAGGAGATTGGTTCACATGCGAAACGAGTAAAAGGAACACTGGAGAATATTGTTTTTAAGGGGATGGAAGAATCCGAAAAAGAAATTCGTGCGAAACGCATGTGGTTTTCTTTATTTGCACTCGCCCTCCTTATTGCGCTTGGTGTGACGCTGTCTCGTCACGTACAATCAGAAGTCGCAATCTTTCACCCTTCGGCATGTCTTGGTGGATGGAATGGGGTTGAAAAAGCAACAGGGGAACCTGAAACAGCAAAAGGGGAAGCGTTCTCAAATATAAACTCAGCAATTTTACCAGAAAATACAATAGCTGATCTTTTTTGTGGTGATTTTAAGGGAGAGATTCCAGCTGATACTGAACCAAAAGTATTGGTACTTCGCATCGCTTGGTCGACAGAAGGATCGACGTCAACAAATGTAATTGAGGGTGAAAGTTTTGCTTCAAGCACAACAGAAATTCTTGATGCCGAAGCCTCAACGAGCTCAGAGTTTATATTGATTGAACCAATTCAAATAAATGATGCGACAAGTAGTGCTGAAGGTGGTAGTACTGAAACTTCAACAACTACAGCAACAGCAGAAAAGAACGTGCCTCAGTCACGTACAGAGATAATAGATACAGCATCAACAACGAATGAAGCACAACAAAGCACAAACCCTGTTCAAGAAGAAACAGGGGTACAAAAATCTACTGAAGAAACTGTTCCTGTAACAGAACCTTCCACACCACAAGAAACTCAAGTAGAGCAAGTGCCACCTGAAGTACCACCAGAAGATACGCAGTCTCGAGGAAACTTGCGCGGGTATCTTTCTTTCTTGAAAGTATTCTTTGAGCGTGCACATGCGCAAGAAGTGGAACAACCCTCAGTACTCGTTGTGCCTATTGACACACCACCAACAGAAGAGGTTGTGCAAGAACCATCAGTTCTTGAATCACCAATAGACGATACACCACCACCTGTTTCCGAAACCATTCAAGCAACTACCACAACAGAAGAGTCTGACACCACACAACCCTCAGTACTCGTTGTGCCTATTGACACACCACCAACAGAAGAGGTTGTGCAAGAACCATCAGTTCTTGAATCACCAATAAATGACACACCAGTTTCTTTAGAAGAGATTGCCACGACATCAAGCGCAACGACATCGGATTTGAGCGCAACAAGTACGACAGATCTTGCGACTGGAACAGAGGAAATTGTTTCAACACAAGACACACCATTGTTTGACATAATGTATTCTCTTGACGGGACAAACTGGATATCGCTTGGTAGTGTAGCCCTTGGTGAGCTTTTGGCAACACAGTTTCAAATCCCAGTACCGGAAGGATCTTCATGGGGTGACTTATCTAAACTTCAACTTCACATTAAAAGAAATCAAACAGTAGATTTTACACCAACTATTTTTTTGGATGCAATCACGCTTGAAGTTGAAGTGGTTCGCATTCCACACGTAGAACCAATTCATCCAGACTTTGAGAGAGATGTTATTGTGCGTGATGTTGTTGAAGAAGGGGTGCGCATCGTAACAATCATTAATGCTGACACGCAAGAAGAGGAGACGTGGTACATGTATCTTGAAGAAGAAGTTTCAACAACAACAGAATCATTTATTGTTGCAACTTCTACAGCAGAAGCAACAACCACCACTACATTTACTATGGCCACAAGTTCAAACGCATCATCGACAGAGACTGTATCGACTTCAACGGTGGCAACGGGAACAGAATCAGTCAGAATTCCACAAATGAAGGAGAAAAATGTTTGGAAGAAATATATTG
>JAUPVR010000011.1 GCA_030916895.1 Patescibacteria group bacterium
TGAGTGTCGTGGTCATGGGGTTCATAACACACGAGAAGAAATAAATATTCATGTGCCAGCTGGTATTTCAAATGGTGAAATGATGCGCATGCAAAGCCAGGGTGAAGCAGTCGCTGGGGGAGTGTCTGGAGATTTATACGTAAAGATAAATGTGCAATCAGATAAGGTTTGGAAGCGTGAAGGGCACGACCTTTCTGTAAAGCACTCAATTAAGCTTACTGATGCTCTTTTGGGCGTAAAACACACAATTTCCGGCTTAGACGGTGATATCCACCTTGATATCCCAGCAGGGGCCTCTACGGGTGAAATTTTGCGTGTAAAAGGACGTGGCGTGCCACATATCCATGACAAATCACGCCGAGGAGACGTTTTGGTTAAACTTGAAGTCTTAATGCCAAAAAAACTCTCCAGAAAAGCAATGGAGCATATCGAAGGACTTCAAAAGGAAGGGTTGTAAAAAAACAAAAGCCACCAAGATAACAAGAGGTGGCTTTTGTTTTGCTTTCATTTTAAAACAAAAAAAGGTAGAGTAGAAAGCGAATGGTCTTTTTTCAGGAATAATCACACCTAGGGAGAGCGTTGTGGAAGAACACAAGATTTCAAATGAAGTAAAAAAACTCCTCGAAAGGGGTTTACAGACAGCATCCTTTCTTCCAAGAAACAACATCTTAGCCATCATCACCGAAACAATAGCAGACCGCGGTCGTTCCATGCAATCACTCCTTGAAATTCTTTCAGATTACGGGGTTGAAGAAATTTCCGAATATCTGTCAGAATTTCTGGTTAGCATTATTCAGGAGGCGCCAGGATGGAGAGCTCTTCGACGTGAAGGTATCTATGTCGCCAACGTGAGGCAAGATCAACGTTTCTGGAAGCTCTATCTCGGGGCCCAACTGCTCAATCCTGAAGTTCCTGTCTTAACACTCGAAGAGATCTACGCTTCCTATCGATGGAGTAGGAAATGTAAGGCACTCGTTGTTCCTGCAAATGTAAGAGCAAGTGTCGAGGCGTGGGCAAGGTACCAGCTCTCGCTTGTCATCTCAAGAAGAATTTATCCGCAACTCGATGCTCTCAATACTGGTGTTCGTCTCTGGACACAAGTTCTCGGGCACAGTGAGGATACATTCCTTCTTGACCGGATGGTTAGGAAACAGCGACGCCTCGCAAGAGACCTCGAAAAACAAGAACGTATCTTGAGGACTCATAAAGCGCCACACTGCTTGCGGAGAGATCTGCTAGAAGATATCGGTGTGGCAAACCACATTCTTGAAATCATCAGCCGGTGAGCCTCTCTTTCCTCTTTGGTCAGGTGCCCCCAACAAAAATCGGGGCGCCTTTTCTTTTTCCATAAATCCGCTACACTTTTATGTATTATTTACATAACACATAACTACCTATGATTCTCGCCGTATCGGTAATTGCGTATGTGCTCATCATGCTCCCCATAGGTCTCTATGCGAGAAAGAAAATTGCAACGAGCCAGGATTATGTTTTAGCTGGTAGGTCTCTTCCATTTTACATGGCACTTGCTACCGTATTTGCAACATGGTTTGGAAGTGAATCAATCATGGGGGCAGGGGCTGCGTTTGCTGAAAGTGGTTTTCGAGGTGTTCTTGAAGACCCGTTTGGCGCGGGTCTTTGTCTTATCATTGCCGGTCTCTTTTTTAACCGTAAACTCTACCGACTTAACTTTCTCACTATCGGTGATTACTACAAACACAGATACAACACACTCGTTGCGACCTTTCTTTCTATTGTCATCATTGTCTCTTATTTTGGTTGGGTCGCTGCACAATTTTTAGCACTCGGTCTTGTTCTTTCAAGTGTTATTCCAGGGCTTTCACTTATGTGGGCAATTCTCATTTCTGCTACGCTTGTTGTTGGATACACCTTCCGTGGAGGAATGTATTCGATTGCAGTGTTAGACACCATCGAAATGGTGGTAATTATTTTCGGTCTTATCGTGGTACTCGGGTATGCAATCTACAACATTGGTGGAATTGATGTACTGTTTGCGATTACACCAGACAACTTCTTTAGTGTCTTACCAGAACAAAAAGGATCGCTCACCGAGTGGATTTTATTTGCAACCGCAATCATGACGATGGGATTTGGAAGTATTCCACAGCAAGACATTTATCAGCGAGCAATGAGTGCAAAAAGTGAAAACGTAAGCGCGTGGGCATCAATTTTAGGAGGAATTCTCTACATTACAATTGTTATGATTCCACTTGCAATCGCCGCCATTGCACGCTACTTCTATCCTGACGTACTTCAAAATAATCCTGAACAACTTATCATGACACTTGTGATGGACCACACACCAATCATCATTCAAATTCTTTTCTTTGGTGCACTGGTTTCTGCAATTATTTCAACAGCTTCTGGTGCACTTCTGGCTCCTGGAACACTCCTTGCAGAAAATGTAGTTAAACCATTTTTCAAAGACATACACGATAAGCTTAGGCTTTCGATAATACGTGTTGCTGTCCTTGTTGTTGCTTTCGGCGCTGTCCTTCTTTCATTAAGTGACGATGCGCGCATTTATGAACTCGTCGGAGAAGCGTACTCCGTGACACTTGTTGCTGCCTTTGTTCCACTTGTGGTTGGTCTTTACAGTAAAAAAGCAAATGCATTTGGTGCACTTTGGTCAATCCTTTTAGGAATTGGTACATGGCAATACTGGGATCACTTCGTGACATCAGATATCCCAAGTGTCTTTATTGGATTTGTGGCATCATGGGTTGGAATGTTTTTGGGAACCCTTGCCGGCAAGTTTATTCAAAAGGAAGAAACGTTGATGACAAAATAAAAATTATAATTCTAAAAAGTGCGATATACTCAAAAGAACATATGAAAAAGGTTTTAGTATCGGGAATCAAGCCGACAGGCACACTCCACTTGGGGAACTATTTTGGTGCCATTAAGCAAATGGTTGAACTTGGAAACTCTGATGCGTATGAGAGTTTTATTTTCATTGCAAACTACCATGCTCTCACCACAGTGAAAAATCGCAACGAGCTCATACAAGATACTTTTGATATCGCATGTGCGTATCTTGCTTGTGGGCTTGATACAAAAAAAGTTTCCCTCTTCAAGCAGTCAGATACACCCGAGGTACATGAACTTACTTGGATATTTAATACTGCAATCACGATGCCATTTCTCATGCGTGCACATGCTTTCAAAGACCATGAAGCAAAAAACAAAGACGTAAATGTCGGCCTCTTTGACTACCCAGTGCTCATGGCATCAGATATTTTAATGTACCAAGCAGATATTGTTCCTGTAGGACAAGACCAGAAACAACATGTTGAGTATGCGCGCGACATCGCTGGGTACTTTAACCGGGCGTGGGGACAAGAATACTTCAAACTTCCGAAAGCCCACATCGTGGAAGGTGTTGCACAAGTTCCGGGAACTGATGGACAAAAGATGAGTAAAAGTTATGGAAACATTATTCCACTTTTTGGTACTGATGAAGAAATCAAGAAAGCGGTGATGGGTATTGTCACTGACTCAAAAGCACCAGAAGAAAAAAAGAATCCGAGTGAAAATAACATTTACAAAATTCATACACTGTTCTTGACGGAAAACGAAGACAATGAACTCCGTAATCGCTACGAGCAAGGAGGGCTTTCCTACAAGGAGGCAAAGGAGATGTTACTTGATGCGATTCTTTCTTTTGTACGCCCACTTCGTGAAAAGTACGAATACTATCAATCACATCCAAGAGAAGTTGAAGTTATCTTAAGTAGAGGTGCAGAGAAAGCACGTATCAAAACAGTCACAACCATGGACGAGGTGAGGGGAATTGTGGGGTTGACAAAATAGATTTTCTACTATATAATGAGGAGAGTGGTACCTTTCTGGTACCTTTTTTCTTTCGTCCTAAAAGGAGGGCCAAGATATGCTGTTTTTCCGTCTGATTTTCTGTGCGTTTGTGGTGTCCTTCGCCACAAGCGCGCAGGCCTACGAATTCTCCGTCGAAACGGCGGATGGCTTCGAAGTTACCGTGCGCCTCTCCGAAGGCGCCGAAACCGAAAGGCCTCAATACGTACGGATATTTGAGTTCCGCACGAAAGAGATCAGCGACCAGGTCTGCAAGAAGGATTGCCGGTCGCTACCCTCACGAGCAGAACTCGAAAAGAAGATCCGTAACGAGGCCAAGAAACTCGGCCTCAGCGTGAAAAAAATCTCCCCGAAAGAGATCAAGAACCAGAAGCCCCGCCCAGCATTGCGCGGGGCTTTTTCATTTTTATTATTAATTCTGAAATTTTATAAAAACTAAAGGGCAGTCTTGCGACTGCCCTCACCGTGTACTGAATCTACACGGGGACGATACCGAGACAACCGCTCCACACATCCTTTGTGGGGTATGGTGGCCGCCCTCACAGCTTCGGTTACCTAAAAGGTATTTTGTAACGAACCTTAGCTTGTGATCTGGGTTATGAGCCCTTTAGCCTTCTTTCTTCCTCTAACTCACGGAGTCGTTGAGGATTGGCATTCCGTCCAATTGAAAGTATATTCAACCAAAATCAGGGTGTCAACAACTCGTCATATTTATCTTTTTTTGCTAGTATGGATACATTATGCGAACATACATTGATATTCTCTCTCAAGAGACAGGAAAAGAGGCAACAGTAAAAGCTTGGATTGATACCCGTCGTGACCAGGGGAAAATGGTTTTCCTTGATTTGCGTGATGCAACAGGTAAGGTACAAGCAGTAGTTCTTCCTTCTCATGTAGAAGCGCTCGTTGTTGCACAAAAAGTTCGCCCTGAATGGGTGGTGGCAGTCACTGGAAAAGTGAATAAGCGACCAGAAAAAAATGTGAAGGTAGGAATCACAAACGGGGATATTGAACTTGAAGTACTTTCAATTGAAGTACTAAACGAAGCAACCACACCGGCGTTTGATTTGGCGACCGCAGGCCTTGAGGTAAATGAAGAGGTGCGCATGAAATATAAATACTTAGACCAGCGTCGCACACGTATACAACACAACATTCGTACCCGCCACAAGGTTGTAAAATTCATTCGCGACTATTTGGACAAAGAGCGCTTCATTGAGGTCGAAACACCGATTCTCACTAACCCAACACCAGAAGGTTCTCGTTCCTATGTCGTGCCGTCTCGTGTGTACCAAGGAAATTTTTACGCGCTTCCGCAATCACCGCAACAGTTCAAGCAGTTACTCATGGCAGGAGGATTTGAACGATACTTCCAAATCGCAAAATGTATGCGCGACGAAGATGGTCGTGGCGACAGACAACCAGAATTCACACAACTTGACTTAGAAATGAGTTTTGTTACTCGTGAAGAGGTGATGAAGATAAACGAAGAATTACTTATTGCCATCGTTACTAATTTATTTCCAGAGAAAAAGATTCAACAAGTTCCATTCCCGATACTTACCTACGCTGAAGCAATGGCAAAGTATGGCTCTGACAAACCAGATTTACGCGAAGACAAGAATGACTCGAACTTGCTTGCCTTTTGTTGGGTAGTTGATTTTCCTTTCTTTGAAAAAACAGGGGAAGACAATGTTGATGGAACAGGGGAATGGACGTTTACACACAACCCGTTTTCAAAACCTCAAGACCAGCACATGAACTTTTTGATGGAAAAGAAAAACATTGGAGATATTCTAACCACACAATATGATGTTGCATTAAATGGAAGCGAAATCGGCGGAGGGTCAATCAGAAATCATAATCCAGTTGCATTAAGACGCGTACTTGAAATCATGGGATACGACGAGGCGCGTATAGAGGCGGGTTTTGGTCACATGCTCGATGCTCTTGGGTCAGGAACACCACCGCACGGGGGAATTGCATGGGGCTTGGACAGACTTCTTATGATTCTTTTAAATGAACCAAACATTCGTGAGGTGATTGCTTTCCCTAAAACAGCAGATGGAAAAGACTTGCTCATGCAAGCGCCAGCGCCTGCAACTGCGAAACTTTTACGTGAACTCGGTATTGAAGTAAAAAAGAAATAAAAAGGAAAATTATTTCGGTGGATAAATGCGGTAGTCGACCAGAGAAAAAACTTTCCCGTTTTTAAATGTTTGCGAACTGATTAGAAAAACTTCTCCACCAAGAGATTCTGCTATTTTTCTACTGGGCATGTTTTCTTCAACTACGGGGTATTTGAGGTACTCATAGGTAAGATTACTATCAGCCCACATTTTTAATCCCGCAACCGCTTCTTTGCCATACCCGTTTCCATGGGCACCTTTCTTTATCCAAATACCAAGTTCCGGAGTTGGTGTGTCGATGTTGTGTAAACCAGAATTACCGACATACTCTTTCGAATCTTTTTTTAAAACGGCAACAACAATGTCTTTTCCATCTTCGAATTTCTGCATACTCTCCTTAATGAAAGCTTCTGTTTCTGTAATTTCCTTAGGTGTTATTGGATACATGTACCTGGTTATTTCATCAGTAAATTCTCCAAAAATCACAGGTGCGTAGTCTAGAGAAATTGGCACGAGGAGTAACCGCTCTGTTTCTATACTAAATGTTTTTTGATCAAGCTTCATATGGTAACTATATCATGAAAAAAAGGGGCTGGAATAGTTTATAGAAATCGTGTAGTGTTAGAATAAATCGTACAACGACCTGGAGGAAATTTTGAATATTTCAATCAGCAAAACGATGGTTTCGCAACAATCGACGCGCCTTTCCCTTTTGCTTAACGAGTCCGAAATCGGACACGCCTGGCTCAACGTAACCCTTGAAGACGGGGAGGGTGGCGAAGATTTCAAGTATGTCGGTGTAATCGGAGATGTGTTCATTGTCGATGGGCACAGAAGCAAAGGACTCGGTACCGAACTTCTCCGTGAAGCAATCGAGATTGCGAAAGAAAAGAAATGTAAGAAACTCCTCGCACTTTCGCGTTTCGAAAATATTAAAGCCCATGTCTTCTACGAACGACTCGGATTCGTAAGACACGGCTTTGAATTTCGGATGAATTTCTAGCCAAAAAACACCCGCCAAAGCAACCCGCTTCTGGCGGGTTTGCTTTTTTTCTAAAACAAACCGCACCTTGGGGGTGCGGAGTTTTGTTGGTTGGATACTTCAGATGGTGGAGTGTCCGACGAGGCACGAAATTTTACTCTCGAGCACACAGGATGCGCCGGTCGAGATGCGAAGACCTTTTTCATTCAACGCATACAGAATGCCGTCGTAGACCCATTGCTTCTTTTCTTCTCCCTGCGGACAAATGTAACGCCGTCGCTGAATCAGAAGATATTCCTTTTCTCCTTCAATTTTAGGAGCTGGGTTAGGAATATCGGCAATTACAAGATAGCCGATGGGAAACTTTGGTTCCTGTGCACCCACAAGGGTTGGCCAAGGCATAGATTTACTCCTTTGCTTTTTGGTTAGCACGAAGACAACTAGAAAAAATCTAACACACAAAATAAAACAATGCCAGAGAAAACCACTTGACAGAATATTTGAATATGGTACAATTAAAGTTGGAAGTAGATTGCGGTACCAACCTCTAGGGGCTGACAATCTACGAAACGAAAGGGGTCAACATGACCGAACGCACCCGACGGGGATATCGGTACTAGAGGAAAGGCCACGACGCGCGCGTCGTGGCCTTTTGCTTTTTAGGGCAATTTGCAAAAGGGGTCTTCAGAGGATAGAATGAGCCACTGAACAGGTACATTCAGATTCAAATCATTTTACCCTCAATAATCTAAATCATTCGGGAGGAATTACATTGGACACAGCCGAAAGAGTTCCCGCTGTCGACTTGCGTTTGATGCCCAAGAATCCTCCTTTTTCGGGGGTTGCCAAGCACGTAAGCATCAAAGGTCAGCACGGCAAGGTGATATTCCTTGATCCGAGGCGCATTCGTCTTTTGCCGAACAATCCGCGAGGAAGAAGCAATGAAGGATTTTCGCCGGAAAGTTTGCGCGGGCTTGCTCAAGGTATCAAAGCCGTTGGCCAAGAGATGCCGGTCAAGGTTTGCGTTTCGACCATGTCTGAGTACGACGCGCAACTAATCGACGGAGAACGGCGAACGCTTGCTTGTAAGTTAGGCGAGATGCTCGTTGCGTGCCTGGTCGACGAAACGCTTGACGACACCAACATGGAACTACTCTATGTGAAGGCAGTCGTGAGCAACTTCCAACGTGAAGGGCACAACTGCATTGAGAAAGCGGAAGCGTGCCAGAACATGCTCGCCCTTGGAATGACCGCGGAAGAAATTGGTAAGTCCGTCGGTTACAGCCAGTTTTGGGTGGCACAGCACCTTTCACTCCTTCGGCTAAGCCCCTCCGTTCAGTCCCTGCTCATCACCCCTCCGGAGGTGGAGAAGAAAAAAGGGGAACTCGGAAGAAAAAAAACAAGCATGCTTTCTTTCCAGATTGGCATCATGCTCGTGAACTTGCCCGCCGAGATTCAAGAGAAGGCTGTCGAGCGGGTTATCTCCGAAAATATGAGTGACCTCGAAGCGCGCCGAATGATTCGCAACATCAAACGCGACAAAGAGGTGAGCTCTTCCCTTAAGGTAAAACAACGAGCGCGCCCCGGAAGGATGTTCGACTCGTTGCGAAGCCTGGTCGGACGAAGCACACAGGCATTCGGCATCTACCTCGACATGCATCCGCAGGAAATTGCAACCATGGTTGCTTCCCAAGACATCGTGGATAGAGAGGAGCTTTCGAAACAGATCCACCTCCTCACCGGATGTCTAAACGATATCGCTGAGCGTGTCAAAGGTAAAAAGCCGAAGCGATAGAGGACAGCAGAAAAACGCACCCCAGAAACTTTTACAGTGAAAGGGGTGCTTTTGTTTTTAGGGTATCACAACCTCAACAAGTCTAGTCCTGTAGAAAAAGCATCTTCTACTTTTTCAAAGACAGGGTAACCGTGCTTTTCTCCTTCTTCTTTATAACGAGGTCGTTCACCGTAAAAAAACCATTCTGATTCCATTTTTTGTAATTCTTCTGTTTCTCCCCAACGAGGTGATTCCTTGTTTCTTTTAAACGTTTCTTCGAAGGAGCTGCCGAGCAATATCACACCAGGAAAATCAAAATCTTTATAGGCAAGGTGTGGGAAGATATTTACTCCTTCAAAAATTATAGGTTTAGTTTCATGCTCGTACTGTTTACAGTGCTCCAAAATACCGGGCCAAAGTTCCTCTGATTGTCGTTTTATGTTTTCCCACTGTTTTTCCCGCGTCGTGGTGGTGTAATAGGTGTATTCGTCTTGGTCGCTATAAAAGTTAACCCACTTTTTATACAATTCATTTTCTTCGCAAAGAATTTCGCGAATGTCATCAACTGAAACAACAATACCACCAACCTCTTCTGCTAGTTTTTTCGCCAAATATGATTTTCCTGCGGTGGGAATACCAGAAATAAATAACCGTTTAGACATTCGTTAGATTATATCAAATTTTGTCACAAAACACCCCGCAAGCCTGTTATACTAAGTACATATGAAGCGGTTTTTTATTTTTGGGGGTCTTTTGATGGGAATCGTGACGGCGGGCACTTTTTTGCCGGCATTTGCGGCAACAAAAGCGCCCGCCTTTGATATCGCTATCTGGATTCCATATTGGCGAAAAACTGATGGCGCTTCCACCACGCTTGCCAATTTAAATAAAGTCACCCAAATTAGCCCTTTTGCCTATGAACTCCAAGCGGATGGCACCATCAAGGACGCCATGAAATTCACAGAAGAGCCCTGGACCACACTCATTGCTGAAGCTAAGAAAAAGGGGGTTAAAGTCTACCCAAGTATTTTGTCATACCCACACAACGAAACGGAAAAACAAGCGCAGTGGTTACTCATGGCACAGAGAAAAAAACGAAACGCGCACATTGATGCAATTGTTGCGATTGTGAAAAAAACAAAAGTAGATGGCATCGACATTGACTACGAAGCAAAACTCGCAGAAACAGGTCCATACTTTTCTGACTTCTTGACTGGTCTTTCTAAAAAACTTCATGCTAATGGCAAAAAACTCATTTGCACCATTGAAGCCCGCACACCACCTGAAAGCAGATACGCAACCACATCAAAAGAAGTGCTCTCTAAAGTTGAATATGCAAACGACTACAAAGTTATCGGAAAAGTGTGTGACCAGGTGCGTATTATGACCTATGACCAAATCGGCGATGACGCTGTTTTAAATAACATTAATGGCAACACCCTGTATCGTCCAGTCTCAGATATTGAATGGGTAAAGAAGGTGCTAACCCTTGCGCTTAGGGATATTCCTGCAAAGAAAATTGTTGTTGGTGTTGCAACCTATGGATATAAATATGAGATTATTCCAAACGGCAATAGTGTAAAATATTCACGCGTTGGTTCCATGAACTATATTTACGCAGACGAACTTGCAAAAGCACTCAATGTTACACCAACACGAGACAAATCAGGAGAACTTTCCTTTTACTACGCTACAACAACAGACATTTACGGAAACTCTCTTGGGGGAACAAAGCGCTACCTTGTGTGGTACTCAGACGCCACTGCAATTGCTGATAAAATGCGCATTGCGAAACTCTACAAATTAGGAGGAATCGCCATCTTCAAAATCGACGGAGGGCACGATCCCAAACTTTTTGACATGGTGAAGAAATAGTTAAAGACTTTCGATGTTACACTATAGCGTATGGAATTTAATGTAAAACTCGAACGCTTTGAAGGGCCATACACCAAGTTACTTGAATTAATTCAAGACCATAAACTCTCCATTACAGAGGTGTCGCTTGCTTCCATTGCTGATGAGTACATTGCGTATGTTAGAAAACTTCAAGAAGAAGAAAAGAACTTACGAACCTCAATTGACATCTCACAATTTGTGCTCGTTGCTTCAACGCTAATGCTCATCAAAGCTCGTTCGCTTTTGCCCGGCATCGCGTTTACCCAAGAAGAAGAAAAACAGGTTACCCAGCTTGAGAAAAAACTGGAGTTGTATAAAAAATTACAAGAAGCTGGAACCAAAATCCGCAGTATCTACCAAAAAAATTCTCTTTACAGTAAAGACCGTTCTGTACCAAAAGGTATCAAAATCTTTATTCCTCCAACTGGGACAACCACAGCAAGTTTGCACTCAATCGCGCTTCTTACACTCTCGCTTTTTAAACCGATAGAACGCTTGAAAGATATTTATGTTGAACAAGCAATTCGTATTGAAACTGTTATTGATAGTTTACTTGAACGCGTACAGCGCGCACCATCATTTTCTTTGTCATCAGTTGCTGGTGATGGCCAAACATTTGCTGAGAAAAAGAAACTTCTCATTGTTACCTTTATTGCACTTCTTGAACTTGTCCGTTCTGGGTCACTTGAAGCACGACAGGAAGGAAGTGGGGAAATTCTCATCAGTAAATCATAATCGTGTCATGTTATACTAACTGAAAATTATGCTTCAAAATGTCGTTACCATTTTATTTTTGACTGGAGAATCTGTGACCTTGCAATACATCGCAGATACCTGCGAGACAACCGTTGACGAAGTGAGTGCTCTTCTTCCAGCAATCGATGAACTTCTTAAACCACTCGGTCTACAACTCCTCATTAATAAAAAAGAGGTTGCTATTGTTACGATGCAAACACAGGCAACGCTTGTTGAAAAATTTTGGAAAGATGAGCTAAAAGGGGACTTAACGCCAGCAGCACTTCAGGTACTCACACTCGTTGCATATCTAAACGGATGCACACGACAAGATATTTCTTTCATTCGTGGCGTACAATCAAGCCAATCAATTCGTACACTTACCGTACGAGGGCTTATTGATAGAAATGGAGAAATCTGCACACTCTCATCAAAGGCTCTACAATACTTAGGCATTACAAAGGTTGAAGAATTGCCGGAGTATGAAACAATCAAAAAAGAAATGCTTGAAAAATTGGCACTTGCGAGAGCAGAATAGGTGACCAGTAACGTATGATACACAAACGATCACATAAAGATTACATTCATACCGGCCTCATTTACATTGCGGGCCTTATTTCATTTACCTTAATCGCAATGATTGCCGAACCAATAGAGGACAAGGCTGTTGGGCTTCGTCTGCCTGATGCATACAAAAAAGAAATACAAGAAAAACCGGTTCCTCCGATTTTTTTTAAACATGAAGCTTTTAATGCTCTTGATGTAAGTGCACGAGCATACGTTGTGTATGACATTGTTGATAAAAGAATCGTTGCATCAAAAAATGAAAATTTGCCACTTCCTCTTGCAAGTTTAACCAAAGTAATGACAGCGCTCACCGCGCTATCAATGGCGCCCCCTGAAACCTTAGTTGCAATTAATGCGAACTCAAAGTTACGCGGATACTATGATTTGGGTCTTCAAGAGAACCAGGGGTGGCGCTTAGATGAACTCCTTAAGTACTCCCTTACATTCTCTTCAAATGACGGCATGAATGCCATTGCAAATTATTTTGGTAAAGATCTTTTTGTGTCACAAATGAATGTTTTTGCGAAAAGTATTGGAAAAACATTTGCTTTCAGTGACCCAGCAGGGTTAGACAATGGTATTCAATTAGGTGGTCTTGGCTCGGCATACGATGTGGCGCTCATGATGACAGAGGCACGTAAAAAATTTCCAAACATTTTGGATGCCACCACACACACGCGAACCAACGTAATGACCGAACAGGGGGCAGTGAGAGGAATTCCAAACACAAATCAAGACGTGGCAAACATTTTAGGTATAGAAGCTTCAAAAACAGGCTTTACTGACCTTGCGGGGGGTAATCTGGCCATAATTACCGACATTTCCCTTGGACGCCCTGTAGCAATCATTGTTTTAGGCTCAACACGCGAAGGTAGATTTAAAGATGCTGAAACCATCTACAAAGCACTTCTCCAAAGCCTAAAATAAGCCGATTTATCAACAGAAAAAAGGTTGTTTTATGGTATACTAGGGTTATCTAGAGGCGTATGACAACGACTGATTTTATAAAAGTAATTTTTCCAGCAATTATCTCTTTCGGGGTCGGAATTATGGCCTCTCCTTTTGTTATCTCGTTTTTAAATAAGCATAAGCTTTGGAAAAAACGGAATGTCTCGAAAACAATTGACGGGAAAGAGGCAACCATTACGGCGACCCTTCACAATGATGTTTTAGCGCCTGTACCGCGATTAGGTGGTTCTGTTGTTTGGATTGCGGTCTTTGTAACAACATTTTTGTTTTGGTTACTCCAGTTCATTTTTCCCGACCCGCTTTCAGATAAGCTTGACTTCGTTTCGAGAAATCAAACCTGGCTTCCAATTTTCGCAATGATTGTCGGAGCATTTGTTGGAACAATTGATGACCTGCTCGTTGTCGAAGCGTTTGGTAGCAAATTAAATTCTTACATCGGTGGAGGACTCTCATTCCCTGTGCGCCTCGCTGCGGTGTCATCGCTTGGTCTCTTTGCTGGTTGGTGGTTTTTTGCAAAACTTGGTGTTGCTTCGATTTATCTCCCGTTTTATGGTCCAATTTATCTTGGTGGTCTTATTTTTATACTATTCTTTGTCGTTGTCACCTTGGCTGTTTTTTCTACAGGAGTTATCGATGGCATTGACGGCCTCTCTGGTGGCGTGATGTCGGCTGTCTTTACTGCCTATGGACTCATTGCTTTTTTGAATGGTCAAATTAACATTGCGGCACTTTGTTTTGTTATCGTCGGAGGAATACTTGCATTTTTATGGTACAACATTCCTCCAGCAAAATTCTATCTTTCAGAATCTGGCATGCTTGCGCTCACTCTTGCTCTTGCAATTATCGCATTTTTGACTGACGCCGTTTTATACCTACCAATTATTGCGCTTCCTCTCGTTGTGACAACGCTTTCTGTTATTCTCCAACTTGTTTGGAAAAAAACGTTTAAAAGAAAATTATTTCTGGTTGCCCCGATTCACCACCACTTCCAAGCAAAGGGCTGGCCTGCACACACCGTTACTATGCGTTATTGGATTGTTTCGTATGTTTGTGCGCTCCTAGGGGTTGTTCTTGTGGTAATAAGTTAGTCTGTGTTGTCTATGTTAAAAAAAGTAGACAAGCCACTCCTTATTACCATAGCAGTACTTCTTTTTTTTGGCTTACTCGCTTTTAGCTCCGCAGCTCTTGGGGTACTTGCTTCAAATGAAGTAAAGTTCTACTCAATTATTAAAAACCAACTTATTTTTGCACTCTTGGGTGGTGTTATTGCGATAAGTTTGGGTATCATCATTCCGTATCGACTCTACGAGCGTTTTGGGTATCATTTATTTTTTCTTGCACTTCTTGCAACAACGCTCGTTTTTGTTCCAGGGTTATCAATTTATCATGGAGGTGCACATAGATGGATTGATCTTGGCCCGGTTTCCTTTCAACCAAGCGAACTATTGAAAATGGGATTTGTGATTGCGGTAGCCCTTTGGTGTTCAAAAAACAGACACCTTTTTCGCTCTTGGAAGTATGGACTTCTCCCATTTGCTGTTGGAAGTGGTCTAGTTGCTAGTATCATGCTTGCACAGCCAGACTTTGGAACATTTCTTATTATTATGACAGCGGGGACCTCGGTTTTCTTTGTTGGTGGAGCGCGCCTTCGACACCTTGGCATAATTGCATTTATCGCAATTATTGGTTTTGCCACACTCGTATCGTTCCGACCATACATGATGGAACGTATCAAAACATTTTTTAATGATACGCATGACCCGCGAGGTGCTTCGTGGCAAGTTAATCAATCACTTGTAGCAATTGGTTCGGGAGGTCTTTTTGGAAGGGGATTAGGTCAAAGTGTTCAAAAATTTAACTTTTTACCGGAACCAATAGGGGACTCAATTTTTGCTGTTACTGCAGAAGAGTTGGGGATGCTTGGAGTCCTTTTTCTCCTTAGTTTGTATGCTATAGTAGGTATACGGGGGTACATGATATCCCTGAATGCTGAGTCTCAATTTGCGAGACTCCTTGGTATTGGTATTGTCACAATTGTCCTGACGCAAACAACGATTAATATCATGTCCATGCTTGGACTTTTTCCATTAACTGGAGTTCCGCTTCCACTTATTTCTCATGGTGGTACAGCGCTTATGGTTACCCTATTTGAACTAGGCGTTTTGCTTCAAATATCTAAAACATCAAACTTATGAAAATTGTTGTTACAGGTGCAGGAGGAGGACACTTCTATCCGCTCATGGCGGTGGTTGAACGTGTGCGTAAAGAAGTTTTTATACAAAAATTAATTAGCCCAGATATTTATTTTTTTTCAGATAAACCATATGATGAAAAAATTCTTTTTGAACTCCAAGTAAAATTTGTACAAACGCCCGCTGGTAAATTACACCTGTACCCATCACTAGAAACGTTCACAGGATTTTTTAAAACACTCTACGGTAGTGTTGTTGCAATTTTCAAACTCTATAACCTCTATCCTGATGTTGTTTTTGCTAAGGGTGGGTATGCGAGTTTCCCAACCCTCCTTGCGGCACGCCTCCTTTCGATTCCTGTTATCATCCATGAAAGTGACACCGTCTCCGGAAGAACAACCACGTGGGCGGGTAAATTTGCTTCACGTGTTGCCATTTCTTATCCTGAAGCGGCGGAATACTTTGATAAAACAAAAACCGCACTTACAGGTCAACCAATTCGTGACAAACTAATACCAGAAGAAAAATTTACTCGTACGTATCCAACCAGAGAACGTCCGGTTCTTCTCATATTGGGTGGTTCTCAAGGAAGTCAGAGAATCAATAACGTTATCCTGGAAGCTGTTCCTGAACTCCTTAAACGGTATGATATTGTCCATCAAACAGGAGATTTAAATACTGAGGATGTTAAAAAAGTTATGGGCGAGAAATTAAAAGACCATGAATTTAAAGATCACTACTTCGCTGAAGGATTTATTGATCTTTCTCTCTTTTACCCAAAAGCAGATTTTGTCATAACACGTGCTGGTTCAGCCATGTTCGAAATGGCTTTATGGAGATTACCAATCCTTGTAATTCCAATTCCTCGATCTATTAGCAGAGATCAGACGAGTAACGCTTATGCGTTTGCGTCTCGTGGACTTGCTTCTGTTTTGGAGGAAGAAAACTTACAGGAAAGTATCTTAGTAAAACAAATTGATTTAATACTTAAAGATAAAAATAAATATGAACAGATGGTTTCGCATATGGGAGTTTTTGATAATTCACGTACCGCGGCAATCACTATTGCACGTGAACTCATTCGCGTTTGTCTAAGCCACCTCGATTAATCTATGTCACAAGAAAAACAAATTGTCACACGTTTCGCACCAAGCCCAACAGGGTTCTTGCATGTTGGCGGTGTTCGTACCGCACTCTATGCGTGGGCATTTGCTAGAAAACATGGTGGTCGTTTTATTTTGCGCATTGAAGACACGGACAAAGCGCGCGAGGTGGAAGGTTCAATCACGCATATTATTGAGTCACTTACGTGGTTAGGAATTGATTGGGACGAAGGCGTCGATATTGGTGGTCCACATGCACCATATCTTCAATCCAAGCGCCTTGAATCATACAAAAAATACGCGAACATTCTTATTGAAAAAGGATACGCATACCCAGATCCGTACTCGGAAGAAGAAATTGCAGAGCTTCGCCTTAAAGCAGAACAAGAGAAAAGAGTTTTTCTTTTCCGTGACCATAGACCAGAAACAATTGGAACATGGGATGGAACAAAACCTCTTCGTTTTAAAATAAAAGAAATAAAAGAATCTCGTTGGCATGACGCTGTACGAGGTGAATTACACGCTGGACCTGAAGCTCTCGATGATTTCATTCTTATTAAAAGCGACGGGTACCCAACATATAACTTCGCACATATTATTGATGATCTGGAGATGGGGGTCACCCACATCATGCGAGCAGATGAGTTTATCGCTTCTGTGCCAAAATTTTTAGCACTCTATGAAGCTCTTAGTATCACACCCCCAATACTCGTAACGCTCCCACCGATTTTAGGGGCCGAGGGCACAAAAAAATTAAGTAAACGAGATGGCGCTAAGGATATTTTAGACTATCGCAATGAAGGCTATGTTCCAGAAGCTCTTGTAAATTTCTTAGCCTTTTTAGGCTGGAACCCAGGAGGGGACAAGGAGATTATGACACCCCGTGAAATCATAGAGGCTTTTAGTATTGAAAAAATACACAAGTCTGGGGCAATGTTCAATGAAGAAAAACTTTTGTGGATGAACAAGGAACACATTCGTAAACAGGGCGACGAGGTACAGCTATCTCAAATAAAAAAGTTTATGCCACAGTATGGAGATGAGCTTTTAAAAAAATTAAGACCTCTTATTGTAGATAGAATATCTTTCTACGGAGAATTACTTTCTGTGGAGCAAGAGGAATTTCGACTATTTCTTGAACGACCGGTGCCTGTTCCTGAAAAACTTATATGGAAGGATACCTCAAAAGAAAAAACTATTGAGTACTTGACCAACGTTTTAACACGTATACAAGAGGGGAGTTCTGGCACTCCCGATGAGGTTAAATCTTGTATTATGCCGTATGCTGATACGGAGGGGCGAGGAAATGTTCTTTGGCCACTTCGTGTTTCACTTTCTGGAAAAGAAAAATCAATTGACCCATTTTCTCTTATTGCATACCTAGGAAAAGAAGAATCTCTTGCAAGAATAAATTCCGCAATAGGTGCTTTGAAGGCATAGACATAGTACCTTATGCAAATTTTCTTTTTTCTTCTTTCAATACTCATATTCCAACCAACTCTTCCTCTTGTATATGCACAAACAGCAGATCAATTAAGGGCTGATGTTGATGCGTTATCACTTCAAATCAAAGCACTTGATGATGAAATTGAAGCGTACAACTCAAAGATTCAAAATACTCAAGGGGAAGCAAAGACCCTGCGACAAGCTCTCGCAAACCTCGAAGCACGAAGAGCTGTTCTTTCAAAAGAAATATCAAGAACTCTCCTTAAGATAAAATCTGCAAAAGAAAAAATATCCGATACTGAGAGCAAAATTTTTATAACAAAAAAAACAATTGAAAGGAACAGTGAGGCGTTAGAAGAGATATTAAGGCGGCTTCACCAAGATGAAGAGATGACTTCACCGATTCTTGAAACGTTAACAAAAGGTGCAAAACTTTCAGACGGTCTCGATTTAATAGAAAAAAGTAGTAGTGTATCTAAAGAAATAACCGCGCGAGTTCGTGACTTGAAAGGTTCAAAAGATGAACTTGAAGTAACTAAAGTTGCTTATGAAACAAGTAAAAAACAACTTGAAAACCTAAACGAAACACTAGCCGATCAGAAGTCTACTGTAGAACAGACAAGTTCTGAAAAAGCAAAGCTTCTAACGGTTACAAAAAATAAAGAATCTGAATATCAAAAACTCTTAAGCGAACGACAGAAAAAGAAACAGCGACTTGAACAAGAATTATCTGATGTTGAATCAAAATTAAAAGTTTTTGTCGATGCATCAAAACTTCCTAAATACGGAAAGGGGGTTCTCAAGTGGCCAGTACCTAAGGTGACCATCACCCAATATTTTGGAAATACACCTTTCGCCAGCCAAAACCCGCAGGTTTATAACGGATTTGGGCATAATGGGGTCGATTTTGCTGTGCCTGTTGGAACACCGATACTTTCGGCACAGTCTGGTATCGTTGTTGGTACCGGTGATACAGACAAGCAATGTTCAGGAGTCTCGTACGGTAAATGGGTGCTCATCAAACACTCAAATGGTTTAACAACACTCTACGCGCATCTCTCAAGGATTGATGTTTCTTCTGGTAACGCCGTTGTAGCCTTACAAAAAATTGGACTCTCAGGTAACACCGGATACAGTACTGGTCCACACTTACACTTCACCGTATATGCGTCCGACTCGGTTCATGTTTCAGGCCCGACAGAGTACAAAAGTAAGGTGTGCGGTACATACATGATTATGCCACTTGCACCTAGGGCAGGCTACCTTAATCCGTTGTCATACCTATGATAAACTTAGAAAAAGGACTTTCGGGGTTCTGACCATTAAAACTACACCCATCTCTATGATTCAATTTACAATACCAGCCTTCGTACTTATTTTATTTACTATACTTCTAGTAGGGATCATTATTGGTGTTTGGATGGTGTTTACAAAGTTTAAGTAAAACATATTATAAAAATGTAGAGGGGTAATACTTGAATTTTTGTGTGAGAGGCAAATGTTTATATACTATGCTTTATTTTACTATAGTATGTCGTAAAAGATATATTGTGCGACATTAAACATAGAAAAGAAGGTGCCCCCTCAGTACCTAAAACTAGGTACTTTTTGATTATTACGACTACTGCGGGTTTCTTTTTTGTTTGACCACCGCTTCCCCTTGTAGTAGGGTTAGCCGTGCAATGAAAGCAAGACTCTTATCTCCGATTTTTCCGATTGTCGTTTCTTTACTTTTTTTTACCATTTCTCTACCCCCTCTTTTTGCTTCATATTCGGGGGGTAGTCTCATGATTACATCTACCAATCAAGACAAACAATATCCTCAAACATTTAATGTCGTCTTTTCTCCTTCAGATATACCTGTTAATGCCCTGTATGTTGTCCTTGATTATGAAGATGGCGAGTCCTGTGAGAATCTAATTATTAATGAAAAAGATTTTCCTTTCATTTTAGAAGCTGAGGTCAACGCCTCTCTTAAAAAAATATTTATTGCTCTTGCTACACCAGGTTTTGGTATAACAGGAACAACAACGCTCGCATACTTTTCTTGTAACCAACATCAGTCTTTAAGAATTAATGAAGAATCGCGCGTATACACATCTGATGGTTTTGGAACTGAGCTTCCACTAACATCTAAAAGCAATTAAACTAAAAGATTATTTCTTTACGAATTTAAATACCCCAGTTACTATGTTTGGATAAAAATCATGCGGATATTCAATAGTAATGAGCTGTGCCTTTCTGCCACGTAGGAGTGTAAACCTTCTCTCTTCTTCAAACCTCCCCTCACCGTCAGCAAAAAGCGTGGCAACAATCTGTCCTTCGTCGTTAAGGAACCATGTTCCAACTTGGGTTGTTGTTATAGTTCCATCGGTCGCTTCGATACGAAGAACGGCAGCGGTGTTTGGTTTAAATACAAAAATATATGTATTTTCACATGGAGGATTTGTTGTGGTTGAAGCAGTGTCACAAGCATAGGTTCCGGTAATGGTTCTTGTGAGCATTGGGCTTGCCTTTACTTCAGATTCAACCCCAATTATTGATTTAAATACCGCAGAAACCAGTGAATCATCTTTAGAGTCTGCTTCTGCAAGTTCAAATGTTCTTTTAACGGTATCATCTTCTACAACATCGAACGTTGTTGGTGATGAAAGTGATGTATAGGCACGTGCAACAGAACCACGAGAAATAGAAGTAACCAGTGCGCCACCAACTGATAGAAGAAGTGCCATAATAAGGAGAAGTTGATACATGGTGGAGATTTAGTTCTTTAGTTTAATAATACCATAAAGATTTTTATATACTTTGTTAATACATTAAATTGATGTGGTAGTTTCAGTCTCCGAAGGAACTACATCTGAAGGGTTTTGGTCTGATGTTGCAGTTGGATCAACAACGGGTGACGTTGGAACGATCTCTTCGGTGGTACTTGTAGAATCTATTGTTGTGTCACTCGTCGCCGTTGAATCAACCGGTGTTATTGTGTCTATTGTTGAGGTTGCGTCAGTTTCAATTGTCGCTGTTTGGTCAACTGCTGTAGATGTGCTGTCTGTTGTTGACCCTGTTGTTCCCCCTACTGTTGTATCAATAGGAGAGGTGCTTGTACCTGTTGTTGCAGTTACATCCGTTGTAGACGATGTATTTCCCGCCGTTTCGTCAGTCGTTGTTGATGTTCCTTCTGTAAGTTGTGTTGCTTGTGGTGATGCGGTACCAGTATCAATAATACGAGCAATTGTTGGATTAGTTGGGATACCAATATCGATGAGAATAATCTTTGAAAGATCATCATTTGTGAGATAAATATAACTTCCAGACGATGACATTGATGTCACTTTTTCTGGAACATTAATTGTTGCGATGAGGGACGTTTCTGATTGTGAAATATCGAGCACGGTAAGTGTCTGTGCTTTTGCATTTAGAATATAGGTGTAATTTCCAATAACCTGGAGTGATCCTGACTTTTTACTCGTTGCGATGACATCAGCAAGTCCCTCACCATTAAGACAATTATCACCAACACAAAGCTCTTTTGCAGTAATGCGACCATTTTCATCAATACTCCAGGTACCGTTTGCTGACGCAAGAGATTTAATATTGTAAATTGCTACCCCATTTGCATTGAGATCAATGTTTCCCATGGTGAGCATTGCTGTCGTTGATGCTAGGCGACCATTAAGATCAACTTTTTGATAACCATTCTCAACAAGTACAAGGACTTTTTCACGTCCATCGATTGAATTAGACATTGCTCGTCCAATTGAACGCCCCTCTCCTGTTAATTTCATTGCATATCCTGGACGAGTCTCTGAAACAGTAAGGTAGTCTCCTGTTTTAATCTCTCCATTTTCAAGAGACACCTTCACTGGAACACGACCAGCAAATGCAACAGGTACTGCGTTTGCAACACGCTTACCCAAAACGATACCAGCATTTGTAGACACAATACCGATTGCTTCTTGTCCGTCATTTGCCTTACGCACCATGCTCATTTGATAGACATCGTCGGTGTTATCTGGATCAGAACCAGCACTCCAAGCAACTGTTGAGGTACTAAATGCTACAACCGTTCCTGGATCAACAGCTTCTTCTGCCGGGAAGTTTTCAGCCAAGTCTGCAGCAGAGTCAACATCAAACCCTGTTGCGCGAATACGGCCTGATACACGAAGCTTTTCATCATCAAGTGCTGTACCATTATTACCAATACCCACAACACCTGTTGCGGTATTTACAAAAAGCGTTGCAACACTTCCTGTTGCGATATTTACATTACCCCAAATATCTGCACGAGCAACAGGTGTTGATGTACCAAACCCAACATTCCCGGTCGCAGAAACCGTAAAGAGGTTATTTTCATTTTGTGAAATAATACTAAGCACATCATTTGTTGCGCTATTTGCTTGTACTGAAAGTGTCGCGGATGATGTTGCTTGTCCAATAGCAACATTTCCGTTTGCATTTATCGCAAACAAATTTTCACCCGATGAAGAAGCGACAATGAATGGATTATCGTTTACATTTGCTTGTACATAAAGCGTTGCTTCGCCTGTTGTTGTTCCAACACCAACTTGCTTAGTTTCTGCATTTGCAAAGAGTGTTACTCCTGTTGTTGTTCCAACAAAGAAGTTTCCGTCAATTGCTGTGTTACCACTTGATTGGATTCCACCGGCACCGATAGTAAGAAGACTATCAACTGAGAGATTACCTCGAGCAAAGATATCTTCTGCAGAAAGATTTCCAGCGAAATCAGCATTGCCTAGTGTGTCAAAGGTTGCAAGCGTTGCTGTTGTTGTTGCGGTTGAGGTTCCAGCAACAATTGCTTGGAGTTTAAAATTCTTTCCACTTGTGAGTTCAATCGTAACATCATTTCCTGTTGCGCTTGTAATTTTTTCAGTCGCCACTTCATTTGTAAGAAGTTTTGGTGTGATGATTTCAAGCGCAGCCCCTACCCTGTCAGCCAAAACTTCTGAAAGACCTGATGTTGTTGAAGCAAAGTTATTTACCTGACTTACAAATTGTGTAAAGAGTCTGGTTGCAATTGGTTGTCCTTCAGTTGATGAGGCATTTGTATCACGTGCAAGAAGATCTTGTGCGTCGGTACCATTTGCATACCCTGGCTTAATGAACATGGTTACCGTACCTGTTGCGTTTGTAGAAGAAACTCCTGTCATCGCTTGACCAATAATATTTCCTGCCTTTGTTGCACGCATTGCAAATCCTGGGATCGATGCTGATGTAAGCAAATCCCCTGGCTTAATTTCTCCATTTTCCGTAGAAACCTTAACTGGGACACGACCGGCAAGCGCGACAAGTACTGGGGTGTCCGTTGCGTTTGTTGAATTATCACCAAGTACATACCCTGGTCGCGTTGAAATAACACCAAATATTTCTCGATCATAAGCGGTTGTTGTTACTTGTACCCCCCCAGGAATTGAACTGTCTAGGCGAACAACAGTTCCAGGCTCAATAAGTGGATCGGTACTATAGTACATTTCCGCCAAGTCCACACCTCCAACTTTTTGTGCAGTTACCTGACTGCCTTGATAAATGGTAACCGCTGAACCACTACTTACACGTTGTGCCCAACGAAGCTGAACAGTCCCAGCAGTTGTTGAAGTAATGCGTCCTTGAATAGTGATTGCTTGTTCAATACCGTTGTCGTCCGCTGGTTGAATACTTACAGTGGTTGGTGCATTATCACAGTCCGACCCTTGAGCACCAACAGCGCCTGTATCGCTTGTCATTATAGTATAGTTACAAGTCCAACCTGACGCACCTAAGATTGACATTGCGAAGTCTGGAGTTGCGTTACTTGAGTTGGTGTAAATAAGATCAAATTTGAAGACCCATGTTTCACTTGCGCCAACA
>JAUPVR010000025.1 GCA_030916895.1 Patescibacteria group bacterium
TTGCGGTATTATTTTTTATATTGACACGTTCTACTTTGGAAAAATATCGCGTCATGTCTATCTGTATTCCTTCAGTAAGAGATCCGCCAGATGTGCTCGTACCACATCCACGCACAGATATAGGGATGCGATATTCCTTAGCAAACGAAAAAATCTTTCCAAAATCATCAAGAGATTTTGGAAAGATAATTACTTGAGGGGGGACGACAACAAAAGAAGAATCGATGCTTCCAAGAGACCTTGCTCGTGTCGATGTATCTATATCACCATCAAAATTTTGCGCAAGGGCGGTAAAAAGAGAAGATACACCAGAACTAGAGTCCATACTGGTAGATACTCTTGCCGTTTAGGTAGATGAGTGAGGCGATGATGATAACGGAAAGGAGAATGAGAACGACAAGGAGTAGATGTCTCGTCCATGAATACCCACCAGGTATTTTTTCAACAATTTCTACAATTACCGGACCTTCTTCTGTTTGAGTAGGGGGAGTTGATGGTGGTGCCATAGGAATAGGTACAACAATAGGCTCTTGGGCTTGTGGTGCGGTGGTTGTTGAGGTTGGTTCCATATACCTTCTAGTATATAACGAAAATTTAATTCCCAGTTGTTCCCTATGTCCACAGTGACACCGTCTGCAGGAAAGGTATACTATAGGAACGCTTTGTTATTATTGGTCATTAAGCGGAACGTAATTTTGTTTTATCTATTTATTATTTACAACGTATGAAAACATTAGCTAGAATTCTTACCCTTGTTTATCAGTATGCAACGGCATTCGTTGCTATCGGTTCGCCTTTGTTCTTTATTCCAACAACCATATTTTCTCCGGACGTATCTTACTATATGGTGGTTATCTCAGCGATCGCTGTTGCCCTCGTTGCATATGTTATCTCTGCAACAATTAACAGAACATGGCATCCAATCTCTCGTTTCGAGCTGATTGCATATTCAGTGTTCTCAATCTCAGTTATTCTTTCGGCAGTATTTTCACGAGAGCCACAGGTGGTATTCTTCGGTGACGGCATCAACGCTTTTGTTGCGGCTTCTCTCCTTGCACTTCCTGCGGTTATGTACCTTGTCCGAACGCTTCCAGAAGGATTTCGTGACATGTTAAAGAAAATTCTTGTCGCAGTTCTTAGTGTTTCTGCCTTCTTGTTTGTTCTCGTGTTTATCCTTTCAGCGTCCTTAGGACAGGTGATTTCCAAGGTTTTTCTAGCATTCACAAGCTCTCTTTCGCTTGCGGCATACATTGGTATCTTCGTTCTTGCAATTCTCATTTACGTCCGCAGATCATCACATCACATTAAATTCAAAATTCCCCTTCTAACTGGTGCGCTTGTGTACATTCTCCTTCTCTTCACAATTGCATATCAAGGAGATGTTCGTCCTAATCTTTCAAGTTCATTTGAAGTTGCATCTCAAGTACTTACCAATAATGGTGTCTTTGGTATCGGGGCTGGTGATTACGCATATGCATGGCAACTCTACCGCCCAGTAAGTGTTCTCCAATCACAGTTCTTTAGTGTTGATTTCAACCAAGCATCGGGGACACTCACAACATTCCTCGCAACGATTGGCGTTGTTGGTACACTAGCATTCCTTTTCCTTGTTCTTGGCTCGCTCTACGTTACTGTTCGTCTTTACATGCGCGCAACAGAAAAAAGGGAACACATGATACTTGGTCTCCTTGCGCTCACGCTCCTCTACTTCCCACTTGTTTCTGTTCTTGTACCTTTTACCTACTCAATGCTCATTCTTTGGATGGTTGTTGCAGGTTTTGGTATTGCAAAAATGCCACTTGGTGTTAACTATTCAAGCAAGAAAGTTGCTCTCCTGTTTATTCCTATCGCCCTTATTCTTGTCGTTCAGGGCACACTTACGGTAAACAAAGCTCGTGCCTTCATGGTTTACAATCAAGCACAAACAGAACTTAACCAAAAAGGACCAACACCAGAAGCAAGAGCGCTTCTCAATAAAGCAATATCTATTTATGCATACGATGGTTTTTATCGAACCCTCGTTGAGCATTCGATCGCAGCTGAACGTGAATTAGTGTCAACGGCCACATCAAGCCAGGACGCGCTACGAGAGGCATACCTTAAAGAAGCACAGTTTGCGGTTGATATGGGTAAGGCAGCAGTAACACGCAACCCAAGCAACTACCAGAACTACGTTTCTCTTGGTCGTGCATATGAGCTTGCTATTCCGTTTGATAAAGAGGGTGGGTACACAAACGCAAAGAAGTCATACGACGAAGCAATTAAACTCTACCCAGGAAATCCGTTCCTCTACGTTATTGCAGCTCGTCTTGAAGCATCAGCCGGGTCTCGTGAAGGTGTTCGTCTCAAACTAACAGAAGCACTTCAGAAGAAACAGAATTTTGCAGACGCACTCTTCCTTATGAGTCAGCTTGAATCTTCGGAGCAGAAGTTGGATGAAGCACTTACATACGCAATAGGCGCAGTGCAAGCAGCACCAAATGATCCTAATGTCTATGTTCAAGCCGGTCTTCTCCTCTATGCAAAGCAGGATTACCAAAACGCAGCGCTTGCTCTTCAGAGAGGTCTCCAGCTTGATCAAAATAACCAAAATATCGCTTACTTCTTGGCTCTTGTTCTTCGTGATTGGAGTAGGGTTGATCCACAAAATGCGCCTCTTGCAGAACAGGCAAAGATTATCGGTAATGAACTTCTTAATCGAAACCCTGGTAATGCAGATCTCGAAGCGTTTTTGAAGTCACTTGAACAACCAGCTACTTCGACGCCTGCAAAGAAGAAATAAGATAAATGAATCTGTTTGATGTTAAAAATGCGATTGAAACAATTGTCAGACTGAATCCCGGAATCACAGAAGAGAGACTCATTGTATTACTTCAGGCAGCAAACTGGGATCATGCACACATTGATGAGGGAGTGATGCTCTTTAGAGACATGACTCCAGAGATCTCTGCGCATAACATCGACGAACACCATTTACTAGAAGCTCATTACGAAGAGGAGAAGGCTGTAAAACAGGAACAGCAGATTCCAGCAGAACTTCCGCTTAAACCTTTCGAATCTTCTCCACAAGTACTCACGTTCTCAACGTACAAGGATATTTTTCATGGAGAAAAAATACCAGAACAAGAAACAAGACAAAAACCTCTTGAAGTCCATAAAGATGAACTTGTACACATCCCAGACACAGGGGTTATTCCGAGAAGGTACGTATTTGATCCCACAGAACCGCTTACGGGAACGGATATAAGTCTTGCATTTATTGTGACACTGCTTATTCTCACCATTCTCCTCCTTATGGGCTACATGTATACTAATGACAGATTATTCATTTAGTTTTACAATAAAACATTATTAAACATTAATTGCAATCAATAGAGAAAGATTTATGGAAACAAATTACAAACAACATGCATTTTTAACAGGATCAGTTGCACTTGCTGCCATTGCGCTCCTTGCACTGGCTATGTCAGTGACGGAATATAAGTCATGGAAGCATGCAAACGGCCAGTTGCCGACAATCACGGTAACGGGCGAAGGTGAAGTTACAGCGGTGCCTGATATTGCAACGATTACCTTCACTGTTCGCGAAACAAAAAAGACTGTTCCTGAAGCACAGAAGGCAACTGAAGCAAAAGTAAAGGAGGCACTTGCTGCGATTAAAAAGTTGGGTGTTGCAGAAAAAGATATTAAAACACTTTCGTATACCGTTAATCCGAAATATGAGTATAATCAGATTTACTGTATTACTGTTCCTTGCCCACAAGGAAAGAATACTCTCGTCGGCTACGATGTAGCAAATACAATTCAAATAAAAGTTCGTAAGGTTGATACGGCGGGGGATGTATTAGGAGCAATTGGTACGGCAAACATTACTGAGGTCACCGGTCCTGATTTTACGGTTGATGATATGGACAAAGTTCAGGCTGATGCAAAAGAAAAAGCAATTGCTGATGCAAAAGCAAAGGCAAAGAGAACTGCATCATCACTTGGCGTGTCACTTGGTGCTATTAGTCAATACAATGAAGACGGAGGGTACCAGCCACCAATGTATTACAAAGCAGAAATGTCTGTTATGAGTGCCGGTGTAGCAAGAGATTCAGTTTCTGTTCCACAAGGAGAAAGTGTTATTAAGGCGCGGGTTACAATTACCTATACGCTAGATTAAGTTCTAAAATACACTAAAAATAAAGGCGCACCGAAGGTGCGCCTTTATTTTGGAATACTGGGTATATAATTAATGTCATGAAACCAATTATATCTACGCAACAGTTTGTTGGAAGTGTTCTCTTAAAATATATACTTTTATTTCCAATCCAGTTTGCTATTCGTGTTGCTGTTAGTTTTTCTGATTTTAGAGAAGATAGTATTTTGATTAATTTAATTGTATCTATTATTTTAATTTCTTTAGCGGTCTGGCATACCTGTATAAAATCAGACATAAGAAACATTACTGCCGGGAAAACAACGACAGTTTTTTCTTCGGTATTTCTTTTTTTGGGAGCCATTATTGTGGCTGGAATTCCAGTCATCAATGGAGACCCAATTTTTTCTGACCCGTTAGTGATTTCTTTTTTAAGGTGGCTTTTTGTAGTAGCGGTCGTACATTATGTTGTTCTTAAGGTTATGGTTGTGAGGTTGGTAAATATTAACAAGTAAAATAAAACGGATTTTTCAGAAATAGTAGAAAACGCTTCTTAAAATAAAGGCGCACCGAAGGTGCGCCTTTATTTTTAGTAGGTGTTGACTTTTCCTAATGTTTGCGGTATAATGGATACTATCAAGATGCCTTTCTGAATTAGTTCGGGGGCGTTTTTTAGAATAAGCTTTACGTAAATCAAACCACCATGAGTATCAAATCATATTTGAAAGAAACCAGAGAAGAACTTAAGGAAGTTAAGTTTCCAACAACAACACAAACAATCACCTTTACTACACTTGTTGTTGTTGTATCGATTATTGTTGCAGTTGTCTTAGGTGGTGCTGATTTTGGTTTGAAGTCACTTCTTGCAAAAATTCTCGCTTAATTTATTTTTCTAAACTACTATGGCTAAACAAGAATCAACAGGAGAGCGACATTGGTATGCGATTCATACTTACAGTGGTTATGAGAATGCCGTACTTCGTAACCTTAAACAACGTATTGAGTCACTCGGCATGGGAGACAGAATTTTTAACGTTGTTGTCCCTACTGAAAAGAAAATTAAAGTAAAAGGTACAAAGCGTGTTGAGGTTGAGGAAAAAATTTATCCAGGGTATGTTCTCGTCGATATGGTTGTTGATGATAACAGTTGGTTCGTTGTGCGTAATACGCCACGAGTTACTGGTTTCGTTGGCGCTGGCACGACACCGGTTCCTCTTACGCAAAAAGAAATTGACTATCTCTTCTCTCGCATGAAGACAGGTGAGGTTGAGCATGAAATCTCTATTAACCCAGGTGAGCTTGTATCTATCACTGAGGGTCCATTTAAGGATTTTGAAGGCAAGGTTTCTGAGGTTGATAAAAACCGTGGAAAGCTAAAGGTGCTTGTGAACATGTTTGGTCGTGAGACACCGGTTGAACTCGACTTCCTTCAAGTAAAGAAAATATAAAAATATAGGCTTGAAAATAAGATTATTTCGTGGTAGAATAGCAAAACTTACATTATGGCAGACAAGAAAATTACAAAGTACGTAAAAGTTCAAATCGAGGCAGCAAAGGCAACGCCAGCTCCTCCTCTTGGGCCTGCACTTGGTCAAGCTGGTGTTCAGATTGGTGACTTCGTTAACAAGTTTAACGCAGCAACACAAGGACAACAGGGGCCACTCACGGTTCGTATCTATGTATACGAAGACCGTACCTACGATTTCGTTATTAAGACACCAACAGCAACCTCGCTTGTCATGAAGAAGGCAAATGTTGCAAAGGGAAATTCAAAAGGTGGAGCAGGGACAATTACAAAAGCTGCGATTAAGGAAATTGCAGAAATTAAATTAAAAGATTTGACTGCTCACACTGTTGAACAAGCAGAAAAGATTATCG
>JAUPVR010000002.1 GCA_030916895.1 Patescibacteria group bacterium
CAACCTGGGCAAATGATAAAGACAGACCTGATAATAGGGTAAGAAACAAAATGGCTAATTTTTTCATATGGTATTAAGTGTAGCATCGTACTACTACCCCCGTCTTGGTTTTTAGTGGATAAGAAAATAGGGCACGCCGTAGGCGTACCCTATTTTCTTATTGCTTTTTACTATATTCCTATGCTTTCCTAAATGGAATTCCAATTAATTCAAAGAAATCTGTCGCTTCATCCTTAGTTTTTGCCGTTGTTCCAAGGGTGATCGCCATACCAAAAACATCTTTTAGTTCTTCATCATGAATTTCTGGGAAAATCGTGTGTTCTTTGATACCAAAGGTAATATTTCCAATATTATCTACCGATGTCTTGGATATTCCACGAAAGTCTTTGGTGCGTGGAAGCGCTACATTTAAGAGTTTATCCAAAAACCCAAACATGCGAGCCCCACGGAGCGTAACCGATACTCCAATCAAGTCTCCTTGGCGAGTCTTAAATGATGCAACGGCTTTCTTTGCTTTACGAAGGGTTGGTTTCTGGCCGGTAATCTTTGCTAAACGATCCATCACAAGTTCATTAAACTTACGATCACGCTTAATATATGAACCTGTCGCAACTGAGACCGTAACTTTTACAAGCTTTGGCGCAGCCATGGCATTCTTGTAGCCAAACTTCTTTGAAAGATTTTCAAATGAAGCCTTTTGTTTTTCAACAACACCGACAAAACTACTTTTTGACATACTTTTATTGAGGGGTACGATTGGTGGGTATAAACCCAACGTTATACGCTTCCCCTTTCGTGCATATCTTGGATATACACTTTTATTTACTAGTGTAGGCACAATTCTACTACAAAAAATGTCTTTTGTAAACGGGGACTTTTATGAGATTGTGATACTATACTATGAACATGAAAATCCTGTTTCGCTCTGTAATTTATTTCTTTGCTCTCATTGGTTTTATTTTAACGAGTGGTTTTTTTGCTATAAAATTTGGCATTACGAATGAATGGGGAACGATCGACGAACAACGAGAAGCTTTTTTAAAGAGTGGCTACATGGAAACAAATGTTGTTTGGGCATCAACAACACCAGTTCAAAAAAAGCTTCCCTGGGAAGCAACTGAGGAGTGGCAAACAATAGAAGAAGCGCTGAGAAAGGATGAGCATGTTATTAAAGAAGCCGCCAAACAGGCTGGGGTTAATCCTCGATTAATTGTTGCACAGGTGGCAGTTGAACAGTTGCGTCTCTTTACAACAAATAGAGAGCTTTTCAAAACGGTCTTTGCTCCACTTAAAATACTTGGTGTCCAAAGTCAATTTTCGTGGGGCGTAATTGGTATTAAAGAGGAAACAGCAATTCAAGTAGAGAACTACTTAAAAGACCAATCCTCTCCTTTCTATCTCGGAAAAGAGTATGAACACTTACTTGATTTCAAAACAGAAAACCATGGTGAAGAGCGCTTTATGCGTATTATTGATGAAGATAATCGCCACTACTCATACCTCTATGCTGGGCTTCACTTAAAACAATTGGAAATACAATGGAAAAATGCTGGACACAATATTTCTAATCGACCAGAAATTCTAAGCACACTTTTCAATATAGGTTTTAAATACTCAAAACCAAACATGAATCCAAAAAGTGGTGGCGCTTTAATTACCATAGAAGGAACTGGGTACAGTTTCGGTTCTCTTGCGGGAGAGTTTTACCATTCAAACGAACTCGTTGATATCTTCCCTAAGTAAAACGCGGAAGGCCAAGGCCTTCCGCGTAACGGATGCATAACAAAAGGAATCACTCCGCCCTTGTAAGTCAAACCTTCAATCGCTTGCTCGCTTCTTCCAGAAAAACCAGGAAAGAAAACATTTCATGCGCTGACGGAATTACTGGCTCCGGGTGAATCGTGACAGACACCTTACCGGGGATGTTATCTTCACGTGCCTTGTCAGCAACGTCGAAGCAAAACTTGTTACACCTTAACTTCGTGAGAAGTTTCCTGGTGGTCATATCGACCTCTCGTGATGCGCTTTCGCGGTTCCACTTCCGGTTATCACCGAAAGTCTCCTTGTGTGCTTGGTCAAGCGCATCGTAGATCGGAAGTGCATACGCTTCATCGGAAGCAGGTGCCCGCCACTTGGCACTAATACGAAGCAATTCGCTTAAGTCTCCATAGAGCGACACACCTATGCCGTTTGCATTCTTCAAATCTTCGTATGAAGCTTTGTTCTTGAGTACGTCCCGTACTCTTCTTAGCGTGTACCGCACATGCGAACATGCTGCGCGGAACCTTTCTTCCGAATTACATTCCTCGCCATGATGCTTCCGGTTCGTTTTTTTCAAGATGAATTCCTTTCATTTCGTTTCAATCCGATACCCAAAGAGAACTCTACATCATAGCGAAAAGAAAAGCAAAATCCAACCAGAAAGGTTGGATTTTGCTTTTCTTTTTCTACTTTGCTTTTGTAACTTTCTTTGCTGTAGCCTTCTTTTCTTTTACGACTTTAACTTCTTTCTTTTTCTTGTCGGCGAGTTTCACGTTTGAAACATGAATCGGTTGAGGGATTGAAACGATACCCCCTTTCTCTCCCTGTTTCTTAGGACGCATATGCTTTTTCACCATATTTAATCCCTCAAGGACTACCTTGTCTTGTGCAGGAAGTACACGTGCAACAACGGCCTTCTTTCCCTTTTCTTTTCCGGCAATTACGATAACATTGTCTCCTTTCTTTACGTGCATATATGTAGTATTAAAATTTAGATAATTTCTGGTGCTAGCGATGCAATCTTCTTGTAACCATCAACACCGGACATTGAAAGTTCACGAGGAATTGGCCCGAACACACGCCCTGCTTTAGGTTCCTTTTTTGTCTTATCAACCAAAACAACAGCGTTATCGTCAAATGAAATGTATGAACCATCATCGCGACGAAAAGGCTTAACCGTTCGGACAACAACACCATAGACAACGTCTTTCTTTTTTGTCTGCTTGCGAGGTTCAGCAACCTTAACAGAAAGAACAACCATGTCCCCAAGTGAAGCGTAGCGACGCTTAGATCCTCCAAGAATCTTAAACACGCGTCCGAACTTTGCTCCGGAGTTATCAGTGATTTTTACGTTTGTTCCTGCTTGAATCATGGTTTTTTAGTTAACGTTGCTAATGTGTTTCGCCTACTTGGAAGCAATAACAGTAAAATGTTTGTCCTTTGACATCGGACGAGTTTCTTCGATGGTAACCTTATCACCTACTTTGTAGGTATTATTTTCATCATGTGCCTTGTAACGCTTGTTTACCTTGTAGTACTTGCCATACTTCTTGTGTGCAACGAAACGAGAGACATCAACAACAACAGTTTTGTCCATTTTGTCAGAAACAACAACACCAGTAAGTGTCTTCCTTGTTTTAACTGGCTGTGTTTTCTTGGTGGTAGTAAAAAATTTCATGGTAATTTATGTGCTTATGAGCGGGCAACAATACGGCACTTGATAGGAAGTTTAGTCCCAGCTTTACGAAGAGACTCGCGAGCGACTTCTTCGCTAACACCATCAACTTCAAAAATGATGCGACCAGGACGAACCTGAAAAACGTATCGATCTGGATCCCCCTTTCCTTTACCCATCGGTACTTCAGCAGCTTTTTTGGTAACTGGACGATCAGGAAAGATACGAATCCATACTTTTGCAGTCTTGCCGGCGTGACGGGTCATTGCACGACGTGCAGCTTCAATCTGATTTGATGCAACGCGAGCAGGAGTTTCAGCTTTAAGCCCAAAAGAACCAAAAGATACACTGATACCACGAGTGTCAGGTTTAAATTGCCTCTCTTCTGAGAGTCTGTGGGTGTGCCACTTTCGGTGTTTTACTTTCTTTGGGAATAGCATACGTTTTTAGTTAATTATCTTTCAATTACTTTTCTCTCTTTGGGGTCCTATTTGTCGTCTTCTGATCAAACTTCATACCACGATAAATCCAAACCTTAATACCGATAACGCCGTACGTCATGTGGGCTTTCTCGCGTGCAAAATCAATATCAGCACGAAGTGTTTGAAGTGGGATACCTCCGCGCTTGATTTGTTCACGACGCGCCATTTCCGCACCTCCTAAACGGCCAGACACTTGGATACGTGCCCCGAGTACATCACGATTTGCCATTACCTTTTCAATTGTTGTCTTAAGCACACGACGGAAAGGAAGACGCTTTTCAATACCTTCAGAAACCATCGCAGCAACGATCGCAGCATCAGCTTCAGGATTTGCCACTTCAACGATATCAAGCTTCACATCTTGAGGAACAATAATCTTCAAACGATGCATTTCCTTCTTAAGACCTGCTCGAAGTTTTTCAATGCCATCTCCACCACGACCGATAATCATACCTGGGCGTGATGTGTGAATCATGATACGATACTGCTTTTCACTTCGTTCAATTTCAATGACAGAAACAAACATACCTCGAAGTTTCTTTGTAAGCCATGCACGCACCAAAACATCCGCGCGAAGTTGATCAACAAACAGATTTCTGTCCTTGCCGAACCAGCGACTCTTCCAGTCACGGATGATGCCGAGGCGATGTGAGAATGGGTGTACTACGTGTGTCATGGTAATTATTTAACTTCTGCTTTAACTTTCTTCTTAGCTTCTTCCTTCTTTGCAAGCACAATAGATATCTTACTTGTGTGCTTGTGAATTGGGAAAGCGCGACCCATCGCACGTGGCATCCAACGCTTAATAACAACCCCCTTGTCTACTGTTGCATCCTTAACAACAAGTTCATTTGCGGGAATACCAGCATTTGCAACTGCTGAATCAAGAAGTTTCTTCACCGGAAGAGCACCACGCTTAATGAGGCGGGTAAGGAGAGCCTGCGCAACGTTTGCGGGTTTACCTTTAACCAAGTCCGTAATGAGACGAACTTTGCGAGGTGCTTGGCGGTAATTTGGAATAGATGCTTTCATAAAATTTACTTCTTGGTTTCAACAGCAGATTTTGCGGTCTTAGCAGCGGTGATTTCAGCTTCTTTCTTTTTAGTATCAATTTCCTTCTGCATCTTTCCACCGTGGCGGATAAATTTGCGAGTTGGAGAAAATTCACCAAGTTTATGACCAACCATATCTTCTGTGATAAGCACTTCAATGTGTGTTTTGCCGTTGTATACACCAAAAGTGAAGCCAACCATTTCTGGAGCGATATCTGAGCGACGAATCCATGTCTTAATAACGCCTGTTTGTTCAGGGCGCTTGCCGAGCACCTTTTTGAGTACTCGTTCATCAACGTATGGACCTTTGTGAAGCGATCGTGTCATGGTTGGGTTTAATGGGTTCTAATTATATCAGATTTTCCTTGAAAGTAAAGCCTTTATTTATCTTTACTTCTTGCGATTTACTCGGCGAGAAACAATGTGAACATTCGAGTACTTCTTTGGACGTCTCGTCTTGTGTCCACCGGTTGTCTTACCGTACTTAGTCTTTGGACGACGTGTTCCTCGAGGTTGTGCACCTTCACCTCCACCGTATGGGTGGTCAACTGGGTTCTTTGCCATGGCACGCGTCTTTGGACGACGACCTAAGTGGCGAGATCGCCCTGCTTTTCCAAGGTTGCGTAGACGAAATTCGTCATTTGATACTTCACCAATTGTTGCAAAACATGCATCAGTTACCTTACGCACCTCACTTGAAGGAAGCTTAAGGGATGTATAGCCACCGTCGTGAGCAATCACTTGCGCAAACACACCAGCTGAACGAACAAGCTTTGAACCACCACGAGGTTTAAGTTCGACATTATACACAAACGTACCAACAGGAATTGATTTAAGCGGGAGACGATTACCAGTTGTAAGAGGAGCATTCGAAGAAACAATAAATGTGTCTCCTGCCTTCATGCTCTTTGGAACAAGTACGTAACGCTTCGCACCATCTGCATATGCTGCAAGACCAATAAAACCAGAACGATTTGGGTCATACTCAACTGTTTGAAGTTTCGCAGGGATATCAAGCTTGTCATACATAAAATCAATTTCACGGTACGAACGCTTATGACCTGCACCTTTGTAGTACGTTGTAATGCGACCAAACGCATTACGTCCAACACCACGCTTAAACCCTCGTGTGAGTGGCTTGTGTGGTTCATTTGTCGTAAGAACACCTCGGTAGGTTACCGTGGACATTCTGCGTCGTGATGGGGTTGTTGGTTTGTAGGTTTTCATACTCGTTATAATTATGCTGCAATCGCAATTGAATCTCCTTTCTTTAAGAAAACAATGGCCTTCTTCAATCCTTCCGTTCTACCGAACTTACCTCGAGAAAAAACTTTCTTTCCTTTGACATTAAGAATACTGATAGCAATTGGAGTTACCTTGTAGGTTTTTTTGATTTCTGCTGCAAGCGTGTGCTTGGTAGCATTTTTCTTTACCACGAAGGTATACGCATTTGCAGATGATTGCTGTGAAGCCTTTTCGGTGATACGTGGAGCAATGATAAGTCCCGCATCCTTCTTTTCTTCTGTTGTTGTTTTCTTTGTTGCCATACGTTTCTAAATTACTTTACAGATTTCTTACCTGAAAGGTACTCAATTGCTGCTTCAGGGTTCGTGATAACAAGGTAACGAGCATTTGCAATATCAAGAGGATTCAAATCTTCCATGTTGTGAAGATTTACATAAGACAAGTTACGGAAAGAGCGCTTGAGTGTATCGCTACCTTTTTCGGTTGTCATGTACACATTACCAACTTTCTTGTACGTAAGTGTCTTGAATCCTTCAATCTTTGAAAGATTTTTCATTACAACTTCTGCATCTTTTGTTTTCCCAGATGTCTCCGCAAGAGTCTCAACAAAGAGAACTTTGCCATTCTTTACCTTCGCAGAAAGAATTGAGTAGAGTGCAGAAATCTTCATTCCACGAGGAATTGTTTGCTTGTAGCTCTTGTCGTTGCGTGGGCCAAAGGTAACACCACCGTGACGCCAAATAGGTGATCTAGATGAACCGTGGCGAGCACGACCGGTGCCTTTCTGTTGCCATGGCTTCTTACCACCACCAGAAACTTCACTACGATCTTTTGTATGTGCGGTACCTGCGCGACGATTTGCTGCCTGTGCATTAATCACCTGTGCTACAAGATCAGCATTCCACTTCGCATCAAAGATGCTTTCTGGCAATTCAATTGACTTTGCTACCTTTCCTTCTGTTGTGTAAATGTTTGCTTTCATACCTTGTTAATTATCCCTTCAATTCAACGACTGTCCCACGCTTTCCAGCAACCGCACCCTTAACGAGAATAATCCCGTTTGTTGCATCAACGTCAAGAATTTGCACATTCTTACGTGTAACACGATCAGAACCCATACGACCCGGCATACGCTTACCCTTGTTTACTCGTTGCTGACCTGTTGAACCAATTGATCCAACTTCGCGAGCGGAGTGCTTCTGTCCGTGTTGTCCCCATCCGCCTGACATTCCCCATCGCTTCATTCCACCTTGGAATCCCTTACCTTTTGAAACACTTGAAATCGTAACCATATCACCTGCATTAAAAATATCGCAGGCGATAGTTGCTCCCGGTGCCAAGTCTCCTCCTTCCGCACGAAATTCCTTAATCACCTTAAAAGCTTCTCCTTTGGTGTGACCAAGAAGAGCTTTTGAAACACGCTCTTTTTTCTGCACACCTGAACCCACCTGGATTGCATCGTACCCATGAACGTCTTTTGTTTTCACTGAAACAACGGTCATTGGTTCTGCTTTAAGGATAGTTACAGGAAACACGGTTCCGTCTTGAGAGAAGAACTGTGTCATATTTTCTTTTGTGGCGATTGTGAATTTCATACGAATGGTTGTTCAGGATTATGCCATCTTAACGTCAATATCCACTCCTGATGGAAGAGACAAGTTAGTAAGCGCTTCAATTAATTTTGCATTTGGATTAACAATGTCAATCAAACGCTTATTGATACGCATCTCAAACTGCTCACGAGCATCTTTGTATACGAATGATGCGCGATTAACCGTATACCGCTTAATCTCTGTTGGGAGAGGAATCGGTCCTTGAATGATGGCCTCGAAGCGACGAGCTGTATCTATAATTTGCTTTACAGATGCATCGAGAACTTTACTTTCGTATGCGCGAACGCGAATACGTAACTTCTGTGTCTCAGCTGTCTTGCTTGTCGCTTTCTTTGCTTTTGTTGCTGTTGTTGCCATGTGAGTAATTTTGTATCTAGATTACTACCAGATACATTAAGAATGCGTTTACGCGATGATCTTGGTAACGACACCTGCACCTACCGTCTTGCCACCTTCACGGATAGCGAAACGTCCTTGCTCTTCAAGAGCAATTGGAGCGAGAAGCTTAACAGTAAGTTTGACTGTGTCTCCTGGCATAACCATTTCTGTTCCTTCTGGAAGAGTACATTCACCTGTTACGTCCGTTGTGCGTACGTAGAACTGTGGCTTGTAACCCTTGAAGAATGGAGTATGGCGTCCACCTTCTTCTTTCTTAAGAACATACACTTCACATGTAAATTCCGTGTGTGGATTTACTGAACCTGGCTTTGCAAGAACTTGTCCACGAAGAATATCTTCTTTCTTAGCGCCACGGAGTAAAATTCCAGCGTTATCCCCTGCTTGTCCTTCGTTTAATTGCTTGTTGAACATTTCAATACCGGTAACGGTTGTCTTCATTGTGTCCTTAAGACCAACAATTTCAATTTCTTCACCAATCTTAACAACACCACGTTCAATACGGCCGGTTACTACTGTACCGCGACCTTCAATTGAGAAGATGTCTTCTACTGGCATAAGGAAAGGCTTAGTTACATCACGAACAGGAAGAGGGATGTAAGTATCAAGTGCAGTCATGAGTTCAACAATCTTCTGTGCCCATGGATCATTAATATCAGTTGCTTCAAGTGCCTTAAGACCTGAGCCACGAATAATAGGAGCATCAGTATAGCCTTGTTTTGCAAGGAGTTCTTTAACTTCTTCTTCAACGAGTTCAATCATTTCTGGATCATCAACCATATCACACTTGTTAAGGAAAACGACAACCTTAGGCACGCCCACTTGGCGAGCAAGGAGGATGTGTTCACGAGTTTGTGGCATTGGACCATCAGTTGCGGCAACCACGAGAATAGCACCGTCCATTTGAGCGGCACCAGTAATCATGTTCTTAATATAGTCAGCGTGTCCTGGTGCATCAATGTGAGCATAGTGACGGGTTGCTGTTTGGTATTCTGAGTGAGAAAGAGAAATGGTAATACCTCGCGCCTTTTCTTCAGGTGCCTTGTCGATATCATCAACTCCCTTAGTCTTAATAGTAGCGTCACCCATGTGAAGCACATTGAGGATAGCTGCTGTAAGCGTAGTCTTTCCGTGGTCAACGTGACCAATGGTTCCTACGTTTACGTGTGGTTTTGAGCGATCAAATTCTGCCATATGTTTTTGTAGAAGTCGTGCCCCGTGGGATAACTTGTTCTGAATTCCCTTGTAAATCAAGAGTTTCTTACTTAAGCTCCGCATGGGTTGTAAAGCATATGTGCTTTACCCCATGGGGTATTTGACTTAATTAGATATTAAAAATAACTTGATAAATAAACTTTGCGCCTCGCAAAATAACTGAACTCTTGGGCGTAACTCATGCCCGATAGTAAATCCGTAACCTTAAAGTAGTACAGAAAACTAAAGGGGACGCCTAGGCGAGTACGTGCAATCATATCATAAAAACAAGACACGCGCAACTACTAGTAACCATCGTCGAAACGTAAACCCAAACGACGGCACGCACTAAACCAAATAACAACTTTTGTCCTTTATAAATAATACTTTTAGAAAACAACAATGGACTGGAGGAATGTCATGAAATCATTTTTAATGTTTCCAAAACTCTCATCTTCTGGGCCTGAAACAAAGTAAATTAAACCATTACTTTCTAGAAGGTAATTTCTTTTAAGGTATACCCCATCAGAGAGAAATTCCAGAGCTTCTACTCCACCAACATTCTCTTTCGCGATTGGGTAGAGCTCTTTATTGTAATTGGTAATTTGCGTATTGTCGTTTAGCCACGTAAAAATATCTACTTTTTTAACATTGTTAAAAACATGTATAGAAATTTCTACTGGTCCTTCGCGGGGAACCTTACTTACAAGAAAAGCTTCTTGTTCTTTTGTATTACGAATTGCAAAATAAGTTACCAAATCCTCATGATCACCCTCTCGTTTCTTGTGCTGAACTAATGTATATCCATCTGGATTAATAATGTATTCAAAACTTAAACCAAGATCACTATTCCAATAGACTTTTGAGGTAACCCCATTTCTTATAATTTCTTGACCACCACCAACTTCAAGTACGTCCCAACCCTTAGGAACATCGCATGGTGTTGGAAACTCCTTAATTTCTCCTGTTTGTGGGTTCCTCCCTGGTGTTATCACCTGCGCACACATTGTTATATCACCATCAGCAAAAAATATATCTTTTTGAGAATAAACAAATATGGTTACCCCAAGGGCAATAATTACAATGAGAAACTTTTTTGCTTTTTTCTTTTTAATTACTATCTGCACAGTGACTCTTTAGTGGTTAGTATGAAGAAAGCGTAACGCTAAATGTCGGAGTTGTAAATGTGGTCACCTTCTTACCGACCGGCTCAATAACATCGACAACAAAGGAACCTGTTCCTCCTGTTGCGGCGGTTGTTGAAACATTGGCATATGCACTTATAACAGTTGTTCCGTATGGAGAAAGATTTTTATCCTTACCAGCATTTACAAGTGCCTGCCCTGTCATGTCATCTTTGAGAGTTGTCCCTGAAATTGTTGAGGTATTTTTGTAGAGGGAGAAATTAAACCTAACAGAGGAAAGTGTCAGTGACGTATTTGTTCCAAATGTCACTGTACCTAATCGTGTCCCGGTTGCTCTTGGTTGAATGGCGGTGGTTTCCGTTCCGGATCGTGCAGAAATATTGAAACTGTGTACCGTCAAAAGGTACGGGTTACTTTCTCCAAAACCATTTTCAACAATAAGATCGTAATCCCCAGGGACTAGTTTTTCCTTACAATCATTCCCACATGAAAAAAAGGTGTTCCCAAGACTTTTTGGTAAATCAATCGTTGTTCTGTTGTTTTTTGAGGGAAGTACACCGAGATTGTACTTCCTTCCACCGACGCGAGCTTTCAAATATACCGTGTTTGTTGTTGTTGAAAAATCAGTCCCTGTAACAAGAACTGACCATGTCGTATCACCATTTGCAAGAACAGCATACCTGTCAACTGCGGTAATTTTTGATGGCGCAATAGATGCCAATCGCTTCATCTCCGTAATTGCCGATGGCTCACCTTGAAAATTAATTGATGTTGAAGCACTTGTAAGTGTTGTTGTTTTATTACCAAATGCGTCAAGAATCGAAACTGTAAATGATGTCATTGCTTGAACCGCTTTTACAGTTTCAACGTTAGCATATACACCAATATGCTTATACTCTCCTTCATAGAGCGCTGTACCTGCTCCAGAATTTGCTATCACTTGACCAGTTTTTTCATCTTTGAAGGTAATATTTGTTAGTCTTGTTGAAGAAGCACCGCCTTGGTCAACATTAAACTTAATAGTTGAAATCGTAAGGGGTGTGTTTGCTTTGAACGCAAAAACGCCGACACGTGTACCTGTTGCTGTGTAGGGAATTGCATTCTGCGAAACAGAGCTTGTCGTAATTGTTGAATCCTTCACGACAATATATTCATTCGTTTGGCTTTCTCCTCCTTGTTCAGTTTCAACAACAACAAAATATTCACCCTCCTGAAGCCTTTGTCGGCAATTAAATTCACAAGGAAACGTTAATGTCCCTAAACTCTTTGGGAGTGTGATAGATTTTTTATCTACCGATGGAAATATTCCTATAGTGTAGCGTTTTGAGTAGTCACGTCTAATCAGATACACCGTATTGGTTGTTGTACTAAAATTACTCCCCTTAATAATAACCCCCCATCCTGTTTCTCCCCCCAAAATGACCGTTGCCTTATCAAGTGATGTAACAATCGGCGCAGGACCTGTTTTTACTGTTTGTGTTTTTGTAATTGTTGTCGTTGTTGCTTTGCTATTTGGAATCTGTGCTGTGGTGGTTGCAAGCGTTTCTCCTCCACTAGCACATGTTTCTTTTTTAATTGCCGCTCGCGTGAGAGTAAGTACCGCACCAGAATTGGTAAGACCAACACTTTTCTGATAGGCCTGCACTGCTCTTAACGTAGCTGGACCAAAATAACCATTTGGTTTTGCGGTTAATAGTTTTTTCTCGAAAAGAAAATTTTGTAACGCTAAAACGTCTTTTGATTCTGTTCCTCGCTTTAAATTCACCTTCAAATCGGTACATGAAAAAGCAAATGTGGACGAAATACCCGAAAACAATAAACCTAGAATGATGAGGTTCTTCATATACAGTAAGTGTAGCATGCAAAAAATAAGCGCAACTAAATGTTGTGCTTATTTTTTGCAGAACGTCATTCCTCTTTCCTAATTAAAAGTTTTGCAATGTCTTCGTGGTTACTTCCTTGAAATAAGGAAAGGTTCTCAGCAACAAAATGCCCTTCCCTTCTTCCAATTAATAGTTTTGCGATATCTTCGTGATTAACCCCTTGAAATAACGAAAGGTTTTTAGCGACAGAGTATCCTTTTCCTTTCTCGATTAATACTTTTGCGATGTCTTCGTGGTTGAGCCCTTGGAATGAGGGGAGATTTTCGGCAACGACTTCTCCTTCCCCCCTTTCTATTAAAAGTTTTGCGATGTCTTCGTGGTTGAGCCCTTGGAATAACGAAAGGTGTTCGGCAACAAACTTCCCCTTACCTTTCTCGATTAATACTTTTGCGATTTCTTCGTGGTTGAGCCCTTGGAATGAGGGGAGGTACTTAGCAACGACTTCTCCCTGCCCTCCCTCAATTAAGAGTTTTATAATCTCTTCACGGTTAAGACCTTGGAACGAGGATAGGTTTTCAGCAACAGCATATCCTTTTCCTTTCTCGATGATAATTTTTGCGATTTCTTCGTGGTTAAGACCTTGGAACGAGGATAGGTTTTCAGCAACGAAGTGGCCTTTCCCTCTATCAATTAAGAGCTTTGCCATTTCTTCGGAAAGATCACGAAACAAAGAAAGATTATTAGCAACGACTTCTCCTTCCCCCCTTTCTATTAAAAGTTTTGCGATGTCTTCGTGATTAACCCCTTGAAAGACTGAGAGGTTCTCTGCAACGGTATATCCTTGTCCATTCTCAATTAAATGGAGGGCATCTTCCTTATTTTTCGGCACCCCAGATAAAGGAGAGCCATCTGTAGGGAGAGTGTTATTTTCCTTTGTTGCTTTCTTGTGATTCAAAAATCGTGTAATAAAAAACACAAGAGAAACAGCTGTAACGGAAAGTAAAATACTTAAAAGTGTATCCATGCTGATATGTAGAGTGTACCACTAAAAAGAGTGGTTTATTAAATAAAAAATAGGGCGACGCCGTAGGCGTCGCCCTATTTTTTACTTTTCATCTACCCCCTATCTTCTACTTTTTATTCTCTGCAATTTCCTTTGCAATGTTTGTTGGAACCACATCATAGCGTCCGAATTCCATCGTAAATGTTGCGCGGCCTTCTGTCATTGAGCGAAGATTGGTTGCATACCCGAACATTTCTGAAAGTGGAACCATCGCCTTAATCACCTTGTCCTGTCCACGTTCATCCATACCTTCAATTTGTCCGCGCTTTGATGATAGGTTACCTGTGATATCGCCATAGAATTTATCTGGCGTAACCACTTCAATCTTCATGATTGGCTCGAGAATAACTGGCTTTGCTTTAGAAACAGCATCGGCGAGAGCCATGCCTGCAGCCAACTTGAAAGCAATTTCTGAAGAGTCCACTTCATGGAATGACCCATCGTATGCTTCACAAGAAATGTCTACCATCTTAAATCCAGCAAGAGCTCCTCTGTCCATCGATTCACGAAGACCCTTTTCAACTGCAGGGATATATTCCTGAGGAATTGCACCACCCTTAATTGAGTTTATAAATTCAAATCCATCCGATCGCTTAACGTTCTTTGGAAGATCTTCTGCTTTAACCGAATAGTCCATCGGTTTAATATTGATTTTCACGTGACCATACTGACCGCGACCACCTGATTGCTTGATGTATTTTCCTTCACCGGATGCAGAGCCAAGAATGGTTTCTTTGTATGCTACTTGTGGCTTACCAGTGTTTGCTTCAACACCGAATTCACGCTTCATACGGTCAACAATAATTTCCAAGTGAAGCTCACCCATACCTGAAATGATGGTTTCAAGTGTTTCTGGGTCTGATGATACACGGAATGTTGGGTCTTCCGTTGCAAGACGTGAAAGTGCCATACCCATTTTTTCCTGGTCGGCTTTTGTCTTTGGTTCAACACGCATCGAAATCACCGATTCAGGGATAACAATTCTTTCAAGAACCACCTGATGATCTTCGTCACAAATGGTATCTGAAGTGACTGTGTCTTTAAGACCAACGGCGGCTGCAATTTCTCCAGCGTAGACCGTCTTCACTTCTTCACGGTCATTTGCATGCATACGCAAGATTCGTCCAACGCGCTCTTTCTTTTGCTTTGTTGCGTTAAAAATATATGAACCTGATTCAAGCGTACCTGAGTACACGCGAATAAAGGTAAGCTGTCCTACGAATGGATCTGACTGGAGTTTAAATGCAAGCGCTGAAAGTGGCGCTGTGTCTGAAACTTCAACTTCCATTGGTTCACCTGTGTGTGGGTCAATTCCTTTTGGTGCAGGAATATCAAGCGGAGATGGAAGGTAGTCGATAACAGCATCAAGAACAAGTTGAACACCACGATTCTTAAGTGATGAACCACAAAATACTGGGAAAAGTTGATTATTGATGGTTGCTTTACGAATAGTTGCCTTGAGTTCTTCAACAGTAAATTCTTTTCCTTCAAGATACTGTGTCATCATGGCTTCGTCAGTTTCAACAATTTTTTCAATCATTTCTGCACGGCGCTTCTTTGCTTCTTCTAGGTGTTCTGGTAGTACATCAACGAAACCAACATCCTTTCCTTTGTCCCCCGTAAACTTAACTTCCTGCATGGTAAGGAGGTCAATGATACCGTCAAAATTTTCTTCAGCCCCAAGTGGCATTTGCATACGCACCGCTTTCTTTGAAAGGCGATCGAGAATTGAATTAAATGACTTGTCAAAGTTTGCACCCATACGGTCAAGCTTATTGATGTAGCAAATACGAGGAACATTACCATCGTTTGCATAACGCCAGTTCGTTTCAGACTGAGGCTCTACGCCAGCAACACCGTCAAACACCACGACAGCACCGTCAAGTACGCGAAGTGAACGCTTCACTTCAATCGTGAAATCAATGTGACCTGGTGTGTCGATGATGTTGAAGCGGCATTTCTTTGAAACATCAGTCTTTGGCATGTACGTCGGATTCCAAAATGCTGTTGTCGCAGCGGAAGTAATCGTAATACCACGCTCACGCTCCTGTTCCATCCAGTCCATGACAGTTTCGCCTTCGTGTACTTCACCAATTTTGTGAGAAACACCGGTATAGAAAAGAATACGTTCTGTCGTTGTTGTCTTACCTGCGTCGATGTGGGCAATAACCCCAAAGTTACGCGTTTTATTGAGAGGATAGTCTCTGGCCATGTTGATAGATGTTATAGAGTAATAAAGAAATAAAAAAGCCGCTTAGGCAATAGCGGTATGCTACCACAAAAGCGGTCTTTCGGCAATGCGCCTCTATTTTAATTTGGGGTCAATTCCATGCTGTCTCTTGAGCTCTTTTAGCTTTCGCCAAGACCCCTTCGATTAATATCTTTCCTAATCGCCCACTCCAAGAATTCCTGAACCAGGGGGAGATTTTTATTAAGTGACGGTGACCCCATAGCGTGTTCCCAGTGTGATATCGTATTGATATCAACCTGACAGTACAAAGCGAAAGCTTGTAGTGTCAGACCTTTCTCTTTACGAAATTCCTTAAGAAGAGCAGGAACACCGGGCGCAAAAATGGTTTCATGTACATCTTCTACATCTGAGTACAAAATCGCAAGCAACAACCTTCCATGCTTTCCAACACATGGTCCACCGCAATGACTCTCACGCATCCAACTACGAAACGTGTCAGGATGAATGCCGTATTTTGTAGCGAGGTCTTTTTTCTTCATCCTTTTTTCGTGCTTCTGTTTTTTGCAGTAGTTGCGCAACAGAATACGGGACTGCTCCTGGTAACTCACACACCCTTCGTTGTTTGAAGCCACCATGTTCTCCTTTAAAAGGCCAAGTTCATCATGTATCCTGCGTTCTTTACTAAAAAAAGTCAACAAAAATCTCGCGCTTCGCGCGAGATTCAAGAATTTAGGACACACTCTTTAAAATCCTCTTTATTTTGGTGAGACTGTTTTTGTTGTTTACACCTCATTCTTGCTTGCCTTCTTTCATACCGAGCAACCGCGAAACGTAGTATCTGCTTAACAAGCACAAAGTGCATGTTAAGTGCCGGAGAAAACGGATTGCCTGGTTTTTCCCAGCGACTAATGGAATACCTATCCAGTCCGTACTGCTTAGCAAATGCGGTCTTGGAGAGATTTATGTGTTTGCGATAGGCTTTAATGATGCTTGCCGGCGACATCCAAAAAATCTCATGCGCCTTTTCTTCGTAGTGCGGATAGAACATGGCGATCAGGAGCTTGTAATGCTTCTTGAGTATTGGACCACCACGACAGCCCCTGCTTGCCCACATGCGAAACCGGACACGATTGATTCCGTACTTGTCGGCAACTTGATACTGCCTCAAGCCGGTTTTTCGCCAGAATACCCCAAGAGCGCGCACCGACGCTTCTCTGGACATTTTCCGGTAATCCGCTATTGCCATCCTTTCACCCTGGAAAACAAACTCTTCATCTTTCTTCATGGAAGATCCTCCTTACTGTGTACTAGTCAAGGCAAATCCTCTACTTTTTACATCAAAATGTCAAACAAAAAACCGAAGCAACTTAGCCTCGGTATAGCCTTAAGGTAAAACCGCACTTAAAGAAGCGACTTTCCTTGCTTTAAGCTGGCTATGAGTGGGTTAAAGGGCATTGACTTCTTATTGTCCCTCACAATCTTGTTGTTCTGTGGCACCCCGTCGTCTATCAGGACACCGAAAGACAGTGTTCATCGCCCTGTGGTGGTTTAAAAACTTTTTTACAACAGTTATGTCGGTGGTTGGCCGTAATCTAAGACTTCCCTTCTTCGTCTTCTGGCAACAGGGAGTATCCATGCCGAATCCAAAGGATGTACGAAGGTACGTACGCCACCCAACTCTTACTATACCAAATACAAACCAAAACAAAAACCACCTAAAAGGTGGTTTTTGTTTTGGTTTCAACATTTTCTGAAAATTACCAGGTAAAGTGAGCGCCCGTGCACAAATTAAAGAATTCGTGCAGGATGCTCCATTTTACAGTTGGAATTCCTTCGTTGCTTCGCAACTCTTAATTACCAAGTAAAATGGGCAAATGCTTTATTGGCTTCTGCCATTCTGTGAGTATCTTCCTTCTTCTTCACAGCAGAACCTTCATTGTTTGCGGCTGCGATTAACTCCTCTGCAAGCTTAATGTGCATTGGCTTTCCTTTCTTAGCTTTAGCTGCAGCAATAATCCATCGAAACGCAAGCATGAAGCGACGTTCTGGACGAACCTCACGAGGAACTTGGTAGTTTGCTCCACCAATACGACGTGAACGAACTTCCGTAAGTGGGCCAGCGTTTGTAAGTGCTGCATTAAAGATTTCAAGTGGATCTTCAATTTTTTGCTTTTCCTTGATGAAATCAAAAGCTCCATACACGATGTCACGTGCAGTATTTTTCTTACCACGTTCCATAACATAGTTGATAAACTTTCCAACCTTATCCGAATCAAAGCGAGCATCTGGACCCACGATATTTCGATTTTTAACTTTTCTTCGCATAGTATATTTTTAAAGAGCGCAAGCGACTATAAAAATAACGTGTCCTTAATTTATTTTCCCTGGAAGACAGGAAAATAAATTAAGGGTTGTATATTTTGTCTCCCGCAACCCTCTTTTCAATTAGTTCCATCTTGGTCTTTCCCGTAAGTCGGCGGTACTCCAAAATGTGTTTATTCCAGTAATGACTTAAATACTCTAAACGAGTTTCACTATACTACAATAAAAAAAAGGAAATAGCAAAAAGCAGTCTTTCGACTGCTTTTTGTTTACTTCTTTTTCGCAACTGCTCCTGCTTTTGGCTTCTTTGCTCCATAGAGTGATCGTCCTTGGAAACGCTTATCAACCGGAGTAGCGTCAAGACGGCCACGAACAATGTGATAACGTACACCTGCCAAGTCTTTTACACGACCACCTCGGATGATAACAACGGAGTGTTCCTGAAGCTTGTGTCCGATACCTGGAATGTATGCTGTTACTTCCATGCCGTTTGTAAGACGAACACGAGCAATCTTTCGAAGCGCTGAGTTTGGCTTCTTTGGAGTTGTTGTTGTTACCTTCGTACAGACACCACGCTTAAATGGTGAAGCGTAGAAATTAGGGCGATTCTGAATTGTATTAAAACCTCGACCCATAGCAATAGAGCGTGATTTGCGGGTCACTTTTGCACGAGACTTTTTAACGAGTTGATTTATTGTTGGCATACGTAAATTACGTGGTGCAAACTATACCAGATATAGAACACAAAAGCAAGCAAACACTCGCCTTACTAGCGATCAGATCTTTTCACCCCAACAATTGCGTCATTTCGAAGGTCGTAAATAATGGCGACATCCTGGTAAACAACAATATAGTCCCCTTCTTTAACAGTACTATAGAAATCATTCTGTTTTTGTAGTTTTTCCGCATCTTCAACACGAACAACTGCCTGGGGATCGTTTACCGGTAAAGAAGCAAGCTCTGTAACTCTTTTTACAATTTCCGATTTGGAAACAATCACATCTTCAGCAACCGAATCTCCAACAAGGGCATATGTCCCATAAGAAAATGAAGAAACAAGAAGGAGGAAGAGGAATGTTTTTACGGTGATCTGAAAACTTCGAGAAAGGAGTACTGACTTTATAAATTTTTTTGTCTTATTTTTTTTTGTTCTAGAACTTGAAGAGGTATTTTTGATTGCATGTGCACGTAAAGTATTTGTACTTTTAAAAGGACTTCTTCCGGTTGTTTTTGTCTTTATTCTTATTGTCCTTGTACTAGATTTCATCGTACTATCCAGTATAAGACAAATACTAAAAATTAAAAGACATCAATAGTACAAAAAGTGGATAACTACAGGAGAATCGTAAGAATATAGGAAAATATGTGTGGCGCTATTTGTCCATAAAGAATAGATGCCACTAGTATCGCCCCAACAAGATAGAATGGGTTAAAAAATATCCTTGTATTTAAATATAGTTTAGGAAAAATCGACTGAATTATTGCAATGCCATCAAACGGCGGTACGGGCATGAGGTTAAATACACCTAGCGATACATTCACAACAATTATTGTAAAAAGAGCCTGGGCAAAAGGAAGGGTCAAATCTCCAGCATTATTTAAAAGGACAAAGATAACGCCAGCACAAAACGCAAGAAGAAAGTTTGTCAAAACTCCTGCTGAAGCGACAAAAGCTTCGCCTAATCTACCTTTTACATTGTGAATATTGTATGGAACAGGTTTTGCCCACCCAAAAAATAACCCTGCACTTATAAAAGCAAAGAAAGGGACAAGGATGGAGCCGACAAAATCAATGTGTGGTATTGGATTTAAGGTAAGTCTCCCAGCCCTTTTTGCTGTTTCATCTCCTTGAATGTACGCCGCGTAGCCATGTGCAACCTCATGAGCAATAATAGAGAAAAGGGCTATTAAGATTGGAAACACCCCTTGCGATAGAGATATGGCTTCTGTCATGGATTACATGATAACACGCACTCCTTGGAAGAAACATAACTCCCCACGCACATCGAAATGGAGTGGTTACAAAAAGGCACTCTTTAGTGTGCTTGCGAAGTGTTTGGTTTTATGCTAAAGTTTAGCGACAAAAGTTACTAGGAATTTCTAAGATTTTCTTTGAAAACTGGTGACCTGTAACTACAAACTATTAACTATTTTATGGCAAACGTCTGTCCACTCTGCTCTAAAGGGTCTAAAGTCGTCGGGAAATACTCGAACCGTGTTCGTGCTACCAAGTACAATCCATGCGGTGACCGTCGTGTGTACCCGAACCTCCAGTGGGCACGTATTCCTAATGGTCCCCGTGTAAAAATCTGCACGAGTTGCATGAAGAAAGGTCTTCATCTTCAGATCAAGCTCTAGCGAAACTAAAAATCCACCTTGAAACATCGAAAGGTGGATTTTTGTTTTTATAAAAAACATAGAAACCGTATCTGTCAAAGGTACACTATTTTTCTTTAAGACAAGAACTCACGGATACCTCTTTGGTGAATCAATAAAACCCATACAGTAGATAGTTTTTTATCGTCCTTGTCTTTGTCTTAAAAAGAAAATTGTAAGACAAAAAAGATATCCACTTCTCCAAAAAAAAGTCTCTCCCTATACTAAAAATGTAAGTGAAGAGTCCTTAGCGACGCAGTATTTAAAACAGAAAACTATTGCAAAAACCCTTATTTTGCAATAGTTTTTTGTTTGCTCATCATTGTTTTGATGGGGATAGTGTGGATAAAAATTGCTTTAAAAACTCTTTCAGTTGCATTACTAAAAATACTTGAAGAATTAAACCTATGAAACCAAAATACAACTCTCTACAAAAAATACAGAAGCGTGACGGCACCGTTGTGCCTTTTGATGAGAAGCGTATTTTTAGAGCACTTACCCGAGCATTAGATGCAACTGGTGAAGGTTCAGAACAAGATGCTGAGAAGGTCATGTACAAAGTACTCGACGCTCTCCTTGGTATCAAAACTGGCACCAAGGATAAACATTTCACGCCCCATGTAGAACTGATTCAAGACATTGTAGAAAATGAACTCATCGCTCTTAATTTTCCACAAACAGCCAAAGCGTACATCCTCTACCGAAAGACACATGCGGAAATGCGAGAAAAGGTTGGATTTGTACCTGAAAAAGTAAGGGGCCTCGTAACTGAAAGCAAAAAATACTTCCGAAACCCACTTGCAGAATTTGTATACTTTAGAACCTATGCAAAGTGGATGGACCACGAAGGACGACGAGAAACATGGATTGAAACCGTAGATAGGTACATGAAATTCATGCATGACAACATGAACGGCTCTCTTACAACGTCTGAATACAACGAGATTCGCGAAGCAATATTAAAACATGAGGCCATGCCTTCAATGAGACTTCTCCAATTTGCTGGAAAAGCTGCTTCAAAGACAAATGTTTGTGCGTACAACTGTTCCTTCATTGCACCAGAAACATTCCAAGATTTTGCAGAGATTATGTACATTTCTATGTGTGGAACAGGTGTTGGTTGGTCTGTTGAAAGCCGAAATATTCAGGCGTTACCTCAAATTAAGATACAAACCGGTAAAAAACTTCCAGCGTATATCATCCCTGATAGCAAAGAGGGTTGGGCTGATGCTTTCGCTTTTGGGCTTAAGACGTGGTTTGATGGGCATGATGTAGAATTTGATTATTCTCTTATTCGCCCAGCAGGTTCACGCCTAAAGACAATGGGTGGAAAATCTTCTGGTCCTGAACCGCTTCGTTCACTTATTAACTTTTCACGAGAACGTATCATGAAAAGGCAGGGTCGCCACCTTACAAACCTCGATGCTCACGACATCATCTGTAAAATTGGTGAATGTGTCGTTGCAGGAGGTGTACGAAGAAGTGCGATGATATCACTTTCTGATTTGGATGATGAAGCCATTCGTGATGCAAAAAAAGGCCAGTTTTACTACACCGAACCACAAAGAATGCTTGCAAACAACTCGGCCGTGTACCTCACCAAACCATCAGCAGAAGAGTTTATGGATGAGTGGGTGGCACTTATGAAATCAGGCAGTGGAGAGCGCGGAATCTTTAATCGTGGAGGCCTTGAAAAGACCTTACCAAAAAGAAGACTAAATCAATTCAAGGGTGGAATTTACCCAGCATGGGGAACAAATCCTTGTGGGGAAATTATTCTCCAGTCAAAACAGTTCTGTAACCTAAGTGAGGTTGTTGCTCGTGCAGAGGATACTGAGGAAACACTCATGAAAAAAATGCGGGTAGCAACCATTCTTGGAACATTCCAGTCAACGCTAACCTACTTCCCATACCTATCAAAAGAATGGAAAAGAAACTGTGAGAAGGAGCGTCTCCTTGGTGTTTCTATAACCGGTCAATGGGATTCAAAGGCGGCACGTGATCCGAAAATTCTTGAAAAATTGAAGAACTACTCAATTGAAATCAACAAGAAATATGCGAAGCGCTTTAAGATGAACGCATCGACATGTATCACCTGCGTCAAACCATCAGGTACCGTATCTCAGACTGTCGACTGCGCTTCAGGTATGCATGCTCGCCATGCGCCATACTACATTCGTCGAGTACGCATCGCAGCAACTGACAGCCTCTTTAAGATGCTTAAGGACCAGGGGGTCCCTTACTTTCCAGAAGTTGGTCAGACGCTTGAAAGTGCAACAACGTACGTTCTTGAGTTTCCAGTAAAATCTCCTAACGGAGCGATTTGCAAAGATGACATCTCAGCAATCGATCAGCTTGAACACTGGAAGGTGGTGAAGAAACACTACACCGAGCACAACCCCTCGGTCACCATCTCGATTGGTGATGACGAATGGATTCGTGTTGCAAACTGGCTCTATGAAAATTGGGATTTGATTGGGGGACTCTCATTCCTTCCTCGATCAAACCACATCTACCAGCTCGCTCCATATGAAGAAATAAATAAAGAGCGTTACGAAGAAATGAAAAAGAGACTTGAACACTTGGACTTCTCAAAAATCGTCACGTACGAATCCGTAGATGAAACTGAACTGAAGAAAGAACTTGCCTGCGCCGGAGGCACATGCGAAATATAAATAAATACATTAAAAAAATAAGTCACCAACAAGGTGACTTATTTTTTTGTGACAACATCAAGAACGCGTCCATCAGAAATAAATGAAATTGTTCCTCGATCAATCGTACTTAGAATTTCTTTCGAATATTTTTTTAATCGTGTAAGTGTTTCTTCATGCGGGTGACCATAACGATTATCTTTCCCAGCGCTAATCACCGCATACTCTGGACGAATATATGAGAGAAGTTGTTCACCGCTTGATGTATTGCTTCCATGATGCCCCGCCTTATACACCGTGACATTCTTTGTAAGTACCTTATTTGTGAGAAGTGATCCTTCCTTCTTTATCGGGAGATCGCCCGTAAAAAGAAAAGAGTGTTCACCATATGTAACGAGGGTTGCAATTGATGTGTCATTTGTATCTTTTGCGCGAGACTGTATTTCGTTAGGAGAGAGTATGTAAACCGTAACACCATCATGAAATATAATCCTGTCTCCTTGTCGTGCGATGGTAACCGTTGCATCTTCATATTCTACATGTCGATAAAAATCATCAAAAAGCTCTGTCGTTCCGCTCGCGGCGTACACGACAGTACGAATATCAAAACGCTCAAGTGCTGGAATGAGTCCTGTGATGTGATCTGCGTCTCCATGCGTGGCAAGAATCACATCTATGTCACGAACAAAAAATGAAAGCTCCTCCGAAAGCTTACTTAAAACTTTATTACTCCCACCACCGTCAATCAAGATTCTCTTCCCGCTTGGGGACTCTATGAGTATTGCGTCTCCCTGCCCAACATCAAGAAGTGAAATTTTTAATACTCCGGGGTTTGCGTAAAAGACAATACTAACGGAAAAAACAATACTAAGGACAAAAATAAAAACGAGTAAAATTTTCCCGTAGTTTTGAAAAAAGGTGCGCAGAGATTCTTGATTATCATTCACATAAAAATAGTACCACACCTACGTGGTGTATACTCAAGCGATGGATTTACATGCCCTCATCTCATCATTTTCATATCTCGGCATTTTTGTCTTAATGCTTGCAAATGGTATTGCAAATTTTCCTTCGTCACAAATACTCTACGTTGTTGTTGGTTACTTCGTTGGTAACGGCTCACTCTCTCTTGCCCCTGCAGTTATTGCTGGAACACTCGGTAACACGCTCGGTAACATCATCACTTTTCTCCTTGTGAAAAAGTATGAACACGCCCTTGCACGAAAAATTCTCATGCTTGATGAAATAACGTTTAAAAAAATCCACTCTGCGCTTCATGAAACATTCACCCACAGAGGTATGTGGTGGCTCTTCATTGGAAAACTGACACCTTCTGTAAAAGCGTTCATCCCCGTTGTTGCTGGTCTTGCTCAAACAAAAACATTTCTTACTTCAATTATCTTCTTTATTGCATCGAGTCTCTGGGCGTTTAGTATCATCTACTTAGGAAAAACCTTTGGGGAACAATTTTCTCTAAAGAGCTTTATGGGCGTTTCACTCATCGTTGGCCTCACCATACTGTTTGTCGTTTACAAAAATATTTCAAAAAGGTTTCACGCACAAAAAGAAAACTAAAACCTATATATCGTCTCGTCGCGCGTAACTCCACTTGCCGATAATGTGCTCTTGTCTCTTGAAAGAGACAAGAGTCGTATAAGTGTAACGAGAATAACGTATAAGGTAACCATACCGAAAAAAGAGATCTGGAAACCGACAGAGGAAAAAGGAAGTACAGAAATGAAGGACGCGAAGCTAATCATTCCATCAATGAATAGCGATGTAACGGTACCAAAAAAAAGTGGGAGCGCTGTGCTTAAGTATGAAACGAGAATAGTAACACCCGACAGGAACATAGCAACTGGCACAAGTGGCACAATAATCATGTTTGTGAAAAGAGCGTAGAGTGACACTTGCCCGAAAACATACATCTGGTAAGGAAGTGTCGCGATATACGCAGCAATTGTCGTCGAAAGAATGTCTCGAAAAAAGTTAGGTAATCGAAATTTGTCCAATAGTCTTGAAAAGATTTCTCCTAGGTAGATGATGCCTGCGGTCGCAATAAAGGACAGGTGTAGTGATACATCGTGAAGAAGTGCGTACGGGTCGTACATAGTAATTACAAATAGTGAAACAAGGAGTGCTTGTTTGGCGATGTACTGTCTTCCGATGGCAACCGCAAGGAGTGAAATAATCGCCATAAGTGTCGCGCGAATAACACTTGCCTCACCTCCAACCATGACAACAAACATTAGTACAAAAAGTAAGGCGATACTAATTCGAAAAATAAGTGGAACATAACGAAGAACGAGAAGAACAAATGAAACGATGATTGCAATGTTAAACCCTGACAAAACAACGATGTGCGAAACGCCAGTAATGCGAAAAATTTCATGTAGATCTTTTGGTATATCATTTGCCCCAAAAAGAATACCGCTTGCAATGGTAGATGCTGGGTAACGAATGTGTTTGTTAAGGTTATCCGTGAGCACGCTCTTCACATGTTTTAATTTTGCACCAAATGAATATGCGGTCTCACTGACAACAACCACTTTTGGATAGAGCATCTGGCTTCCAATATTTTTGTTTCGTAAATAAGAAACGTAGTCGAAACTTTTTTGTCCTTCATGTGGGAACAATACTTCTGGTTCTTTAATGGTACCTGTAACCTCAACCGTACTCCCGACTGAAAAACGTGGGTAGAGTGGTGCATACACCTCCACGTATGCGTGCTTAGTATCAAGTGCGACAATTACTCTCTGATAGGTGTCCCGCATTTCTGGTTCACGAATAATTTCTCCCTGCACCGAACAAACTTCCAAACATACAAATGGTTGCTTATCGTGTGTGCTTTGAACACGCACAATAGCGACACATAAAGATAGTGACACAATTGCTGTTGCAACCGCAACAGAAGAAAAAATATTTTTCTTCTTTGCAATAAAAATAATGATAGCTTGTGTAAGAAAAAGAATGAGCGCAACGATTGCCACCTCACTTGCATATGAAAATTGATAGCCAACAAAAATACCACACGCAAACGATGTAAGCGCAAGTGCAATTTTTCCGTGAGACGCCATGGTACTACGCGAGGTGCGTATAACTCTCTCTTACACCACGATAGAGTTGAACTTCAGCATCATCTGCACATGAAGTTGCGATTGTATCTGCGCGCTCATTAAGTGGAATACCCACGTGTGCTTGTACATACTTCCAAGTAACGTGTACTTTCTTTTCTTTCAATCTGTCCTCCTCATGTTTTAATTGTTGCCACAAATCTTTATTGAGCACATCTTTCTTTGCAGATGTTTTCCACCCCTTCTTGATCCACCCATCAATCCATTCTGTCATTCCCTTTTTCACATATTCACTATCTGTGTTAACTTCAACAGTTTTACATTCTTTATTAGAAAGGTGCTTCAACCCTTCAATTGCTCCAAGAAGTTCCATACGATTATTTGTCGTTTTATCTTCTCGTCCACCAAGTTCAATTACTTCTTCGTCTGTTAAAATAATCGCCGCCCACCCACCAGGACCAGGGTTTCCTCGTGAGCTTCCGTCGGTGTAGATAGTTACTTTCATGTGTACGAGTATAGCATTTAGTGTTTTCTTTTCTTTGTGTGGTGCGAATGCTTTTTAATCGCCTCCTTTACATCCTCAACCCCCGTCATACCGAAAAGAATTGTCGTTAAATTTTTAACATTATCAACATCTAAGTCATCTAAAAATTTTGGTTGGTCTTCTACAAAAATAATCTGACTTTTATTGTGGTTTTTACAAATCGTGTGCAAAGCCTCTTTCTTGCTCCCTTTTACAACAATGATGTCGCTCGCAAAATCCTCCCCTATGCTTCTTTTAATTTTCTCCATCTGATACTCTTTGTCACCATTAGTAAGAATAATAATATTCTCTCGGCCAAAAGGTTTAATGAGCCTAACAAGTTCATGGTTAGTAAATGTTGCGCAACCTTTCATGATTTCTTCGTAGACATGCGGTTCTGCAACCTCACCAATATCGGTACGAATAGCAACTGCCCACAAAAACCGCTTAAGCGAAAATGGAATACCTGTCTCTCGATGCTTCATATAGAGAAGCTCAGTCATCCTTGGATCAACACCCAACCGCTCTAAGATACGTGTAAAATGTCCTTTCATCTCACGAGTCTTAAACAGCACCTCATCAAAATCTAAAACAAGTTTCATAATTTTTTAAGTACTGACTGTATACCACAAGCAACCTTGAGTGGATCATGTCTAATGAAACTTCGTAACCCACGCAAGATATCTCCCTTATTTCCTTTAATTACCTTACGTGATAAAAGTGGTAGACGCATTGCTCGTTTATCTTTAAAATCATCAACCACGAGCACACCATCTCCCTCATTTAACTTATAAAGAGAAATCTGCTTTTCGGAAGGCATTTCCTTGTTGATAAAAACGGTATCAACTTTTTTTCCTATATACCTCTCAAGGCTTTCAATATAATCAGAGACACTCCAGTGCATAGTATGCCCCTGTTTGTTGGTAAGGTTTACTGGAACAATAATTTTTGCCTTACTTTTTCCAATGGCATCTACAAATCCAGAAACAATGAGATTTGGTAAAATTGAGCAGTAGTAGTTTCCTGGACCAATGATAATAACGTCAGCCTCCTTAATCGCCCTTCTTGCGTGTTCATTAATTAAAACCTTACGTGCATATCCTATTTTCTCAACACCAAACTCCTGCAAGTCTGCATGATTGACTGCGTCTTCACCGCGTACAACTTTTTTATTCTTTAGCGTGATAACAAGCTCTGCGTGATTTTTTGTAATCGGAATAACACGACCTTTCACTTTTAAAATTTCAGAGGCAATTTCTACACCTTGCGCAAAATCACCCGTCACCTTTTCAAGGGCCGCAAGAAAAATATTACCAAAACTATGCCCAGATAGTTTCCCTGCAGTAAAGCGGTAACTCATGAGCGCTCGAACGACACTTGTATGCTCACTTAGAGCAACCAAGCACTGTCTCACATCCCCTGGTGGTAGCACACCGAGTTCGTCGCGTAAAACCCCTGTCGAACCACCATTATCTGCCATTGAAACAAGGGCGGTTAAAGAAACATCCGACAAATTCTTAAGTCCAGACAAAATTGCATAGCTCCCCGTACCACCACCAATCGTCACAATTTTCTTCATATCTCCATTATATACAAATCCTAGATTACATCCACCACCCGAAGTCTAAGCTCCCCTTTTCCACCCCAATAACTTTTTTCCAAGTGTGCAAGCAGGGTATGTGCTTTTTTTAGTTTTTCCTCAAGCTCCTTGTCAGCAAAAAAATGAATCGCTTTAATTTGTCCTTTTTCTTTTTGGTACACGACTTCTATATGTTCATTTTGTTTTCCAAACCACCGCACAGATACCGGCGTAACAGAAACAAAAGAAAAAAGAGGTTTCGAGTTCCCCGCACCAAACGGGGCAAGTGCTTGCACTGCGTTGTGTGTCACCTCGTGTACGTCATCTAATCGTAACTCTGCGTCAATAAACGTTTCTTCTTCGTTTTTACCAAAACAGACAACATGCTTAATCGCATTATTAAGTGCCGGCGCAAGTTTTTCTATATCACTAAACAGAAGTGAAAACCCTCCTGCTTGTTCATGTCCACCAAAATGGGTAAACACCCCTCCCTCTTCTTTCTTTCCAGCGTGCGCCATTAAATCAACAACGGACACCTCGCCTTTACTGCGGCATGATCCCTTCGCATGTTCTTTGTCATCCCCTTGTCCCCAAACAAACACCGGCTTCCCAGTTTCATCGATTATCTTTTGTGCAATGAGGCCAAGTATTCCCGGCCCCCATGATGGATCGCCAACCACAACCACGTCTTCTTTATATGCTTCGTGATCAAAAGAAATAGTCCCAACAACATCCTTCACCCCCTGTTTTCGTTCTGTGTTTAATTGTTCAAGCGCAATTGCGTGCGCAATTGCAGTATCTGGATTTTTTTCAAACAACATGTGGTGCGCTTGTATTGGTTCCCCCATACGCGACGCTGCATTAATACGAGGGGCAATAGTAAAAGCAATGTCATCTTCAGTTAATTTGTCTTTTTCAATCCGCCCTGTATAAAAAATATGATTAAGTCCTGGGCGTTTTGTTTTCTGTAAAACCTTTAAACCAAAGTGAGCGAGTGCCCTGTTTTCTTTTACAAGAGGAACCATATCCGAGATGGTAGAAATACCAACTAAATCAAGAAGCCACTTTTCAAATCCACTCGGAAGTTTTTCAACATGGTGAAGTACAGCATTTAGATTTACGTACTTCCCCTTCTTTTCTTTTCGTAGTGTTGCAAGTAAGGCACACGTTAGTTTCCATGCGACTGCACATCCACACAACATGTCATCTTCATAGGTGCACACATCTTGTTTTGAATTAATCACCGCGCAAGCGTCCGGTACAACTTGTTTTACTTTTCCATTTTTCAATTCCTTTGTAATTGGCAAGTGATGGTCAGTTACAATCAGATCAACGCCTTTCTTTTTTGCATAAGCAACTTCATCAATATTTGTAATACCAGAGTCAACAGTAATTATCAAGCTCACACCACCATCTTTAAGTTTGTCAATTGCATGATTGTGCAATCCATATCCCTCATTGTGACGATGTGGAATATATATTTCAACTGGATACCCAATACTTTGAAAAAATTCCCGAAGAAGTACACCACCTGGAATTCCGTCGCAATCATAATCAGAGTACACTGCTATCTTCTCCCCTTCTTTAATTGCCTTAATAATTCTTAGGACTGCCTGCTTCATTCCGAAAATGTCCATCGGGTTACCAATGTCTCGCTCATACGACGGCAACAAAAATTTTTCAGCTTCTTCCTTGTCAGTAATTCCGCGATGGTACAAAAGTAAAAGTGTAAGCGGATGAATGTCGAGTGCATCAAAAAAAGCACTTGTATCCACATCTTCTCGCAAAACATACTTTGGCATGACAAGCAGTATACCCTGTCACGCATAGCATTGCTTTTTTGTCTTTTTTAAAAGACAACCCTACTTCACCTTAAACTGCTTGCGGATTTCTTTGACCTTTTCAATATTTTTTGCCTCCATTTCCTCTTTTCCTTTCTCCCCCAATGTCTTTAATTCTTGAACAGAAAGCTTCATAAGTTCCTTTGCCTTATTATCTAGGTATTCTTCAGTATTTTTCTCTGGGTTATCGAGGACTTCATCAAACAACGCATGTAAGATAAAACCAATTTTTGGCCCCGCCGTTTCTTGTGTAACGTTCATAATCCTATTTCCATCAGTTTTAAGCATTTTTAGACTGATTGGGTCTTGAAGTGCTTGTTCTACCATTGATTCGTACATGCGCAAGCGGTACGGCTCTTCCTTTGGACGCCCTGTTCCAATACGGTCGCAAATACGAAGATTAATCAAATCCCATATATTTTCCTTGCCAACATTAGAAATCAGGCGTCTCACGGCAGAAATGGTAATTTGTTCAGTATCACTAAAAAACATGTGCCAACGCACAAACATTGATACTTTTTCTGTTACATCCTTTGGGAAACGCATTCTTTCCATAATTTCACGTGTAACGCGCCCACCAACAACATCATGTCCATAAAATGTATAATCATTCTTCTCTTTTGAAAAACGCCTTGTTTCTGGTTTTGAAATGTCATGAAACAGCCCAGCAAGCCTTATGTGCAAAGGCCATTTCTTGTCTGCCGCGTGCTGAAGCGTGCGCAAATTATGCTCCCAGACATCAAATTTGTGTGCTTGATTCTGTTCAATTCCAACCCCTTTTAATAGTTCCGGTAAAACATACTCCAAAATACCGAGCTGTTTCATGAGAAACAGCCCACGAAGTGGGTAATCCGTCATGAGAAGTTTCACAAACTCATCCCTAATTCGTTCTTGCGAAATATTCTTTATTAAATGGGCGTTTTTCTCAATACTTTCACGTGTAACGCTATCAATATCAAAATCAAGCTGTGCCGAAAGCCTAATTGCGCGCATAAGACGAAGGGCATCCTCATTGAAACGGACATCTGGATCTCCTACCGCCCTAATAATCTTATGTTCTATATCATCCTGACCTTTATATGGATCAATATATTCATTATTGATTGGATTATAAGCAATTGCATTTACCGTAAAATCTCGTCTTTTAAGATCGTCATAAATTTCCTTTCCCCAAGTTACCGCATCTGGATGTCTGTTATCAGAATATGTCCCTTCTAGTCTGTATGGTGTAATTTCAACGACTTTTAATGTTTCATCAGTACAAGGAATCCCCAATTCTTCTCCACAAGTAACAACACCCACTGTTCCGTAGTCGTTTTCATAAAAAGTCTTTGGAAACAAAGGAATTATTTGTTCTGGTATTGCATTTGTTGTAATATCAAAATCATTTGGCTTTCTTCCCATCAACATATCTCGAACGCAACCACCAACAAGAAACGCTTCAAATGTTGCGTTTTGTAGAATTGCGACTGACATCGCGGCTTCCTTTGGGATTTGATTCTGTATTTGTGTCATAAAGTGTGGTAGAATCTCTTTGTAAATCAAGCGCTTCCGTGGTGAAATGGATATCACAACGGTCTTCGGAACCGTTATTCCAGGTTCGAATCCTGGCGGGAGCACCAATATAAGCTTTTCTTAATTAAGTCTATAACAATATAAGCTTTTTCATCTAGCCCCTATCCCCTTTTGTTTCTGTGCGGCGTAGGAGAATCGAACTCCTGTCTCATCCTTGGCAAGGACGTGTTCTACCACTAAACCAACACCGCAGTTAGAATATACTACCACAATAGTTTTTTGTTTGAAAGATGTTGATATGGTTCTTGATATTGAAGGCGTTATGATCTATTACACATGTAACGATACGTTCCATGTGGGTAGAAAAGTACAAAATACTATTATTAAGTACAAAAATGGGGATAAACATGTGGGTACGGTGTATAACGGACAGCTTCGTAATTTGACCTTATTTTTTAAAAGCCTTATTATATAAGGTTTTTACAAAATATTTGTTCTTTTTTATATCACAGACATGTCTTTTTGTTTCACGTGAAACGTTATTTTTGTCTATTTTGTGTATACTTATTAATACAGTGGCAGAACATAATGAAATTGGAAAAATTGGTGAGAAAATAGCTATTTCGTTTCTTGTGAAACATGGTTTTTCTCTTGTGGAAAAAAACTACAGGACAAAATATGGTGAAATAGACATTATTGTTAAAAAAGACCTAAAAATAAGGTTTGTTGAGGTAAAATCTGTTAAAGTAAGAGACTTTAATGCCTTTGAGCAATTGCGAGTTATGCCTGAAGACAACTTTACCAAAGATAAACATTCTAAAGTTATCGTGAGCGCTGAAACATACCTTAATCATAAAAACATTTCACACGAAACGGTTTGGCAGGTAGATTTAGCTTGTGTCTATATAAATCCCGAAACAAGGGAGGGGAGAGTCACATATTTTGAAAATGTTTCTCTAGACTAGGGGATTAAAGAATGCATTATTTATAATGTATGCTAGAATACATTGCACGTTTCTGTATATATTCGGAGTGTGGTGTAACGGCTAACATGGACTGGTTTTGCAGGTAAACAGTCAGCGACGAATGAGTTGCAAGTCGTGGATACCACATTTCGATAATCACACTTCGGAGTGTGGTGTAACGGCTAACATTCTGGTTTTGGGTACCAGCGACTCAGGGTTCGAATCCCTGCACTCCGACAAATTGTAAAACACCACTTGTAATCAAGTGGTGTTTTACTTTGGAGGGTGCAGTGGGTGAACTGCTCACACGCGTGGGGATTCGAAGACCACAGCCATGTTTTTCTAGCAGGAAAAATGGGCGAGGGGAGGCTGATTAGCAAATCATGCCGTGAGGTCAAAGCGAGTTCCTGGAGTGGCGACGACATGAAACTTGTAGGAGAAATTCCCTGCGCTCCGACAGATAAAGAAAAAACTAGCTAATTAGCTAGTTTTTTCTTTGTTTACTCTGTGCGGCGTAAGAGAATCGAACTCTTGTCTCCTGCTTGGAAGGCAGGCATTCTACCACTAAACCAACACCGCGATAGCAATATACTACTATACTTTTGTTTCTTTTTCCAGAGCAGGGGAGTATGTTTTTTTATAAAAGTAGCTATACTTGACAAAAATAGAATAATAGTGCAGTATACAAATTAACCATTGTACACAGGAGGATCTCGTGGACGCAAAAAGATTGTCCGAGATCCGTTCGGATCTCATCAATAAAGGCGACGCCTTTATGAAAGCGCTCGAAGGATACCACACGGAACTGGCAAAAATCCGTGAAGAGAGGGTGCCTACAGCTGAGGAGCGCCACTGCTTCAAGGAAATCAGTCGTGTTCTCTACGCCGTTCGTGGCATGTCGTTTGACTTCGTGGAAAAAGAAGGTAAACCACAGATCGAGCTCATTTCGAGCAAATGACCATACCCTAGGGTGTGGTCATTTTACTTTTATTGCAAGCCCGTACTACAAACTATATACTTCATACATATGACACCAGAATCAATGCGCGCAAGCGAACAAGCAATGGAAAGTGATGTGCAGGTAAAATCAAAGCTTCAAGCAACTATAGAAAAAGACCAGGAGATACTACAAATCATGGATGATCTCATTGGAGCAAAAAATGAACTTACACAAACAACAGAACCTGCCGCAATCCAACGATTAAAAACAAAAATTAAAACTCTTGAACTTCTACAACAAGAACGAGAGCAGGTTATACGAGATACGTTTTTCAAAGTAAAACAAGTCCCCACACAAGAAGAGGATGTTGATCCTTACAAACACGAAGGTACACAAAGAATTGGTCCTAATTTAAGTAAGTACCGACAATAAAACAAAAACCGCCAGGGAGGCGGTTTTTTGTTGCTACTGTAGTTGATTACTTAACTGCGTCCTTAAGAGCCTTAGCTGCTGAAAACTTTGGAACAGTTGTTGCTGGAACCTTTACGGTTTCACCTGTCTTTGGGTTGCGAGCATCACGAGCTGCACGCTTCTTTGCGAGAAACTTACCGAATCCTGCGATTGAGACTTCTTCTCCTTTCTTAAGATTCTTTGTAATGGTATCGAAAACTGTATCAACTACAGCTTCTGCCTGTACCTTTGTACCGCCCAATTGTGCGTGTACTACTTCTACGAGACCTGCTTTGTTCATATGATTTATTTTTGCGATAGTAAGCTTTCCTAGGAACTTACTATCAATAAGATTGTTTAGTAATCAGCACCGCAAAGCAAGAAGCTATGTGTGCGATATAGAAAGTATATCCAGTACGCAATTTTTAGCAAGCCCTACAAGGGTTTTTTAGATAAAACATTGATAGGGGGCATTTTTGACAAAGTATTTTTTTATGCTATAGTAAAACTACGCAGATGAGTTGCTCTCACTGCCCTTTTTATTTCTGTTTATTTCTGTTTGCCCAAAAATGAGGAGAAACCCTTGCAAAACAAGACCGAAAAGGAACTCGCCGACATCGAGCGCCAGTTCTACCAAACGCTTAGGGAGGTAATCGAAGTCACCAAGAGAACCTTCGGAAGACACCCCCAAAGGGAGGCCGAAACTCAGGACGCATAAAGTCAATCGGCATCCACAGCCGGCCCCGCATCGCGCAGGGCCGGCTTTTTACTTCCTATTATCCAATTTTCTATACCGCACTACTTACTTGCTTCCCAAATGACATTAAACTGCACTTTCATGAGCTCTACAAAATCTTTTGATGTAACGATGAAACCAAAAACTTCCTTGTGTGAGGAAATGAATGAGACCTTATCACCATAAATTGTATATCCCATATTCCAGGTAACGCTTTTCTTTGCAAATCTTTTTTCAGTGAGCGTGTCCTTTCCGTTCCAAATATAATCTTTTGTAGAAACTTTTTCATGTGGCCACAGTGTTCGAATTAAAATCTTAGATTGAAGCCTGCGCTCATTGAAACGAACAAGTACTTCTTTGCCGAGCACATGAAGCATCTCAGTATACGGCCACATTGTGTGAATTGTTTCCCCTTTATACCAAAGAATATCGTTTAGGAGATGTGTGAGACCATCTTTTCCTTCAAAAAACTTTATAACAGGGGACTCGGTTCGTGAATATTTTAGAAGTTCCGGCAAGAGTTCAGTGAATAGTTTCTCTTTGTGGGAAAGCTCTTCCTTTTTTTCTTTAAGTTGAACACCAATATGTTTAACATCGTCTATTGCAAAGTATTTTTTGTTTTCTACTTTCTTTTCAATGATGAGACCTTTCTTTTTAAGTAAGGCGAGGTGATCATACGTTGATGGTCTCGTAAGTGAAAGCCGTTCGGAGAGCATGCGAGCCGTTGTTTCACCATTTTCTAAAAGCTCTGCATAAATCTTCTGCGATGACGGTGGGAGATCAAGACTATGCAAAATATCTTTAAGGTCGTATTTCATAGTATGTTATATTTGTCGAGTTTCGCCGACAGTTTAACAAACTTATATCTTCTCTGTAAAGTGTAGACAGGTTAGTTCGTTTCCTAACCGCATAGTGAAACCTAGTAGAGAACAGGAGCATGCAATGGCAAACGCCGTGAATCGCATCAAGAAAGCCTTCACCAATATCCCGTCCTCGCTTCGTGAAGCGGGGAAGTTCATCCTCGAAATGGCCGAAAGGCAGAAGCGGATGAACGAAATCAAGCGCGAAGCCAAGAAAAAGATCAAGGAGCTGAGCGACAAGATGGAAGAGGATCTCAAGACGCTTCGGTCCGAACGCGACACATTCTTCAACGCGCTATTTGCGTTCGCAGAACCCAAGAAAGAGGAGCTCACCGAAGAGCTTCGCACGGTGAAGCTTCCCGAAGGGGACTTCGGCTGGCGCTGGACGCCACCTGCAGTGGTGATCAAAAACGGCCTCTCGGACGCAGATATCATCGCGTACCTGAAGAAGATCGGTCTTCATCACTATATTCGTGTGGTCGAAGAAGTCGACCGCGAAGCGCTCCTTCGTGTTCGCCCCAACCTCCCCGTCATCGCGTACGAACAGCGCGAAGAATTCTTCGCCAAACCCAAGTTGAAAAAAGGCGAGGGTTCATCGGAAGAAATCACTAAGACCGACACCATCGATCGCTAGTACATCACATGCGACACACCCCCACACATCTTCGGATATGTGGGGGTTTTATTATGTAACGTACTAAAGAGCGACGCCTACGGCGTCGCTCTTTATATTTGTTTCTACCTTTTTCGCTAACGAGCGAACTCTATACTTCGCGACTCGCGAATAACATTTATTTTTATTTCTCCAGGATAACGCAATTCTTGTTCAATACGGAGTGCAATGTTTCTCGCAAGTTCTTGTGCTTGCAAATCAGAAACAATTGCTGGTGTTACAAACACGCGCACTTCTCGTCCCGCTTGAAGCGCGTACACCTTCTCAATGCCCATAAATGATAGTGCGAGCGCTTCTAAATCTTGTAAACGATTAATGTAGCGCTCGACAGTATCCCTGCGTGCCCCAGGTCTTCCACCTGAAACTGCATCTGCAACTTGTACAATCACTGATTCAACAGTTTCGTATGGATACTCTTCATGGTGCGCTTGCATCGCTAAAATGATTCGCTCATCAACACCATACTTCATCAAAATCTTTCTTCCAATCTCCACATGAGTCCCTTGAATCTCGTGATCAACAGCTTTGCCGATATCATGAAGAAGCGATCCCGCTTTTGCAACGTGCACATCAGCACCGAGTTCAGATGCTAGCATGCCGGCAATATGTGCCATCTCAACTGAGTGCGTCAAAACATTTTGTCCGTAACTTGTTCTAAAGTAAAGTCGTCCAACAAGGGGAATAAGTTGATCAGGAATTGATACGAGTCCACATTCAAGTACTGCTTCTTCACCTTTCTTTCTCATAAACACACCAATATCTTTCTTTGCTTTTTCTACAAACTCTTCAATCTTTGCCGGTTGAATACGTCCGTCTTTGATGAGCATTTCCAGTGCATTTACCGCGATTGCACGCCTCACAGGATCAAAACAAGACACAACAATACCTTTTGGATTTTCATCAACCAAAAGCTCAACCCCTGCAACGCGTTCAAATGTTTTAATGTTGCGTCCTTCTTTACCAATAATCTTTCCTTTAATTTCTTCATCATCAATAACAACCGTGCTCGATGTAAATGATGCAACCTCAGTGTTTGCTAAACGATACACACTGTTTACTAAAATGTCTTTTGCTTTTTCTTCCAACCGCACCTCACCATCACGAGAAAGTTTAAGTAAACGCAATTGAATGTCATCTTCCTTTTCATGGAGAACTTTTTGGAGCACCGCATTGTATGCTTCTTCACGAGACACCCCCGCAATTCGCTCCATTTCTTTAGAAAGGGTATGCTCCTTGTGTTCTAGTTCTTCTTTTTTTGCAATAAGTGATTTTTCCTTATCACGAAGTGCTTCTAACTCCTCACGAACATCTTTTTCTCTCCTCCCAATCTCCTGCTCTTTCTCATCGAGACGAGATTCTTGCTTACTAATTCTATCTTCTATTTTCTTAACCTCCTCACGTGTTTCTCTTGCTTTTGTAAGGGCTTCTTCTTCGATAGCTGTTGCCTTACGGCGCGCTTCAAGTAATTTCTCTTCAATATCTGCCTCAATTGAACCACGACGAGAAACTGCCACATAGTGACGAATAACATACCCTAAAACACCTCCTAATAAGAGGACAATGACGCCTTCAATGAGTAAAATGGGATTCATGGTACTACCTCCAAACTTACTTTGAAGTTTTTGGTTTTAGAATATGATCGACAATGCCATACTTCTTTGCTTCTTCTGCGCTCATCCAATAGTCACGATCTTTGTCTGCTTCAACTTTTTTATAGGGCTGTCCTGTAGAATCTGCCATCATCTGCGTAAGTTTTTCTTTCAAACGTAAAATATGCTTTGCGGTAATTTGAATGTCAGAGGCTTGTCCTTCAACACCAGTTAATGGTTGGTGAATCATCACCTCAGAATTTGGAAGCGTGTAACGCTTACCTTTCTTTCCTTGTGAAAGAATGGTTGCCGCCATAGAAGCGGCCATTCCCATGCACACCGTAGAAACATCGGGTTTAACATGGTGCATCGCATCCACAATTGCAAGACCAGACTGAATTTGTCCGCCAGGGGAGTTAATGTAAAGTGTAATGTCCTTTTTAGGGTCTTCTGCTTCAAGAAAGAGAAGTTGAGCAATGACAATGTTTGCAACATCGTCATCAATTGGACCAGCAAGGAAAATTATGCGCTCTTTAAGGAGACGAGAATAGATATCAAATGCACGCTCGCCAGCATGCGTTTTTTCAATAACAGTAGGAATAAGCATAGAGGTGGAAGTAATTTAGCAGTTAGTAATTAGGAAATGCGGGTACAAATACAATGAAAATCTCAGGAAATGGTCGGGGAATCTATCGACTGCAGTGCTTCTTTCGTATCTGGATAAGCGCACTATAGCATGATTTTATAAGGCTTAAAACTATTGACAAATGTTGTCTTTTATGCTAAAATAGTACTTGAGCCCTAACTGGCAAGCCCACAAGGCACCTGGAGGGGAAGCACATTAAAAATCAACCTGTCAAAGGAGTTCGCCATGAACATCTTCACTGTTGTCAAAGGCGGGCTCGCGATTGCGGGCCTCGTGTTTTTCCTCGTCGGTTTCAATTCCGGCAATACGGGCCTCATGTTGGCTTCCGCCATCATCGTAATCGGTGCGTTCCTCGTGCCGAAAGCGGTGAAGCACTTCGCCAGCCCGGAAGTGAGGATGGGCTGGCGTGTCCGTTTCGCGGTCACGAAGTTCATCACCAAGAAATACGGACCGATTCTGGCCGGATTCCTGTTCGACAAAGGTGTGCAGGCAGGGAGTGCTGTCAAAGCATTCCTCGTCAAACATACCCCGGGTGTCACCTCTGCGCTCTGGAAAGGGTTGAGGTGGATCAGCAAGAAGGTTTTCCTGCTTGCTGACTTGCTCTTCAGCCGTTTCATCCCCTGGGTTTGGAAACAGCTTCCTGATCCGGCAAAGATGATGATTGCTGGAGTTGCTCTCTTCGTTGTTGCCCTTAACTTCCAAAAAACTCTGGGTAACTGGTCAATCCCAGTTGGTTTTGCTGGAATGGTCGTCTTCGGATGGCCCATCTGGAAGCTTGTTGACGGGAAAATCAATCCCGAAACGGCTGAAGCGAAAAAAGCCAAAGCGGACAAGAAAAAGGCCGAACTCGAAGAACAAGCCAAGAAACTGCAAGCAGAGCGTGAGCTCATCCTTGCAGAAAGAGGGGTAGCGCGGGCTCAAGTCGATTTGGAGATTGCAAAAGTGGGTCTCCAGAAAGACGAAAGAGCTAACGAGTTCCTCAGAAATCTCAAGGACCTCGCGCAATCGGGGCTATCCAAGGAGAACCTCGACAGTGCCTTCCGTCAAAAGTTCGCTCCCAAAAAAGAAAAGCAACAGGGTGGGAACAAGAAATAACATCTCAACAAAAGTTGGGGCGCGACAACATGTCGCGCCCCTTTTATTTTGTCTTTTAATAAAGACATTTACTAAAAATAAAAAACCCCCTGCTTGGTGTGTGCGAATCATGTATTCGTGCACACAAAGCAGGGGGTTTTCGAGAGTTACTTTTTACATGGGTTTCACAACCTAAGTAATAAAAGGAACAGTTATTTTGGTCATTTGTATAGTGCGGTTTATATTTATTGTTTTAACCGCGATGGAAGGAACATTATGGTAGGAGAGTTGCTTCAACTTATTTCCCGTTACGCACGGGCCGGCGTTTTGTCGCTTATCTATCTACCCTGTCTTATATGATAGTACCACTGTCTTTTATCTGCAAGAGACAACCTGTGGATAACTGTCTTTTATTTTTTACTAGTAAAAAATCTCTTTAAAATGTTGTCCTTTCGTATATGTTGCAATGTCTGTTGTATTCTCGTAGAGTAACCTGCAATGCGATTACATCGCTTCTACGTAAAACAACCCCTTGGTGAAGAGCTTGTCGTAGGCAATAAAGAATTGTTACATCAGTGGACTTCTGTTTTTCGCTTTAAACCAGGCGATCAAGTCCTTCTCTTTTCTTCATCTCCTTCTGACTTCCTCTATACATTTATAACCATATCTAAAGCTGAAGCTACGTTATCTTTTGTTTCAAAAAAAGATAACATTATAAGCGAAAAGATGGTTCTCTACATGGCGCTTGTGAAGAAAGATACCTTCGAAACAATCGTTCGACAAGCAACCGAGCTTGGCGTTACTCGTATTGTTCCTGTCCTTGCTTCAAGATCAGAAAAGAAAAATCTTAATTTCGAACGTCTAGAGACGATTATCAAAGAAGCAACCGAACAGTCAGGCAGGGGTGACATACCTCTTATTTCTCAAATTTTAAGCCTCAAGGAGGCAATTGTTGACTCAGGCGACTCCTTGCGCGTTGTTGGTAGCCTACATGGCGATAGTTTCAAACGAGGCGTCATAGAAACAAAGCAGGCTGTATCTTTGTGGATTGGACCGGAAGGGGGATGGACAAGAGAAGAGGAAGACTTGTTTAAAAAAAATGACTTTACCCTGGTAATGATAGCGCCTGAAACCTTGCGTGCTGATACTGCGGCAATTTCCCTTATTTCCCTGGCACGAAAAGCTTAGGAACGCTATACTTCAGATAGTCCCTCCTGCTTTCGCGGTACTGTGGGATGTGTACACAAAATACCTATTTTAAAAACCACTTAAACGTTTAAACGCTAACCTACATACAAACTTATGAATTACTATGCTTTAATCGCTCGTTCACTCATTGCCCTTCTCTTTGTTATCGCAGGTATCCAGAAGGCGATGAATTTTGAGCAGACATCTGGTTTTGTGGCAACGCTTGTTCCAGCATCGCTTGCTGATATTGTCACAGCGCTCGTCATCGTTATTGAAGTTCCTGTCGCTCTTGCTTTTGCGTGGGGATGGAGAACATGTACTATGGGTTCAATCCTTGCTGGTTTCACCGCACTTGCAACACTCCTTGCACACCGTGATTTCTCAGTGGGTGCAAATATGATCATGGCACTTAAGAACATTGCGATCATTGGTGGTATCATGCTTGCCCTACCATCATGTGACTGTGGCATTTGCCCTCCAAGCAAGAAATCTTCACACAACCACGAACACACACACCACCAAGGGTAGTCCCTTATTTGGTGCACAATAAAAAATACGGCCACATGGCCGTATTTTTTATTGTGCACGTTGCAAGCTATTCTCCACCCAAAAATTTCAAAACCTTTTCATTGGTGAGAACCTGGCGAAGGTAGCTTTTTGCTCTATCTTCATCAGCATCTTGAACCTGTGCCAGCAAACGAATAAGCTCAGTCTCTATTTCCTCCTCGGTTGGTGCAAGTTTTTCAAGTACTGAGATTTCAGCTAAAACAAGTTGACTAATGGTGCGCTTAAGTGCATCTTCTTTCCATGTTGCCTTAAGTTCATCCTCGCTTTTCTTTGTATATGCAAGGTATTCTTCCCATGTCCCACCATAGCGGGTAATGTCACCCTTCATTTGCATAAGCATTCGTTCAAGCTCCATATCAACGAGCGCCTGAGGAACTTCCGTCTTTGTTTCCTTGATAAGCGCCTCGACAATTGCAGTCCGCTTTTTTTCAACTGCTTTTTGTTTTTTCTCAAGCGAGAGGTTTTCTTTTACCTTTTCTTTCAAATCAGAAAGTGTCTTGAAACTATCGCCGAAGCTTTGCGCAAAAGCATCATCAATTTCCGGAAGTTTCATGTCTTCTTCTTTATGGTCGTGCCCCTCATGTTCTTTGTGGTGCTCATGAAAATGTTCGTGTGCGCGTCCCTTTGCAAGTTCTTTCAAGACATCTTCAATATCCTTATCGGTCACCTCTTCAACGACTTGATCCTTACTTGCATTGTGTGCAACCTTTTTATAATCAGGAAGTGCAAGTTCTGGCATTATAGGCACCGTAATTACAAGCTCAAGAGGGTTACCTTTAGCGAGTTTGTTGATAGAAACATGAGGTTGTGCAACAGGGGAAAGCTTGTGCTCATCGACTGCTTTCATATACGCATCCTGAAGCGCGAGGTTGGCCATCTCTTCTAAGATAATCATATCGCCATATTTTTTAACAATGATGTCTTCTGGGGCATTGCCTTTGCGAAATCCGTCAATCTCTATTTCTTCTTGCACACGCTTAAGCGCTCTTGTTCGATATGTTTCAAGCACATCAGCACTTACCGTGATTGTCATTTCTACTTCTGATTGAGGGAGTTTTTTTACAGTAGTGTTCATAGGTATACATTAAAATTTTCTAAATTATGCACGTTTTGCAGTCTTCTTTCCAGCTTTTTTAATCTTTGTCTTTCCCTTTGTTTTCTTTTTGTAGAGATCGGTTGCTTCCTTGATAACATCACGGGCAGATTTTGCATCGCGCACAGAACTGATAGTAACAACTTTATTCTGAATTGTTTTATAAGTAAGGAAAAAGTGTTCAATTTCACGTAAGATGTGAGGATTCACGTCATCAATATCTTCAACGTGCTTAAAGCGTGGATCCTCAAGCGGAACCGCAAGGATTTTTGCATCACCTTCCCCAGAATCAACCATATCGATAACACCAACAGGACGAGCGTGAACCAAAATACCGGGCAAGAGCGGATACGTTGTGAGGAGTACAACATCAAGTGGGTCACCATCATGCCAGTGAGATTGTGGGACAAATCCGTAGTCGAATGGATAATCTTGCGATGTATGCATAACACGGTCAAGCAAGATAAGTCCTGTTTCCTTATCTAACTCATATTTGTTTTTAGAGCCTTTATTAATTTCAACAACAACCGTTATTTCGTGTGGAACATTTTTTCCTGAACTTACATCATGAAGAAGGTTAAGTGACATGGGAGCGTGTAGTTACTCGTTAATAGTTAGTGGTAAGATTTTTATTTTACCTCGCCTTCTTTATTTTCCGAAACTTCAAGCTCTGCTCCAGGGGTGCTTGGTGAAACAGATTCAATAGATTCTCCTTCTGGTGTTGTTTCTACAACTTCATTTTCAATATGCACATCATGAGGAATCACTTCTTCTGCAACATTCATTGCTTCGATTACCTCACCTACTTGCTCATCAAGCGTTTCGTCGATAATTCCAGCATCAGACATAACACCTTCTTCAGTTGCTTCTGCAACCATTTCACCACCAGAGACAATATCAATCTTCCAGCCGGTAAGTTTTGCCGCAAGGCGAACATTCTGCCCTCCTTTTCCAATTGCAAGTGACTGCTCTTCTGGAGCAACAGTAACAACAGCCTTCCTTTCATCTTCCGTAAGCTCAATAGAGAGAGCTTTTGCAGGAGAAAGTGCTGTTGCAATGAAACGACGAGCGTCCTCTGACCACTCAATCACATCAATTTTTTCACCAGAAAGTTCTTCGGTGATTGCAGATACACGAACACCACGCTGACCAACACAAGCCCCAATTGGGTCAACTCGTTCATCGTTTGTCTTTACCGCAATCTTTGATCGGCTCCCTGGTTCACGCGCAACAGCGACGATTTCAACAGTACCTTGTGCAATTTCTGCACTTTCATTTTTAAAGAGTTCAATTAAGAATTTTGGATGTGTGCGTGAAAGACGAATAGAAAGACCACGAAAACCTTCTTCAATTGAAAAAAGGTAGCTTCGAAGTCGTTCGCCTGGACGAAGTCTCTCTGAAGGAATCTGTTCTTCGAAAGGAAGGATTGCGGTTGTTCTACCGAGGTCAACAAATACCGTCCCGCGCTCAATACGCTGAACAATACCGGAAACAATAGTGTTTTCCTTGTCTTTGAATTCACCGATTACTGATTCACGTTCTGCTTCACGAAGTTTCTGTACGATAACCTGCTTTGCAGTTTGTGCCGCGATGCGACCGAAGTCTTCTTGGTTTTCAAGTGGAAAAACAATTTCTTCGCCAAGCTCTGCATTTTTCTTAAAGAGGCGCGCGTCGTCTAAGAACATATGACGCTCCTCGTTGAAGCGTGGGAGAAGTTCTTCACCTTCAGCTGGTGTTGGCTCTGGAAGTTCTTCTTCACCTTCTTTCAAAATACGAACCGTTGTTTCATCAACGATGGTTTTTACTTGTTCGAAGTTTGTCTCACCAGTATCAAAATTAATACGACAACGAACAATTTGTCCGCGCTTTCCGTATTCTTTCTGATACGCAGCAGCGAGAGATTTTTCAACTGCGTCAACCACTTTTTCGTGGGAGATTTTCTTTTCTGTTTCTAGTTGCTCAAGAGCAATTTTTAAAGCTTTAATGTCTAACATAATAATAGTAATTAGGTGGTAGGGACTAGAGACTAGTCACCCAAAATTCTTAATAAAAATGGCCGGCGCTGAACTTAACAGGCCGACACACATACGCACATCCGTATACTCCCTAATTATAGCAAATCTACAGCAAAAGTCAAGCCTTTTACTTCACCACTAAACCATCCGACAGGCGAACGATGCGGTCGGCGAGTCTGCCATATTCTTCTTCATGAGTCACCATAATAATAGTTAACTTATCCTCTTTATTTAATTTCTGAAAAATATTCATCACGAGTTTTGATGACTCACTGTCGAGGTTCGCCGTTGGTTCATCAGCAAATAAAATTTTTGGTTTGTGCGCAATTGCGCGCGCCACAGAAACACGCTGTTGTTCACCACCTGAGAGTTCAGAAGGGAGATTGTCTGGTCTGTGATCAAGGCCAACCGCTTTCAAAACTTCCATCGCGCGCTTACGCGCGGTTTCTTCACTTATTCCTTGCATGAGGAGAGGGACCATGATGTTTTCGCACGCAGAAAGTTCTGGAAGAAGCGAGTAGTCTTGAAACACATACCCGAGTTGATTAAGGCGAAAGGCCGTTCTTTCATCATTATCAAGACTCTCAACACTGTGACCATTCAATTTTATCGTTCCCGATGTTGGTTCATCAAGGAGGGACATTTGATACAAAAACGTTGATTTACCAGCACCGGAGCGCCCCATAATTGCCACAAACTCTCCCTCTTTTGCATAGAAGTCGATTCCCTTTAAGACACGCGTAATATCAATTCCATCTTTGAATGTCTTCGTTAATCCCTGAACATCGATGAGGTGATTTGTGTGGTTCATACTAATTACTTCTTCCTAAAATTGCATTAAGTGTATTACGGCTTACGATGATACGCGCAGGTAAATACCCAGCAAACACCGAAACAATCATCACCAAGAGAAACTTTATCGCAACCGAGGCTGGTTCGGCAACAAGAACAATAAGTGCAAAGGGTGTATCAATTGGGTGTGCATCAATGTACGGCTTCATCATACCGAAAATGATAACAAGTGCGATTGCTGCGCCAAAAAGAACGTAGAACATTGCCTGGCAGATGTATGAAAATTCGATTGCAAAATTATTCACACCAATTCCTTTCATGATACCAATCTGACGGCGACGGGTAAGCGCATTAATGTAAATGATAATAAAAATAGTAATGAGCGCCACCACAACAGACACCGAACCTAAAATGGTACCAATGATTGAGAAAAAGAGTTTAATATTTACCAAAAATTCAGGTGCTCCTTCATCAGCGGTGTTAATTTTTGCATAATCACCAAAACCGTTTTTAAGAAGCGGTGTCTTTATATAGTACGGATCAATGCCGGGTTTTAATTTAATTGCGATTTCAGAAACATCACCGTCAGTTTTACCAAGCATCTTCTTAAGTTCGCTGTCTAAGATGTATGCTCGTGAAGAAACAAACCCTGCCTTCGAATCAACAATACCTCGAACAATAAATTCTTGCGTCACTGCGGTTTTTTCATCTACTTCTGTTGCAAATTCTCGACCCTCATTACCAGGATTGATGGTCACCTTTCCCCCAGACACGGTAACGCGCACCGTAACTCCTGGTTTCACATTTCGAAGCAAAGACACCAAGTCGGCAACTGGACTATATTCCTGTAAAAACGCTGTACCGATTACGATACCACGCGCATCTCCTGGTGTTAGCCAAGATCCTTCAACGACAGCCTTGGAGAGATTTGTTGTTTGATCCTCTTTAACTGGATCGATGCCTGCGATCTGATTACCAACCGTATTTGCATCTTCTTCTTTTCTTTTTTCCCACCAATTTGCTTCAATTGTTGCGCCCGCAATAAGGCGAGGGGTGTAACTTTCTATTTGTGGAAATGATGATAGCGCTGAGAGAATATCGTTGGTGCGTTCAATGTGGGTCTTCTCGTTGCGGTTGGTAATCATAATATCTCCCGTCCATTGTTCTTTAAAAGCTCGCGAAGATCCTTCTATAATACCGACCAAAAACCCAGAGGTTGCCACAAGGTTTAAAAACGTAAGCATCATGATAAACACAATCAAAAACGTCGTCCACTTACTCGTGCGCAGTACTTGGCGAATGGCGAGAAAAAAACCGAGACGAACCGTGTTTAAAAAACGATGCATAGATAGTGTGCAGTATACCAGGAAGATTTACTCTTAACGAAACTTAGTTGGTTTGCTTTTGAGCAGAACGAACACCTGGCTGAATTGCAACAACGGTATCATCTTCTGTTAAACCACTTTTTATTTCAATCATTCCATCATCGCTTCGAATACCAAGTACAACTTCTTTCTCTTGTACTTCTTCTCCTTTCCTCACACTAACCAATCCACGATTTGCATCGAGTGATTCAACAAACCTAATAGGGAGGGCAATTGCTCCAGCAACACGTTTAGTAATAATTGATACATTCGCGGTCATTCCTGTCTTAATGCGATCATCTTTCTCTGCAAATGTTGCGATTGTTTTATATTTTGGAACATTTCCCTCAAACACCGCTGATTCATCAACGCGTGTTATTGTTGCCGGAAAAATAACTGATGATCCGTATGCATCGAGCGTTATTTCAACACTGTTTCCCTTTTGAATTTTTGCAATATCAATCTCTGGGATACTTGCTTCAACCTCAAAAGCACTCGTCGACATCATGGAAACAACAACCTTACCAGCAGAGGCTGTTTCGCCTTTTGTAAGGGTCACATCGGTAATCGTCCCATCAAATGGGGCGGTGACCACTGTCTTTCCAAGGCGCGCCTCAGCTGCCAAAACACTTGCTTCTGCTTGAGACACAAGTGCCTGTTGAGCGCTTATCTTGGTGCTGTCTGTCCCTGCTTTTGTAAGCGTTAAATCACGCTCTGCTTGTGCGAGCGTATTCTTTGCGGAGGTAAGTGCTGCGCGCTTTGACGAAATATCTGCAAAAACAGCATTCATTGTTGTGCGAACAGATGCAAGCGTCGTACGGTACGTATCAAGTGAGGAATTCTGCACTGAACATGATGCAAGCAGTAGAGAAGAGAGCTTTGAAATAAAATCGTTTGTTGCAATTGTTGCCTGGTACGCTTCCTCAAAGGACTTATCAAGTGTTTCACCACTTGAAATCATTGAAACCAACGAGGCGTTCTTCTGAAAAACAGATAAACGTTTTTCAAGATTGGTACGAGAAATTTCAACAGAAGATTGTAGCACTTGGTCACACGCGGAAAATGCGATTGTATATATTTCTCCAGACTGATTAAAAAGTGGGGAGAGTTTGGTTTTAATTGAATCAGCAATTGATGTATCGACATTACGAACCGCGTCTGGAATCGTTGCGTACGTAGATTCAAGTGTATTTTTTGCGCTTACAACCACTTGCTCTTTTATTGCAAGCTCTTCAGGCCGAGCACCACGCACGAGTTGGTCAAGTGTCGCTTGTGCATTTGCAAGTGTTGCCTTTGCTTGGAGAAGATTTGCCTGTTCATCTCCTGAGTAGAGCGTAGCGAGCACTTTTCCTTGAAAAACCTTATCCCCTATGGAAACGCCAATGTAGGAAATATTGCCCGTTCCTTGAAAAGAAAGGTTTGCTTCTTTCGCAGCTTGAACTTTACCGGAAACACGGACTGTTTGTGACAAAGAAACGCGAGATGGCTTAATCTCTTCTTCCTTATTATTATTTGAAGAAGAAACACCAAACCAAAGAACAGCAATGGCACTAATAAGTAAAACCGAAAGGGAGGTTTTACTGCTTCGTATGTGTTTAAGTGAAGCAAAAACACGGCTCGTTAATTCAATAATCATCATTTTCATATATCAACAATAATACACTACGTGCCACCATACGCCTAAGGATAGACGTGGATGATTTCTACCATTGTTGGCCCGCCCTCCGTGGTATACTTTCGCTTATGAAAAAACGAGCCGTTCCTACAATTATTGGAAACTGGAAAATGTACCTGGAGACTGAAAAAGAGGCTATTACTTTTATAAAAAATATCGAAAGAAAATTGTCTCTTAAGAAAATCATCAAGGCAAAGTACTACTTGGCTGTACCGGACTTGTTTGTTGTAACGCTTGCAAAACTTGCCAAGAAAGGTTTCATCGGGGTACAGAATATTTCTGGTTTGTCTGGAGGGGCATATACAGGCCTCCAAACAGTTCGCACCGTAAAATCAGTCGGGGCTTCGTTTACGCTTTTAGGCCACAGTGAGGTACGAGCCCGGGGAGAAGATGGCGACATTCTTGCAAAAAAGGTTTCAATTTCCCTTAAAGAAAAAATGATGACCGTACTATGCATTGGCGAAAAAGAGCGCGACACACAAGGAAATTATATTGCACAACTTGAAGAGGAACTCCGTAAAAACCTTTCACTGGTTGATAGGTCTTTGTTTGATAATCTGGTTATTGCATATGAACCAATCTGGGCAATCGGTAAAGATGTCGCCGCAACACCAAATGAGTGTTTTGAGGCGGTTATCGCGCTTCGTCGCGCACTTGCGTCATTGGTTGGTATCGACCACGCTAAAAAAGTTTCGATTCTCTACGGTGGGACCGTTACTAAAGAAAATGCATCTTCTTTTTTGAAAGAAGGCGGTGTCGATGGACTGCTCATTGGGCGCGCATCAACTGATGCGTCAACCTTTTCCGATATTATTGCCTCGTGCCATTATAAAAAATAGTTTTACGTACTTGTTCTATGACACAAACAGCTTGGGCCAACAAGGTTTTTAATGACTCTCTCGATGTTAAGGGAAAGCGTGTCCTTGTTCGTCTTGATTTAAATATACCGGTTGAAAACGGCGTCATCACAGACACAACACGCATGGACGCAGTCATCCCATTTCTTACCAAACTCTCTTTTGCTGGTGCAAAACTCGTCTTACTTTCTCACTTTGGTGAAAAAGGCGAGTCACTTGAAGTTGTCGGTAAAGAACTTTCAAGGAGACTCTCTTTTGTTTCTTTCGTGGGAGGCCTTGATCAAGAGGTAATCACAGACGCGGTAGTTAAGCTTAGGGAGGGGGACGCTATACTTCTTGAAAATGTAAGACTCTTCCCTGGCGAAACAGAAAATGTGACAGGTGTTGCGCAATTTTTTGCTTCCCTTGGGGACCTCTTTATCAACGACGCATTCTCTGTATCACACAGAAAACATGCGAGCGTTGTTGGTATCCCACAATACCTTCTCTCTTTTATCGGACCAACATGTGCACGCGAACTCACTCACCTTTCTTTAATTCTTTCACCAAAAAAACCCGCTCTCCTTATTATTGGAGGTGCAAAAATATCGACCAAGCTTTCTCTTATCAATCGCTACCTTGACCAAGGTGTTGGAGTGTTTGTTGGTGGAGCAATGGTACACAACATTTTTAAAGCGCGTGGCCTTTCTATTGGGCAAAGTTTATTCGATAAAGATTCAACCGTAACACAAGATGTTGCCAATCACCCAAACCTACTTATGCCGATTGATGTTATCTTATCAGACGGACAAATGGTTGATTTTGATAAAGTCCCTGAAGATGGTGTCATCGTTGACTGTGGAGACAAAACTTTAGAGCTTCTTAAAAAACCAATCAATGAAGCAGAAACCATTATCATGAACGGGCCACTTGGGCTTTACGAAAAAGGGTGGTTACACGGAACAGAGTCGGTACTTACCATGCTGGGATCTCGCCCAAAAGAGGTCACCTACATAGGGGGAGGGGACACCGTTGCGGCAGCTGGAAAGGTTAATTCCTTGAAAAATATAGGCTTTGTATCACTTGGTGGCGGAGCCATGCTTGATTTTCTTGCCTCTGGTACACTAGTTGGCATCGATGCTGTCACAAAACAAGAGTAAGCCTGTTATACCAGATGAGGGGAATACCCAAGTAATGAGAGACCTTATAGAAAAAGCAAAGCAGGGTGATGCTTCTTCGTTTGAGGCCATCTACACTCGAATGTATTCTCCTTTATATAGGTACATTTACTCACGCACGCACAATAAAGAAGAGACCGACGACATTGTTCAACAGGTTTTTCTTAAATTCTACGAGGCTCTTCCTCGCTATGAATACAGAAATGCCGAGGAAACATTGCTCGCCTACCTTTTCATCGTTGGAAAACGCCTCCTCATCAATGAATCAGCAAGAAAAAAAACGATTCACCTTGATGATGAAGCCTTTGAAACTATTGAAGATGAATCGGAAAATATTCTTTCGCAAGTAGACATACACATGCTTGCGGAAAAAATAAATGAGCTTCTTCCTCATTTAACCGATGACGAAGAGCATGTGATCCGTCTCTTTTACTACGCAGAACTTTCTCACAAAGAGATCTCGTGCGTGATCAAGAAAGAAGAAGCGCATGTACGAAAGTTAAAAGAACGCGCGTTGCGTAAATTACGTACCCTAACCAAACACCTCTATGCCTAAAGCAGAAGACACAATAGAACAAGCTCTTGCTATGTATAAGGAGACCGTATCGCCGTCAAGGAAAAATCTTCAAGTACTACTTTCTCAAATACCAGAGCAAACAAAACTCGAAGGGAGGCGTGCGATACGATCCCCTTATAGATGGCTCTTCGCTTCTCAGTTTGTTTCTTTGTGTTTACTTGCAATTGCAATTATCCCAGCATACCTTGCAAACGAGAGTGACCCAGACTTCTACTTTCGATCTATCGATAAAGAAGTAAGCGCTTTTGAAACACAAGTTATGCTCGAAGACTATAACGATACCTTACTAAATTAACCAGTCAAAAAACATAAACGCATTTTTAATTAAGATTATGAAAAAAATTATTCTCTCGACAATTATCGGTTCTGCCCTTGTTCCATTCCTTGCATTTGCACAAGCAACAACAACTGCAACGACAACCACCGCAACGTCAACGAACACAACGAGCACAACAACGGTCGCAACCTCCACAATCAATTCTGTGTTTACTGCTTGCTGGCAAGCAGCGCTTACCAAAAGAGACACCGCAATAAGCCAGGCGCGTGCAACCTACAATACACAGATGGAAGTTGCGCAAGCAGCAAGAACCGAGGCTCTTAAGCAAGCAGCAACTCTTACTGATGAAACAGCGCAAAAAGCTGCAAAGAAAAAAGCTGCTGAGGACTACAAGACCGCTGCACGCAATGCACAGAAAACTTTAACGTCGGCTCGTGAAGTTGCTCGTACGGCATTTGATAAAGAAATTCGCGTTTGTCGAGACAATAAAAAGGCTTCTCTTGAAAAGAGAGTAGAAACCAAGAAAACAGAAATTGAAAAGAAGAAAGAAGTAAAGAAAGAAGAGCAAGAAGATAGAAAAGAAAAGAGAGAGAATGAGAAAGAAGAAAGAAACGAGAAACGTGAAGAAATTCAAAAAGAGGTAAAAACTCTTCGTGAACGAATCAAAGAACTACTTTCTGGTAATCGTTAAGAATAAAAAAAATCCCCAAGAAAAATCTTGGGGATTTTTTTATCTAAGTTCAAGCACTACCGGTGCGTGATCGCTTCCTTCAAGGTCTGTCAAAATGTCTGCTTTCTTCACGTTGTCAAACATTTCTTGATTTACAAAAAAGTAATCAATTCTCCACCCGACATTCCTCTCACGCGAGCGCGTCTTCTGGTCCCACCAACTATACTTCACCGTTTCTGGATGGAGCGCCCGAAAGGTATCCACAAACCCCGCCTTTTCCACACGATCAACCCACGCGCGTTCAATAGGAAGAAATCCAATTTGATTGCTGTTTTCTTTTGGACGAGCAATATCAATTTCATTGTGTGCCACATTTAAGTCTCCACAAAAAATCACTCGCTCATATTTCTTTGCGAGCTTCTCTACATGTTTTAAAAACATGTCATAGTAACGAAGTTTAAACTGAAAATGCTCTTCGTCCCTGCTTCCGTTTGGAAAATAACATGTTACAAAAACAAAATCATCAAAGTGAAGTGTAAGTAATCTTCCTTCTGTGTCCATTTCTTTTATTCCCAAGCCGTGCTCCACTTTTACGGGTGCATGCTTTGTGTACACCGCAACACCTGAGTATCCTTTTCTTTCTGTTGCAGAATCAAAATACGCTTGATAGCCGTCTGGAGCAAATTTATTTTCTGGTAACTGGTCGGGAGTGCATTTGGTTTCATTGATTGCCAGGATATCTGGTTTCTGTGCAAAAATCGCATCAAGTGCGCCTTTTTTCTGTGAAGCACGAATGCCGTTTACATTCCAGGAAATAAGTTTCATAGGTACCTACAGTGTATACAAAAGATTAAAAAAGAGAATGGGGCAGTCTTCATGACTGCCCCATGGGGTTTCTTTCTTGGGTTTATGCACCAGCACCAGGATACCCGCACCGGTGGTGACCGCAAGCCTCCTGTTTTTTGCAGCCAGGATCCTTGCAGAAAACCGGTTTCTCGGCAGGCGGTTCATCCTTCTTCTTGCCTGTATTGTTGGCACACCCAACGGAATCGCATCCGCCTCCGGTGGTGTTTTGGGAAATCGAGCACTTCACGCAACGCGTTCCACCAAAATGTGACATGATTGTCTATCTCCTTAGTGAGGGGTTCACAAAAAACTCTACACCCAAAAATAAAAACTGTCCAACCACTCCTAATCCTTCTTTCTTTTTGAATGAAACTTCTCGTACTGGTCACGCAAAAATTTATTTGTCACATTTGTATAAATCTGCGTTGTTGTAATCGAAGCATGCCCAAGCATCATCTGCACCGTGCGCAAGTCAGCTCCATTGTATAAAAGGTCGGTCGCAAACGAGTGACGAAGTACATGTGGGGTACACTTTTTCGCAATACCTGCGAGTGTTGCATACTTTGTAAGAATGCGTTCAACCGAACGAGGAGTAAGCCTGAGAGATTCTTCACGCTCCATGCGCGCATGGGCACGAGGGGAGTGGTCAACAAACATTGCATCATCGATATCAACTCGGGTTTTTAAGTACGCTCCCACTGCTTCTCTTGCGTCATGAGAAATAAATACAACACGAATTTTACCACCCTTTCCGCGCACAGAAATTTCTCCATTACGAAAATCAATATCGCGTGAAAGTGAACAGAGCTCTGAAACACGAAGCCCTGTTGAAAAGAGAAGTTCCAAGATTGCTCTATCGCGAAGTCCTGCAAGGGTTGATGAATCCGGTGCATTAAGAAGATTGTGAAGTTCTTTTTCGGAAATCAAATCAAGTTCACGATCTTTTGTTTTGGCAAGCTCAATGCGCTCTGGGTCATAGGATTGCATTCCACGTTTTCGTATATATTTCAAAAATGCACGCAATGCAATTAAGTGATAATTTTGCGTTCGCTTATCAAGCGTCTCTTCATGTTGCCCTTTTTTCTTATCGCGTGCAGGTAAACGATTCAAGTACACACGATACTCGCGCATCATCTGTTCGGTAACACCTTGTGGAGAATCTGTCTTTATAAATTTCAAAAAGCGATTCAGGTAATGATCGTAGTTACGCACCGTAAGGGAAGAACGTCCTCTCTCTATCTCAATATATTGGAGAAAATCATCTTTAAGTGAAGAAAGCGATTGCATGGATGAACATAGTATACGCTAATGTCGCACAATATTTGAGTGTATACTTATGTACATGAGAATTGGTATTGATGAAGTGGGGAGGGGAGCACTTGCTGGACCTTTGTATGTCTGTGCTTTTGGCACAGACATACCCGATAAATCCTTGCTTAGTCTTTTTCCAAAAAAAATTCTCAAAGACTCAAAAAAATTAAACGAAAAAGGGAGACTTGAGATTTTTAAACACTTATCTACTTTAAGGAAAGAGGGGAAGGTTATATGGAAAATTGGAAAAGTAACCCCAAAAACAATAGACAGCAAGGGGGTGACTAACGGCACACGAAATGCTCTTACCGTGGCAATTAAAGGAGTTTCAAAGAATACTAAAAATTCTGTGTTTCTTGATGGTGGACTTAAGGCGCCTGAAACCTACACAAAACAAACAACAATCATTAAAGGTGATGAGAAAATTCCCGTTATTGCGTGCGCATCCATTGTTGCAAAAGTATTGCGTGATAGCTACATGAAAAAACTAGCAAAAAAGCACACAAACTATGGTTTTGAGAAACATGTTGGGTACGGAACAAAGGCACATATTGAAGCAATTCTTATTTTTGGAAAAATGAAAGAACACCGAGAACTTTTTTTGAGAAAAATCACAAAAAACTAATAAAAACCTTGTTTTATAAGAATATTTTGGAAAAAATACACCCTTGACAAAACAGACTTTAGCTCTTGCAATTTTTCAAAGGGTGTGCTATAATGGAGAGGTAGTTAATCAAAGTATGCTTACCGCACGAAAAAAGGCTTCTGCCATCAAAACAGCACAAATTCACACAAAGGACACAGGATCTCCTGAGGTTCAGATTGCGCTTTTGTCTAAAAAAATCAATGAACTTACGAGCCACCTCAAGGTTCATAAGAAGGATAACCACTCACGTCGAGGCCTTATTCAGATGGTTGCCGACAGGCGAACTCATTTGAAGTATCTCGAAGGTTCCAACAAGAAACGCTACACGTCAATTGTTGAGAAACTCGGTCTTCGCTAGGTAAAGAAAGCGCCCGCCTTTAGGCGGGCGCTTATCCTACACGCGGAAAGTACAAATTTTTATACGACTACACGTTTCTCTTTTTATACCTAATAGGGTTTCAATCTTGTCTTCGGTCAAGAAGATGAAACCCAACATCAATTTATAATATGTCAGTTATTAAACACAGCGACCAGCGTGTCGCACTCTTTATCGATACACAAAACCTCTACCACAGTGCAAAAAATCTCTACAACGCAAAAGTAAACTTTGGAGCCGTCCTCCAAGAATCAATTGCTAAGCGCAAACTTATTCGCGCAATTGCGTACGTCATCACAACGGAAGCAGGCGATGAAACCCAATTCTTCGAAGCGCTTACAAAAATTGGCATCGAAACAAAAACAAAAGATTTACAGGTCTTCTACGGAGGGTCAAAGAAAGCTGACTGGGATGTTGGTATGGCGGTTGATGCTATTCGTCTTGCTCCAAAAGTAGACACCATTATTCTTGCAACAGGCGACGGCGATTTTGTTCCTCTTGTTACGTTCCTAAAAGAACACTTTGGCGTCCAAGTGGAAGTTATTTCTTTTGGTCGTTCATCATCTGGTAAACTTCGTGAAACATGTGAAGATTTTATCGACATGTGTGAACAACCAGAAAAATTCTTAATCGGCCATCGTCCACGCAGACAAGCGCGTGCAAAACAGAGTAAAACTGGAGCAAAGCCAGCAAAACACATTGAAGAGTTCAGTGACGAAGCTTTGGGAATTTTTACACCGGAAGAAAAATAGTATTGTATTGAAAAATAAAAGGGCGCGGTCAAAGACCGCGCCCTTTTATTTGTATTTTTGCTGTACTAGCACCTTACCTTCATTCCCTGTTATACTTTTACCATGACACTTCAAAAAATTGAGACATTTGAACATGATATTGCTGATGAAGTATTAAAGAAAGAAGCGGGTGTTGCCAAAGTTGCCGCATCAGATGCTCTTGTTCAAGATGTACAAAGGGAGGCATCACAACAAGTTGCAAGAGCCCCCTCGTCACCATTCCTCATGTCCCTTGTTATTGCTCTCGTCATTATCGTGGTCTTAGGTGTTGGTGGGTACTACGCATACGCCTACTTCACAGGAAACCCTTCTTCTCCAAAAACCTCAACCAGTGGCACACAGCCTATTCCCGTAACACCAAACAACTCAACAAAGGGAACCGCTCCAGTAACAGCAAGTTTTTTTGAAAAAACATTCCCAGAACTTAAGGATGGTATGGGACGATTTGTTAAAAAAGCAGAAAGAAATCCATACGGGTATACCATCTCTATCACTGAGTACAGTCCAGTTTTTTCATTCATCGTAAAAAATGAAGGGGTCTTTGCAGAATCGGTTTCGAATGCGCTTGATATTCCAGCAGACTACCGCTCTGGTTCATATGTCTTTACCGATACAACAATTGCAAACAACAACATGCGTGTCGGCACAAGTGGGTCAAGCACTGTTGTGTATTCGTTCATCGGAACAAATACTATCCTCCTTTCTACAAGTACTGATGGGATCACACAAGCATCCGGTGCTATAATTAGGTAATGAGTGTTGTAACTGTTGGTAGTGCACACATTCCTCATATTGGAAGTGAGCCAGTTGCTGTCGAAGTAGACATTTCTCATGGTCTCTACTCTTTTTCTATTGTTGGTCTTCCAGATAAATCAATCGATGAAAGTAAAGATAGAGTTATTGCTGCAATAAAAAATACCGGTCTTAAAAACCCAAAAACTGAAAACCATAAAGTTATTGTTTCTCTTCTCCCGGCAGACATACGAAAAGAGGGGGCACACTTTGATCTTCCAATTGCTATTGGATATCTCCTTGCATCAAAACAAGTGCGAGCAAATCTATCTGATTCTTGGTTTGTTGGGGAACTTTCACTTACCGGAGAACTCCAACCCCTTCGCGGGATTCTTTCAATTGCTGAAAAAGCTGAAGAACTTGGAATCAAAAAACTTTTTGTTCCGTATGTAAATAAAGAAGAAGCCGCATTAGTTTCCTCTGTTGAAATTTATGGGTGTAAAACACTGCGTGATGTTGTGCGACACTTTGGCGGACTCATTGAAGAAAATGATATTGAAACATATATCACAAGAACACCCCAGACAACCATTGCGTATGTTCGCCCACATTCATACATTGCGATAGAAGACATTCGAGGACAAGAAACAGCGAAGCGCGCTCTTGAAATTGCGGCAGCTGGGGGACACAATATCGCGCTCTATGGACCACCAGGCACAGGAAAAACAATGTTAGCAAAAGCGTTTACTGGGATTCTTCCGCCACTATCCCAAAAAGAAGCTCTTGAAGCAACTCGTATTCACTCTGTTGCATACGGAACAAAAGAAATTGTTTCTCATCCACCACTACGTGCGCCACACCACACATCATCGTATGTTTCAATTGTCGGAGGAGGAGCAAGCCCTCGCCCAGGAGAAGTAACACTTGCTCACCACGGTGTCTTATTCCTTGATGAATTCCCAGAATTTGAAAAGCGGGTTATTGAAAGTTTGCGTGAACCGCTCGAAGAGGGGAGTATCTCTGTATCTCGCGCTAAAGGAACCTTTCGCTTCCCAGCAAAGTGTATTCTCATTGCCGCAATGAATCCTTGCCCTTGTGGGTACATGGGTAGCACAACGAAGCGCTGTGTCTGCACACGAGGAGATATCGAACGTTACGCGAAAAAACTTTCTGGACCAATTGTCGATCGTATTGATGTGTGGGTTCCAGTACAACACATAGATTACGACATCCTTGCAAACAAAAATAACCAAGAATCAACTGACACTGTTGCACTTCGTGTACAGCAAGCTCGTTTATTTGCAGAAAGAAGGTTTAGGGAGCGTAGCGCACGTAAAGAACTCCATATCAATAAAGATATACAGCCCAAAGATTTTGATGTTCATATCAAATTAAATAAAGAAACTCAAGAACTCATGAAAACACTTTCAACAAAACATGCTCTCTCACCAAGAGGGTACCATCGCGTCCTTCGTGTTGCACGAACAATTGCGGATCTCGATAGGTCGCCTCACATAGAAAATCGTCATGTCCTTGAAGCGTTTCAATACAGACCAAAACTCTACGACAATATTCTCTAAAATAAAATACGCCGGCATGGCGTATTTTATTTTAGAGAATACAAATACTAAAACGGATTCTTCGCGCCACGAACTTCAAAGTGTAGGTGTGGACCAGTTGAGCGTCCAGTATTACCAACTTCACCAATAACGGTTCCTTGAACAATATCTTGTCCGGAGGTTACATAGACAGCTCGCATGTGTGCATACACTGTTTGCACATTTCCTTCATGCATCATAATTACCATTCTTCCGTAGCCACCATTGTATCCGCTATTACGCGCAACAATAACTCTTCCTGTAGCCGCTGCATATATTGGTGTCCCTTGAGATGCTGCGATATCAACAGCATTATGCCCATGAACACCTTGCGTACGACGACCACCAACAATAGGGCGAACCAAAAATCCGGAAGGAGTGCTGTTTATATATGAATCTAGGATTTTTGGTTTTGATGCGCTTGCAACACGAACAGGAATTGGTGCAACGGCGACTTCTCCTTCAGGAACAAGAATGATTGCCCCCACAGCAAGCTCTCCGTCTTTTGGAATACCATTAAACTTAGCGATATCGTATACATCTGCTTTATATTTCTTAGCAATGCTTGTTAGTGTTTCTCCTTTTTTAACACTGTGCTTGATACCTGTCATCGGCAAAATAATAAGCGTGTCACCAACGGCAACCGTTTGTGATTTTAAATCATTTGCCCAAATAATGGTGTTCTTTGAAACATTAAAAAGCGAGGCAATTGTTGAGAGGGTGTCTCCTTTCTTGACCTCGTAAACGCTAATCGTGTCATCCATTGGGAAATCAATGTCTTCGGTTGAAAGTCGAAGGGGTCCTACCGTTACTTGTAGTGTCTCGCTTTCTAAGTCACTCTCAGTAACATAAGACATGCTTTCCTCCTCCTCAACCACAACAGGCTTAAGAAGGTTCATTGTTTGTGATGTTGGGGCGATTTCCTCTTCAATCTCCTCTTGAACAATGAGCGCTTTTACCTTTGTTGCAAACGATGAAAGGATCCCCGCATGTGTGCGTGTCGGAACAAAAAAAACACTTACAACAAATAAGAAAACAAAGAGTGTTGTCGCTTGTCTTTGGAAGACCCGAACAGAATGCTTGGGAAACGGGTCTTCTGGGTGCGTATTATGTGAACGCATGGTATATAAATCAAGAAAAGGGTAAAACTTAAAGCCTTTAGTTTTAAGAATTACCCCTCTCGATAGGTCAATCCAGTATACCAAAATTGGCCCCTTCGGGCAATTGACATTGGTGCATAACTCTTGTTGTGTGTAAACCCTATATAAAAAAGGGGATCTGTAGACTATACTCTAAGTACATTCGGTATGCCCGGCAATTTTACTCCACCATCAATAAAAGGTCAGCAAGAACCTGAAGCAGACATAGTTAGTGTTCAGGCAAACACCCCGCCCCCTGCACAACCCACTGAGTCACACGGTTCCTTTGGTGCGCCAGTAAAGATAGAGGAGCCCATCGCTCAGGTACTAGTAAACCAACCCGGACAAGGGGAGCTAAAAAAGATATCTGCTGCGGATTACAAAACACCAGCATTTAAAAACATTGCTATAAAAGTTGGGCTCATGCCTGGAATTATAGAGACCTTCAAAAAAAATCTTGACGAATCAAAATCAAATGTAGAACTCGGTTTCTATCAAAAGTCCATCAACACACAAGTTGAAATTCTTGAAAACGCGGAACGAACATTTAAACAAATTGGATCAAATGGTGAGGATGAAGCGACCGCAAAAGGGTTAATGACGGCAGTGGGTAGTTTCATGCAGGAATTTTCAATGCTTGAACAAAAAGCAAAAAAAATCGTTGCAGAGGGGAGGGCAAAAAAAGTTGGCGCAGAAATTTGTGTCCCTTTAAAAACAGAAGATGGTAAACCAAACCCAGAAGCCGTCACCATCATTAAAGAAAATGTTGGCGACTCTGATGTGACCAATACAAAACCGGAGAAAGGGGAAGGCACAACCACAGGAGAACAATCGCCCGACCCCAAAGAGCCAACGAATGCTGCTGGTGCACCAGAACAACAAAAATCTTTTATTGCTTACCAAGCGCCTGGACAGTCCTCAGTAACAATAACGCAACCAAATGTAGAGCGACCATCCCCGAATATTCCACCACTTACAGCAAATGAAAGTTTAAGTGTAATCACCCTTGCAAAACTTTCCTTTGAGAAAGACCTCGATGCTATACAAAAAGCAGTTACAAGTCTTGTGGAAGCGGAAAAAACTGGTGGATTAACAAACTCTGCAAGGGCAACAATTTTACCAACGAAAGAATCAATCAGCCTTCTTGCAAAATCTCTAGAAAACCTTAAGGGCCAGGGAGCAGACGAAACCTACATCGTAGAACAAGAAGGGGGGTTGAGAATGTTACAACAAACCTTAGACTCCCTGACCTTTGAGCCAATAACACTAAAAGAAACAAGGGAGTCAAAAACGAGCGTCGCAACAACACAAGAAGTATCTTCACCCAACACCTCTCCAGAAAAAAGTGTGCAGATACAATCTCCTCTTATTACAGAAGTCTCTCCACAAGAAAATTTTACGGTAAGGCAAGTCAACCAACTTTGGGAAAAAATAAAAGGAAGGAAATGGCAAGCAGAACCAGTGTTTGTTTTAACGCTTGCGTTTTCTCCAATCCCATCAACAACAACTACCCTTGAAACAAAAACAGTGAGCAAAGAAACCATCACCCAGCCCGCCAAAACAATGAAACAACTTTCCCCAGAAGACCAAGAAAAATTTAAACTCTTTACACGATGAACGACCTCTCACCATTCTTAGCAACATTTGGATTAACGGAAACGGAGGTTGCTTCTGTCTGTGCGAAAATGACAGAAACTGGCATCACCCCGCACAAGATGCTCCATGACAGTTCCTTTGTTGAGTTCTACATCCCAACAGCCAATGGTAACCGCGATGTTCGTAAAGAAATTTCAGACATCATTGTAACAGTTGCTCGACTTGCAGATGCTGGAGGATTTCCAAATCCAGAACCAAAAGAATTTGGAGCGGAAACACTCGAAGAATTTTTAGGAACACGTCGCGCATACCTTAAAGAGAAATTTAACAAGTAACCCACAAACATCCATGAACCCAACCACACAACAAGATCTTTACAATAAAGCAATTGCTGAGTTCGGTCTTTCGTCGCTTGAGGAACATGAACGTGACGAAATGCTTCGTGCAATTGTTGAAACAATTCAAAAACAATTTCTCTTCTCTGTTCATAAGTCACTTAAAAAGGAAGAGTTTGATGCTCTCGAGGCGTCTGCTTCTATGGGAGCAGAATTCTATGCAACGACGTTAAAACATCTTGTCCCAAACTATGAAGAACTGTTTGGGGAAGCTCGTGCAAAAGTTCTAAAAACTGTCTTAACCGAACTCACAAAAGACCCTGCATAGAGAAAAATCTCTGTGGTACACTATTTGCCTGTGGCAAATATTTCCCTTAACAAACAACAACAAGAAGCGGTTGCTTACACCGAGGGTCCTCTTCTAATCTTGGCTGGTGCAGGGGCTGGAAAAACGAAAACAATTACCGAGCGTATCGTTACTATTGTAAAAAAAGGGACTGACCCAAGAAACATTTTAGCAGTCACCTTTACCAATAAAGCAGCAAAAGAAATGCGCGAACGCATTGTTTCTCGACTAGAAGAAGAGCATATCATTGAACAAGAAAATCCATACCACCACACACCCATTGTAAAAACATTTCACTCCCTTGGGCTCATGATGTTATCCGAGCAAGCACATACAATTGGCCTTCCAAAACATCCAACAATTCTTGATTCTGCTGACTCGCTTTCGATTATCAAACAAGCTCTTGAACGACTAGGTATTGACCCTAAAATACACGACCCGTCAAAAATACGCACCATTATTAGTCGTGAAAAGGGTGACTTCGTTAGCTTACGAGAATACCGAGAGAAGGTTGCAACCACACAGATGGATATCGTTGCATCAGTGTGGGGTTTCTACAACGAAGAACTTTTCAAACAAAAAGCTGTTGATTTTGATGACTTAATTGTGCGTGCGGTACACATGCTTGAAGACCATAAAACTATTCGTGACTATTACCAACAACGATTCAGCTATATTCATGTTGATGAGTATCAAGACACAAACAGAGCGCAGTATGCTTTTGTAAAACTTTTAGTAAACCCTGCAACAAACAACATTTGTGTTGTTGGTGACACCGACCAAAATATCTACAGTTGGCGTGGGGCAAACTTACGTAATTTGCTTAATTTTGAAAAAGACTTTTCTGGCGCAAAAACAGTTTTACTTGAAGAAAACTACCGCTCAACAGGAAACATACTGGCGCTTGCAAACACAGCGATTAAAAAAAATACTGTCCGCCAAGAAAAAAATCTCTTCACTTCAAAAGATGAAGGAAGCCCAATAGAGCTTTTACCTGCATGGGATGAGGAATCAGAAGCGGAGTGGGTGGCAGAAAAATGTAAAGAGCTCACCAACGCTGGTGTTGAAGGAAATAGTGTTGCTGTTCTCTATCGAGCAAATTTTCAGTCCCGCGTCCTTGAAGAAGCGTTCATCCGCGCAAACGTACCGTACAACTTACTTGGCACAAAATTTTTTGAACGAAAAGAAGTTAAGGATGTTATGAGCTACCTGCGAGCATCGATTAATCGTAGTTCACAAAATGATTTGAAGCGTGTTTTTGAGACACCGAAAAAAGGAATTGGGAAAGCAACCATTGCAAAACTATTCGCCAGCGAACCAATCCCAAAGAGCGCAGAAGAACGAATCAAAGCAGTGTACTCATTTTTAGACAAAATTCTTGCAACACTTGAAACAGAGCCACTCTCACATGTCATGCAGATGATTATCGTTGACAGTGGTATGGAGAAAGAAATGCTTGAAGGTTCTTCTGAAGATAGGGAGCGCCTTGAGAATGCTCGTGAACTTGTTTCCCTCACCGTTCGTTACGATAACGTAACCGGAGAAGAAATCCTCACGCAATTCCTAGAGGAAACATCGCTTCAATCCGACCAAGACAATGACACCGAGGAAAAGGGCGGGGTACGCCTGATGACCATACACGCAAGTAAGGGGCTTGAGTTTGATCATGTCTTTGTTGTTGGCTTGGAACAAGATCTCTTTCCGCATAAAAATATTGGAAACCGGAAACGAACCAAGGAGGAAGAGGAAGAAGAGAGGCGTCTTTTCTATGTGGCGGTAACGCGCGCGCGTCAGCATCTTTATTTATGCCACGCGGAGCTCCGTACTATATTCGGACAAAAACAAATTAATGCTCCGAGCGAATTTCTCGATGATGTCGACAAAGAAACAGCACTTGAACACGACACCTACTACAAGCAGGGTGGGGGAACCGTCGTCTATATATAGAGAGGTGGTTATGGTAGAGTACTCTTACCATGCAAGCAAAAAAGCACTTAGGGCAAAACTTTCTCACGTCCGTTCCTGCGCGTATCTCAATCGTTGAGGCAGGAAACGTAACCCCTAAAGACACTGTCCTTGAAATTGGTCCAGGAAAAGGATTTTTAACGGAGGAACTTCTGAAGACGAAAGCGCACATTATTGCACTTGAAAAAGATAGAGACCTCATACCTATCCTTGAAAAACAGTTTTCTTCTCATAAGAACTTCTCTCTGCTTGAAGGGGATGCTCTTACGTTTGAACCGCATGGGGGCGGGTACAAACTCATTGCCAATATCCCTTACTACATAACTGGCGCAATTTTTGAAAGATATTTGTCACACATACACCAACCAACCACTATGGTTGTTCTCATCCAGAAAGAGGTCGCAGAGCGTATTGTTGCAAACAATAAAAAAGAATCCATCCTTTCGCTTTCTGTAAAAGCCTATGGGGAACCAAAACTCGTAAAGAAGGTGTCTCGAGGAAGTTTCAATCCGGCACCAAATGTTGATAGTGCGATTCTTGCAATCTACAACATCTCTCGAAAAAAGTTCGAAAACCAATACCATGAAGCTATGTTTTTTAGAGTTGTAAAAACTGGATTTGCCCATAAACGAAAAATGCTTCTATCTAACCTAAAAGATTCCTTCCCCAAAAATAATCTCCCCCACATCTTTGAAGAACTTGGTATTTCAACTAAAGCACGCGCAGAAGATATCCCTATCTCATTGTGGCTCTTACTTGCAAAAGAACTCCTTTAAAGATTTCGTGTGGATATACAGACAAAGCATCACATCTACCTGGAGTATACTGTTGGCATGTTGGAATATTTCCAGGCCAATAAAAAACCTATTATTATAGGTGTGCTTGGTACCCTATTTATAGGTTCAACTCTTTTTTCATCCCTTTATTCTCCGTCTACCTCAAAAAATAAACCTACTGTTGATCTTGTTTCCATCCTTTCAAAAACAACCCAAGAAAAAACAGGGCTACAGGACATACCAGAAGGTGAGACGCTCCCTAATTGGAAGATTGCTGTTATGGAAAAAGCAGCGCTTGACGATCCGAGTATTGATACCACACAAGCATTACAAGTAAACACAGAGAACCTTGATAATCCAAACAATATTACGGCTCAGTATGCAAAAAATGTTTATGCAGCAACCGCTATTCTTGGTCAACAAACAGAGCTCACCAATGAACAAAAAGAAGAGAT
>JAUPVR010000012.1 GCA_030916895.1 Patescibacteria group bacterium
GAGTTTCCCCCCAGAGGGTGTCGCGGCCGGTCAGTGCTTGTTGGAGGCGCCGTCGTGGCGGAGGACCATGTTCTTCGCGTTCGCGTCGTCGGCCAGGCGGCAGGCGGTGGCGGTCGAAGCGATCTTGGGCGAGGTCTTCCCGGCGGCGGTCGGCGGGTGCTGGCGCGGGTGGCGGGTCATCGTCTTCATGGGCTTCCCTCTCGTGAAGTTGATTCGGGTGTGTGCCTTCGGGAGTGTTGCGTGTATGCGATCCCTTAGGCGGTGTGTCATCGGGCGCGAACGCCGTAGACATGTATAACTGTATCACATCAACAAAAAAGAATGCAAGAGCTACAAAAAACTTGGGGATAAAGAAAAAGATCTCGTGCTACACTCTTTCCATGCAAGCAATTCTTCCCTATCTCTCCTCTCCGTACATAACGGTGTCTCTTTTTTTTGTTGTAATACTTGTACTCATTGCAAATGTTGCCCTTACACTTCGTTTGAGAAAACTATTTAAAGGTCAAAGTGCAGAATCACTTGAACCGCTCATAAACGAAGCACTACAACGTATTAAAGAGTTGGAACAACACGATGAAATGTTAGGAGACCATGCACTCAAATTGGATGAACGATTAACACACGCAGTACGCAATGTATCAACCGTACGCTATAAAGCATTTGAATCGGGAACATCAAATCAAAGTTTTTCCGTTGCCTTCGTCAATGAACAAGGAAATGGAATCATCATCTCCTCACTTCACCACCGCGACCGTGTCACAACGTATGCCAAACCAATAGCAAACTACAAAAGTGAATATGACCTCTCCGATGAAGAAAAACAAGTTCTTGAGGAGTCAAAAAAGGCTCACGAGAAAAAGTAATTTCAAACGCAAACCCTAGCAATCGTTTGAATTTTATGGTATTATACTGGGATATTTTTATGTCCAAACAAGTCGTTACCACAACTTCGACACGCCAGCCCGTAATTGCGGTCTTGGGGCATGTTGACCATGGCAAGAGTTCTTTGCTTGATTTCATCCGTAAATCAAACATTGTTGAAGGCGAAGCTGGTGGTATCACTCAGCGCATTTCCGCATACGAAGTTAAGCACAAAGCAAAAGACGGTTCACTTAAGGCAATCACCTTTCTTGATACTCCTGGACACGAAGCATTTCAATCAATGCGTGAACGAGGCGTAGAAATTGCCGATGTTGCCATTCTCGTTGTTTCTGCAGAAGATGGCGTAAAGGCACAAACACTTGAAGCGTGGAAAACAATTGATGCTCGTAAACTCCCCTTTGTTGTTGCAATCAACAAAATCGATAAACCAGGTGCCGATGTCCAAAAAACAAAAAATTCACTCGTGGAAAATGCTATCTATATCGAAGGCTACGGTGGTGACATCCCTTGTGTAGAAATTTCTGCAAAGAAAGGAACGGGTATTGATACATTGCTTGAAACCATCCTCCTTGTAACCGATATGGCAGAACTAAGCACAAACCTTGCAACAGATGCAACTGGATACATTCTTGAAAGCTTTGTTGATGCAAAACGCGGAATCTCTGCAACACTTATTTTAAAAGACGGAACACTTCCATCATCGGGAGCAATTTTAGCCGGAACCGCATACTCTCCAATCCGTATCATTGAAGATTTTATGGGGAAGTCGATAAAAAATCCTCACGCAGGACAGCCAGTCAAAGTAACTGGGTTTGATGCGGTACCTGAAACGGGAAGCACCTTCATCTCATCATCTGACAAAAAGATGATTGAAAATCTCCAGGAGGAAGCAAAAACGAATGCTGTAAGCACTGTACTTGATCCTCGAATATACCGTAATGCAAAAGTTGTCATCCCTGTTATCATCAAAGCCGACTCACTTGGAACACTTGATGCGGTGAAGCGTGAACTTAAGAAAAAAGAAACTGATGATGTAAAAATTAAAATCATTGGTGAGGGTGTTGGGGCAATTGGTGAGGGTGACATCATGCTTGCATCATCTGATGACAAAACAGTCATCATCGGCTTTACCGTGAAACTTGAAGGAAAAGCCCGCGAACAGATGGAACGCTTCAATGTTGAACCACAACTTTTCGATATTATCTACAAACTCTCAGAATGGTTCGACACCGTTGTTTTATCTCGTTTACCGTATGAAGAAAAAGAGACGGTCCTTGGAACACTTAAGATTTTAAAAATATTTAGCTCACAAAAAGATAAGCACGTTATCGGCGGACGAGTAGAAACCGGAAAAATAGAGTTAAACGGATTAGCGAAAATTATTCGTCGCGGTGTTGAGCTTGGTCGCGGACGCATTGTTGAACTCCAATCACAAAAAATTAAGACGCAAACGGTCATGGAAGGAAACGAGTGTGGTCTCATGATCGAAACAAAAGTTGAAATGATTCCAAGCGATATTGTTGAATCAATTGTTGTTGAAAAACTCCGCATCTAAACTGGTTCCCAGTCCCCTAACTTCTATATCCCTATCACTATGGATGCCAACAAACCCCTCTCCAAACGACAAATACAAGTAAGTCTTGAGCTTCGCTCCATTGCACAAGATTTTTTTCAACGCGAATCGTCAGGTTTGTCGCTTATCACCGTAACACGAGCAGAAGTATCTCCTGACATGAGAAGTGGAACAATTTTTATAACCGTACTTCCAGAAGATAAAGAAGAAGCAGCAATTAATTTTGCAAAACGAATGCGAACGGATCTTCGCCACGCAATTATGAAGCGCATGCCAGTAAAAGTAATTCCTTTTCTTGAGGTTGAAATTGATTACGGAGAGAAGAACAGACAACACATTGATGCACTATTGCGAGAGAGTAAAAAGCAAGAAAAATAAACTATCATACAAAGCTTACAGTGCTTGACAAATTTGTTTAAATAGTGTATAATATCCTGTTAGAACTTGTCTTTGGGTAGTATGGGGTCCAAATACCCCATCCCCAGACAAGTACAACATTGAAATAAAAGGAGTTTAAACATGGCGAAAGCCAAGAAAGAAGAGAAAAAGGGGCAGAAGCATGGCCAACAGAACCCGGACCGGCGCGGAAGCGTCAGCGAGAACGTGAAGGACACCCTTGTCGGCAAGAGCCGGAAAAGGGCTCTTCGCAAGCTGGGGGAAACCCAACATGAACGCGAGGTCAACGCGGGGGAGTTCCACATCCGTGTGAACGAAGGCAGGAACACGAGCGTCCTTGACCTGATGAATGGCAAGGAAGGCCTCTACGCCGTCCCCGGGGGTAACACCCCGTCGGCCCACTTCCGTGTCGAGGTGCGCAAGCACCCCAACCGGGAGAACCCGGAGATCATCGACCGCCTCCCGGTCGTCTTCTTCGAATCCGCGCAAGCGGGGCATGAACTCGCGGGCGCCGGATGCTGGTCGACAACGACCTTCGCTCCCTGCTTCTACATCGGAAAACACGGACTCTCGTTCGTGTCCAAGATGGAAGATCTCTTGCAGAAGACCACGCAAGAGATGCTCGTGCATTACCCGGCGAAGATCCTCCTTCGCTCCGAACTCCCCTTCTCGAAAGAGGGAGTGCTGGAACTCGAGGACATCGAGGAGGCGGAAGTCTCCACCGATGTGGATGATCTCGGGTCGGGCATCTTCGGCGACTACACGTTGCCCAATGGCGTCACCGTGTCGCTTGTCGAAAACGAGCACCACGGGCCGATCCTGAAGGTCCTCGCATCCCCTGAGGGTCTCATCACCTCCGGGACCAACTGGTCGCTCAAAGCAAGCGCGACCAAGAGGAAGATGTTCCCGAAAAACGACAGGATGACCCAGGAGATGTACAACTGGCTGAAGACGCTTCACGGGATGATCAAGATGTATCTCCCGTACGGCATCGACGATGTCGAGGAGGTGAAAGTCTTCCCGATCGCCAAGGTATCGCCTGCCCCCGCGGAAGAGGTTTCGAAAGCGGTCACCCACACCACCGTCGTGAAGACGGAGGTCATCGTGAAGTTCAACAAGGAAGAAGCCAGGCCCATGTGCCCAGCCGCATTCTTGAGCGGGTACGGAACCTACTTCTACGAGCAAAATGACCGGCGTGCCTACTTCCTCGTGGAGAAGGTCGCCGGGGACACGAGCATCACACTCGTTTCCGTCGAAGAAGGTTTCCCGGGTGAGCTTTCGGAGATTTTCGCCAAACACGGCGACAACATCCGCGTTTCCTACAAGGTGTTGGGCGAGCCCTGCGTGTTCACGTGGAGCGAGCTTAATAACCCCAAGGAGGCGCGGAAAGCTCTCCGCATGTTCCTCAACCGTCTCGGCCGAATGCTGAAACTCAGCCGGCCGAGCAAAAAGATGGCGCAAACGGAACCCGTTTCCGCCTGACATTCGTAGCTCCCCCGTGGAGCGCAAGCGGGACCCCCCAAGGGCCCCGCTTTTTGTTTTATAATACCTTTCTTTTTATAGTAAATACTGCGAGTGCAAATACTGCGCCGAGTGTGTCCATGAGCATATCTTTTTGTGCGTCCCAAATATCTCCCTGTGCTCCAAGCACCGCAATCCCCGCTTCAGCATCTGCCATAATTGCATACTGCCATTCAAACAATTCATAAAATGCAGCGACAGTTACAATTGCGCAAAGCGCCGTAAAGTTTGCCCAAAACATACTTGCGACTTTTTTCTTCGAAAGTAAGTATTCAGCAAGAGGATATGCGTAGAGTCCAACCGTTGCGTGTGCAACTCTGTCATACATATTTCTTTCAAATCCAAACATATCATTAAACCAATCAAAGGGAACTTTTTCAAACGTATAATGTCCACCAATGGTGTGCATAAACGGCAAGATGAACATAAAGAGGTACGCAGTATTTGAGAAACGAATTCCTTTTACATACAAAATAATAATTGGAATGATAATGGCAACAATGGTCATGTTTTCTACAAACCACACATCGCGTGCGTATGGATTAATGCTCAACACCGCAAACTCAATACCATATATCGCTAAAAGAATATGAGGAAAATACTTTGAAATAAAGGTCATATGTCTAAGTATAGCGCATCATGTGCCCAGGGTGGGACTCGAACCCACACGCATTTTAATGCCAAGGATTTTAAGTCCTTTATGTCTACCATTCCATCACCCGGGCGTGTTCGTAACAAAATTGCTACGGGAGGTGCAGGCGGGAGTCGAACCCGCGAATGGCGGTTTTGCAAACCGCAGCGTTAGGCCACTTCGCCACTGCACCTTTTCAAACTACTTTTTCCTTGAAAAGTTTTTTTATTCTAACATATTTTCTGCACTTACTCTAGAAAAAAAATTAAAGTCGTGGTATAGTACCAGTCATTGTAATACGCCCCTATAGCTCAGCTGGTAGAGCATCGGACTCTTAATCCGCAGGTCGTTGGTTCGATCCCAACTGGGGGCACCAAATATGTCTATTGAAATACTTGTAGAGGGGGTTGGCTGGGTTGGGACCTTCTTAGTAATCCTCGCCTACTTTCTTGTTTCAACAAAGAAAGTACACCCAGAAAGTGCGTACTATCAGATTCTTAATTTATTGGGAGCCCTCGGTGTTGGGGCTAATGTTTTTTATCAACAGGTATGGCCGGCATTTGCATTACAAGTGGTGTGGGGCTGCATTGCGATTATTTCTCTTGTTAGACACCGAACGCAATAGGGGTTTTGGATGTATACGTGAAGGTTTTATTGCCCAAGATAAAAGAAATAGTTTTTGCGTGAAGCATAAGTCGTTCTGTGGTTGATGTGCCATATAGTTTGTCGCCTGCAATTGGGTGACCAACGTGTGCCATGTGTGCACGGAGTTGATGTGTGCGACCTGTCTCCGGCACTAATTCAACTATTGTTTTATCTTTGAAGCGTCGTAAGACATTTACGTGAGTAATCGCTTGTTTTAACTCACCACGAAAATTGATTGGGGCCACACTTTGACGATATGATTTTTTCTCACGAGCAAGGGGAGCGTTTACGGTGAACATGTCTTTCTCTATGACCCCATTAACCTCTGCTACATATATTTTTTTAGTAGTATGGTTTTTAAACTGAGAAGAAAGCTCCATAAAGGTGTTGTTGTTTTTTGCAAAAACAACAACACCTGAAGTATCTCTATCAAGTTTATGAACAATTCCGCCTAAGTTTATTGTACGCCCATCTTGAAGTTTTTTTGGATTATCAATCGACAAGATTTCCGGTGCATATTTTATAACACTATCAAGCAAGGTTTCTTCACTTGAAAAATCAAATGGGTGCATGACAACACCCTCCTTTTTGTCGACAACAAGAATATTGTTATCTTCGTGAATAATCGAAAGTTCCAACATAACGTTCGCACTATACCATAATTTATTGTATAATCTGTACTCACACACCTGCCCAGGTGGCGAAATTGGTAGACGCACTAGCCTTAGGAGCTAGCGCCGAAAGGCATGAAGGTTCAAGTCCTTTCCTGGGCACCAAAATAAAAAACAAGCACGGCGGGAACCATGCTTGTCGAAGTGAAAACAGAAATTATAGGAACGAAAACCTAAACGACCCTCTCTTCTGTTTGGTCATCGTCTCCCACATACGCTCAGCGTCCGAAAGCGTATACGACGAGTCAAGCGCACGAAGCGATTCAAAGAGCGCGCTTATCTCGCGACCCTTCTCGTAAACATCGCCTCGACGCACATCAGCGCCAGCGTGGGACTGAAAAACTTCCTGAAGACGAACATCGTCAAGGCGCAAGAAGCGTGTTGTAATGTGCGCAGGTGAAAGTCCATACTGTCCTGCCTCACCGCGAAGATCGCCCTCGACTGGAAAATCAGTCCACGAAGGAAGTTTTTCCTGAAGCACCCACATCGGATAACGCGCAAGGCGCACACCAAGTGAATGCGCGACAGCTTCCTTCACGCGCTCAATAACTGGTGCACGTTTCGCATCTTCGCCTTGCTTGGTGTCATCAAGTGCGTCATCGAACAGGTACGGGTCGGCGATATCAAACTTACACCCGACCATAAAAAGAAAAGCTTTGTTATCTTTCGAGTACGCGAGAATGGTTTCGTTAAAGAGTACCGGCGATGTGGAAATCTTTCTCCGAGCATCACCAAACACCGAGAAACGAAAAAGGGTATACAGCGTAACCTGCATCAAAAGAGGAAAGATACCGGGAATTGGAGTAAACCCCTCGCCTGCCCACTCACCGCTTCGTTTGCTTCCGTACGAAATAATCTCCGCCTCCTTTTCTTTCACGTTACGAACATTGCCGGCAACTTCTGCCACAAACCACACGATAGCAATGAGGAGCGAAACGGTGAACGAATTATTCGTCGACTTCGTCTGCGTGAAGAACTGGAAAACAATCGGACCAGCTGTCTGCAGAATTAGGAGAACAAGGAGTGAGTAGAAGAGCGATGGTGCAAAGACAAACATCCACTTCTTACCACGCTCATTCGTACTTATCATGAAGTACCCGGCAGTAATGCCAGGAATCACAAACAAGAAAAGCAGGATGACGTACGTCAACTTGATGGAAGCATTTCCGTCGAAAGCATTCAAGGTAGACCTCCGTTTAGATTTTTCAGAGAACATTCTCAAAAGGTATCGAGCTTGCGCCGTATTCTGCCACTTGTTTACCATTTTTACAAGGAGCAATACAACATGGAAAGATTTGCTTAAACAGTAAGCTTTGTGTAGAGTTTTAAATAACGCTGCACCTTCCAATACAGACTTTTCCAAAATGGAGAATACCCATGCCTGAGAAGCACGATGTACATGTACGGATACAACGGCCAGGGTTCATGAACCGGTTGTCGGATTTTGCGGGAAGCATGATGGTACTTGCTATCTCAGCAATTATCGTCATCGTCTTTCTGTCTAAGTTGCTCGCTTTTTTGTGGCCGACACTTACGTGGCTTGTCCCACTCCTCCTATTCCTTGCTTTCACCGGTTGGCTCTTCTACAAGACCGTCAACCTAAGCGACGAGAAAGCTCGCGAGTTCTATAACTACAAGATGAACATTGCACTTGTACGTGTGGCGGTAATTCTCTTCATCTTGTTTGTCGACATCAAGACCGTCGGATAAAAGGACGGCGCACTACTAACTATTTCATGCATTATTGCATCAAAAACCCCTTGTAGTGCGCCGTTTTTTGCTATTTCAATGAACTTGACTTTTTCTTAAAAGTATGCTACGATACTAGGTAACGCTGTTCTTCGATTTTTAACCAATACTGAAACCAAACCAACAGGAGGTCACATGACCAACGAACGCAACACCGCTCCGGGCGAAAACCCGAAGTGGCCTGAACTGGAAGCGCGCATGGTCTCGGCAGATGCCGAAGCCACGCCTGCGACCACGAAACCGCCACAGGCGGACGAAGAACAGTGGCACATCGCCGAAAGGTCTGCGAAAGCGGACAAGGTGGTGGGCAACCTCTTCGCCAAGCTCGGTGTCGACCGCAAGGTCGAAGCGAGCGCAACTGCAGTGGCGGGTGAATTTCCCCCGAGCGGTTCGGGTGAGACAACCGTCCACGGCGGAAAACGTCACGAACTCGATCTCGATCTCGGTGGTGGTGGAAACACCCCCCCGCCTCCGCAACCCCCTTCGGGTGGTGGCGGTGCTGGAAGCGCAGGCACTAGCGAACCCTCGTGGTTCGACAAGTTGCTTGCCTTCATGCAGTCGACAACCGGGAAAATCTTCGGAGTTACCATAATCGTGTACATTGCGATCTCGTGGATCTCCGCAACGATCACCGATCCGAAACGGCTGGCGGTGATGAAAGAACTGTCGGAGATGGGTGCCAAGCAGAAAGAGCTCGAGCTCAAGGAAAAAGAGCTCGATGCCCGCTTGCAAGGAAACTCTTCCGCCACGACGACGATGCAAGCAAGTGGTTGCACTGCCCACAACGGCAACGCGACGGCGCAGATGCTCTCGTCGTGCAAGACGCTCACGGATATCACGAGCGAGCACGGGAAAGCAAGGGGTGTACGTTACACGATTCAGGGCAACCTGGATCGCGTGAATGGCGATTACGAGCTTCGGGATCCGAAGGACCCGTCGCACGTCCTGTGCCAAACGAACCTGCCCGGTAGCTACCGCTACTCGGCAAACGGTTGTGCGGACGAACTCCGTACGCTCTCGTACCCCGCGGACCTGTTGTTTGCACGATACTCCAACATCACCTACATCTTCCGATAACACGGAGAAAGGAAAAGTACATGGGCCAAAAACTCTGGAACATCTTCTGGGCAGTCCTCGGACTCTGGATTTTTTTCGAGGTCATGGCAGTGATTTTCCCCGGAACCATCGGCGCCTTCAAGCGCACGATCGGCTACAGCGCTGTTGAACTGGGCGGTGCGGCAGTCGCGCTCACCTCGTTCCAGATGAACCTTACCATGTTCGTCAAAGGGTTCGTCGGCATCGCGGCCATCCTCCTTCTCTTGTTCCTTCTCGGACGGTACGTCGTGAAGAACGTGGCGAAGTAGGTTCCATCAGTATCACGCGCACACACGTGCGCACCCAACGGGGCTTGTCAAAGCTCTGCGAACACATTGTGCTCCTATCAAAGCGGGGGCACATCGTGACCGCAGAGATTAGGCAAGCCCTGTTTTTCATTTTATCCCCTCCTCCAAAAAATATTTCGCGTATACTTTTTACATGCGCACTATCAAGCGAAATGACTTTACATCACACCCTTTGCTTACACGTTTGCAAGAATTGCACAAACAACCAGAAGAACTGTATATCGTTGGCAATCTTCCAAAGATAACTCTCGACGAGTACGGGAGAGCAACCCCCCGCATCCTCACCATTGTTGGAAGTAGAAATCACACAACGTACGCAGAAGACGTCGTACGAACACTTGTTGAATCACTCAAAGGAAAACCTGTCGTCATTGTTTCTGGACTCGCACTTGGTATCGACTCACTTGCACACAAGCATGCAATTAAAAATACTATTCCAACTATTGCAATACCAGGAAGCGGACTCGACAAACGAGTGCTCTACCCAAGAACAAACGTCTCACTTGCAGAAACAATTGTTCAATCCGGCGGTGCTCTTATCTCTGAACTTGATACGCTAAGCAAAGCTGCTAAATGGACATTCCCCTCACGTAACAGAATCATGGCCGCACTCTCCGATGTTGTCCTTATTATTGAAGCACAAGAAAAATCAGGAACACTCGTCACTGCGCGTCAGGCACTTGAACTTGGTCGCGACATTGGTGTAATCCCAGGAAATATTTTTTCAAAAAATTCAGAAGGTACAAATGAACTAGCGCGACAAGGAGCACATGTAATCACATCCCCTAGAGATCTTTTTGATCTACTTCATCTATCAGACAAAGATTTAGAAGAACATGTAACGCTAGACCTCACCCTTGAGGAAAAAAAGATTATAGATGCACTCACACAACCTCTTTCTAAAGATGCACTTTTAACGAAAACAAAGCTTACACCAACTGACTTTTTAATTACCTTATCTTCACTTGAAATGAAAGGTTATGTACAAGAGACATTTGGTGAAGTGCGAAAGGTGGTGTAGTATGCATATGACATTTGTATGAAACTCCTTATCGTTGAATCCCCGTCCAAAGCAAAAACAATTGGAAAATATTTAGGTAAAGAATACGAAGTGCGTGCATCCGTCGGACACATCCGTGATCTTCCAAAGAGCAATAAAAAAGCTGTCGATATCGACGGTGGTTTTATTCCGCACTATGAAATTTCTCCAGGTAAGGAAAAAATAGTAAGTGACATCAAAATGCTTGCAAAAAAGGCGTCTCAGGTACTTCTCGCAACCGACCCTGATCGTGAAGGTGAAGCAATTGCGTGGCACATACAAGAGGCATGTCATCTACCAAAGGCGCGCCGTGTTTCTTTCCATGAAATTACAGAAGAAGCAATCAGGGAAGCACTCAAATATCCGCGCGACATCGATATCAACCTAAAAGAAGCCCAGGAAGCGCGCCGTGTGCTTGACCGTTTGGTGGGGTACGACCTCTCTGGCATCATTTGGAAAAAAGTTCGTTATGGGTTATCCGCCGGTCGCGTGCAATCCCCTGCGCTTCGCATTGTCATGGAACGCGAACGAGAAATTCGTGCGTTTATTCCAGAAACATACTATGTACTCGCCGGTGAATGGAAAACAGAAGGCAAAGCAAAAGAAAGTAAAACATATACGCTCGCACTTGAATGTGAAGTACAACCAAAAGAAAAGAAAGAGGCTGAACGAATTTTAAAACTTGGTCGTGCACATGCGTGGGCGGTGAAAGATTTAACGAGTTCTGATGTCACTCGTTCTCCTCGTGCTCCATTTACAACTTCCACCCTTCAACAAACCGCGTCGTCTCGTCTTGGTTTTGCGCCATCGCGCACCATGTCCATTGCGCAGAAATTGTATGAAAAAGGTCTCATCACCTACATGCGTACTGACTCGACCACACTTTCAAATACAGCGCTTGCAGAAATTGCTTCCATGGTTGAAAAGCATTACGGTAAAGACAATGTACAAGCACGTACCTACAAGACAAAATCAAAAAATGCTCAGGAAGCGCACGAAGCAATTCGTCCGACACATGCACGTACTCAATTTGGAGGAACAACTCCAGACGAAAAACGTCTCTACTCCCTCATTTGGGAACGAACCGTTGCAAGCCAAATGAAAGATGCAAAAATTCGTCGCACCAAAGTAAGTGCAAACATAACCGGTGCAAAAGAAACAATTCCAGACTTTGCTGTCACTGGTTCTGTTATCACATCCCCTGGTTGGTTACTTGCTGACCCTGATGCAAAAGGAGACGACGTACAACTTCCAACACTTGCACTTGGAAGTGCTCTTTCACTTAAAACGCTTCAATCAATTGAAAAGCAAACACAACCACCTTCACGCTACACCGAAGCCGGCCTCATTAAGGAACTTGAAAAACGAGGTATTGGTCGTCCTTCAACGTATGCTTCCATTATTTCAACCATTGAAGCGCGCGGGTATGTTGAGAAAATTAATAAAGCACTCCATGTGACTGACACGGGTGAAGTAGTAACCACATTCCTTGAACAAAACTTAGGGCAATACATTTCTGATACATTTACTGCAGACATGGAAGACAAGCTTGACCACATTGCCTCTGGTAAAACGACATACTTAAAGACACTTAAAGATTTCTACGGACCATTTTTGAAAGATGTTAAAAGTAAAGACAAACTTGAGAAAGCAACAAACTTAGGTGAAGCACCTGATGAGCTTCGTTGTCCGCTTTGTGAGTCACACATGGTGGTTAAACTCGCACGCAATGGAAAATTCTATTCCTGCTCTCGTTACCCTGACTGCAAAGGTGCTCGCAAAATGGACGGCACAGAACTTGAAGGCCCAAAATCAATTGGTAGACACTGTCCGAAGTGTACCGACGGAGAACTTATGGAGCGTGAAGGTCGTTATGGCAAATTCATTGCATGTTCAAACTATCCAAAATGTAAATACATTGAAGAAGATGCCACTGAAAAGAAAAAGAAAATGACTGGCGTGAAGTGTAATAAATGTGCTGATGGAGAAATGGAAGAGCGCCGTGGACGATTTGGTATTTTCTATTCATGTTCAAACTATCCAACCTGTAAACATGCCATCAAAGCAAAACCAACCGGGGCGTTCTGTAAACTTTGTGGAGAAATGATGATGGAAGGAACAAAGACGATTCCTGAACGCTGTTCCAACAAACTTTGTCCAAACCACAACCCACATAAGATTGAAGAGAAGAAAAAAGTTACAAAGAAGAAATAAATAAAAGAAAGGGGCGAGCCTACGGCTCGCCCCTTTCTTCCGTTTGCTATTTGCTATTTGCTTTTTGCTTATGTATTATGAAATTATGGACACGTCTCCTGAGCGGATTTTTGCGTTTCTTCCAAAATTAAGCCTTGCGGATAAGGCGCTCATTAATCATGCTTGTGAATTTGCCAAAAAGGCACACGAGGGGCAACTCCGTAAATCTGGTGAACCGTACTATAACCATGTCTTTGCAACTGGTATAAATCTAGCAAAACTTAAAATGGATGCAGATACCATCGCTGCGGGCATCATGCATGATGTACTTGAAGACACACAAGTTACTGAACAAGAAATGACGGAAGCTTTTGGTGAACATATTACCAAACTTGTTCAAGGTGTTACAAAACTTGGAAAACTTCGCTATTCGGGGCTTGAGCGACATGTCGAGTCACTTCGCAAATTTTTCGTCGCCGCAGCAGACGATATTCGTGTCGTTGTCATCAAACTCTGTGACAGGCTCCATAACATTCAAACACTAGAGTATGTCGACAAAGAAAAACAAAAGCGTATCGCTCTTGAAACCATCGAGCTTCATGCTCGCCTTGCCGATCGCCTTGGTATGGGGCGCTTGAAAGCAGAACTTGAAGATGCGGCATTTCCATATGTCTACCCTGAGGAATATAAAAAAACGGTTGAACTTTTCAATTCGATGCAACCAATTTCTGATGACCAACTCGACAAAGTTGTTGCTAAACTACAAGATGACCTTTCCGTTTTTGATGTGCAAATTGAACGCATCGACTCGCGCATCAAACATCTCTATTCACTTTGGAAAAAATTACAACGCTACGGTATGGATATCGACAAGATTTACGATGTCATTGCACTGCGCATCATTGTTGATAGTGTTTCCGATTGCTACCAAGCGCTTGGTGTCATCCATGGCCTCTATCGTCCAATCCCTGGTAGGTTTAAGGATTACATTGCCATCCCAAAAGCAAACGGATACAAATCCCTCCACACCACAATTTTCACCGGCGACGGTGCAACGCTTGAAATACAAATACGCACCAAGAAAATGCATGAAGAAGCAGAATTTGGTATCGCATCACACCTTTCCTACAAAGAAATCGGTAAAAATTTAAGTGAGCAAGAACTCAAGAGAAAAACTGGTTGGACAAAAGAACTTCTCGAATGGCAAAAAGATGTATCACACCATGCTGAATTTTTGAAAAATCTTCAGGCAGATTTTTTTCAAAACCGCGTATTTGTTTTCACACCAAAAGGTGACGTTATTGACTTACCAGAAGGATCAACGCCAATTGATTTTGCATATGCGCTTCACTCGCAAATTGGCGAACGTACTGCAGGGGCAAAAGTAAACGGGAAACTTGTCCCGCTTGATACCAAATTGAATAATCGCGATATTATTGAAATTGACGTAAAAGAGACCGCAATGCCAAAAAGAAAGTGGCTTGATTTTACAAAAACAACACTCGCGAAAAGAAAGATTCGCCAGTACATTCGTGAGAATGGTGGTTTTTTAGACAAATTCTTAACTCGCTAAAGAGAGAAATTTTTTAAGTTATAGAGATCGTCATTTTGCTCTTCTGCTTGAACATCTTTCGGTGCGCGATCATCCTCAGCCTCAATGACCTCTTCATTAAAAACTTGCTCTGCAATAGACTCAGAAACTTGTTCATGTGCTGGTTCCGTATCATTGCGTAAATGGGTTAACTCCTTTTCCGTAACAGGTTCCACCTGGCGAGGAGAAGCTGATTCTTCTCGAAGTGTTGCAATATCTTCTTCCCTGAGCGCATCAAACATCCCCTTGTGTGTTTTCTTTTCCCCCGCCTGCTTAAGTACGTTTGAAAGTGCGAGTAATTCCTCGTGCGAGAAATAGTCAATGAAAATTCTTCCACCTCGTTCTCGAGGTTCAATTTGGACACGCGTACCGAGCGTTTCTGCTAGTTTCTCTTCCATATCCACAACCTCTGGTGTCATAAAATGATCCTTCTTACGGACTTTTTCAAAGGCGATGCGTCGTGCAATTTGTTCCGCTTCACGAACGGTCATCTTACGAATCATCATTTCCTTAAAGAGCGTTGTTTGTTCTGCTGGCTTATCGATAAGCATAAGAAGAGGTCTTGTGTGACCTTCGCTAATGTCTCCTTTTGAAAGGGCGTCCAAAATATCTTGTGGGAGCATGAGAATACGTACGGTGTTTGAAACATACTCACGACTCTTACCCATCTTTCTCCCCACATCTGCCCAGCTTAATTTAAATTCATCAGCTAATCGTTGAAACGATTGTGCGCGTTCAACAGGGTTTAAATTTTCACGCTGAAGATTTTCAATGATTGCAAGTTCAAGCTTAGTGCGACTGTCATCCCCTATACGCACAACAACGGGCACTGAAAGAACACCCGCTAGTTTTGATGCGCGCAAACGACGCTCGCCCGCAATCAATTCATACTCAACTTTAATACCACCATCTGGAAGTTCTTTTTCAACACGCGACACGACAAGTGGCTGAAGTACGCCATACTGACGAATACTATCCGCCAATTCACGCAACCTGTGTTCGTCAAATTCACGTCGTGGCTGATATGGATTTGGGACAATCTTATCAGTCTCAATCCAATAAATTGATGTTTCTACATGTGACATACTCTCTTATTTTGGCCAGTATATCACGCAGAATTGCGTAGTACACTTTCAAGTGATGATAGTGTTTTTGGATACATAGCATTATAGTCCTCTTCTGTTCTTTTATCTTTCTTGACCGTATTATGATAATCCAAATGAAAACGACTCATCATAAGCGACGAACGAAGTTTGCCGAGTGTTATACCACTTTTCACAATCGAGGCATCATAGTGCTTTACACCATGCTCTAACATGGCTGTATCAAGAAGTGCCTGAAAATTTGGAGACGACCATGCTCTGGCTCTTAGATTTCCATAATCATACATAATTGCAACCACTGGATTATCTGACTTACCAACCCATTCAAAATCAATAAGTTCAAAAGTGTTGTCTGGATGACGATACACATTATCAATTTGCATATCGGCGTGTACCAAGTAATTCTTCCTCTCTGCTTGTGATGCGATTACTTTCTGCCATTCTCTAGTAAAGATTTCAGCAACATGTTTTTCAACGTGTTCCAAAGCAAACGTTTTTGACAATATTTCATCTACCGTATTCTCAACGAACACACCGTCTTTTGTTTTGTGTTTAATTTTTGTGGTAAGCAATTCATGTGCTTCGTGTATATAAAATGTAAGAGAGGAAGATATCGGCCTTGTATATTTCCAAATAGAAACATCAAACGTTTGTCCCGCTTTATGAAATGAATATATTGCCTCAACGAGCCTGTTCATATCATCCTCTTTAAATGTTTCATAGAAGGCTGAACTATCATGCATAAATCCAAACGTTTCTCCTTGTTCTCTTGTTTCGAAAATAGCATATGGAACTGGTGTTTCAAATGAGTGTGCAATAACGGCTATGTTTGGAAATGTATTGTGCTTGTCTTTGTGAAGAGCATCTGTTATTTCAACTTGTCTGCGAAAAAGTCTGTAGGTACGTAACGTTCCATCAATTACCACTTTGAAAAATCGTTTACGCCATACACCATTTTCTTCTCGCTCAAGCACCACATTTCCATAACGAACACCTTTTTGATTGCCCTTCAAAAGACCGTCTATCGTTTCCTGTGTGTAAACAAATTTTTCCTTTTCAAGAATTGTCTGTATGTGGTCTTTTGTGGCCTTTCTTAAAAAGAGAAGTTTTTGGAGTATGTCAAACATGGTTGATTTTGTTTTAGTTATTAACTATCACAAAGTATAGCAAAAAACCTAGTGGTGTTTTTTAAATTAGTGGGCCGGAGAGAGGACTTGGTCACAAAACTACCTCGCTCCGCTCGAAGTAGTTTCGCGACCCCCATTCAAGTCCTCCGCAAGCCAAGCAGTTGGCTTGCTTCTGTTCTCGGCATGGTGAATAAAAATCACAGGACTTGAATCCTGTGATTTTTATTCATGTGCCGGAGAGAGGACTTGAACCTCCACACCTTGCGATACGCGATTTTGAGTCGCGCGCGTCTACCATTCCGCCACTCCGGCATTTATTGTAAAGCTACACATGCGCGGAATGGAACCCTTCTCTTCTTTCGTCTGCTGACTACAGAAGTCTTCGTCGCTCTTCGCTCCTTGAGCCACTCCGGCATTGCTTACAAATACACATACTATCACACATTATAAACTTTACGAATTAAATAAAAAGTGTTAGTGTCTTCAAAGAGTCTTCAGACACCCAAGAGCACCTTTCTTACGGAGGATACCCTTCATCATGAACGAAAAAGAGGAAAAACCAAGCGACGAAGAAAAGAAACCCGGGCAAGAAAAACCTGTCACAGAGAAGGAAGAACACGTCTGTTGCGGAATCAAGATGCGCAAGGTAGTGTTGCCAGACGGTAGTGAAACCTTCGTCTAAAGTAAGTCACCAAAACCACAACACGAGGAACGTTTGATGACCCAAACCGCAATCGAAATAGCCCCAAAGATGATCGTCCCCGCGCCCGTTGATGGCATGTGCCGTAGGCACGCGCGCATCCTGGCTGGACTCAAGGACTTGCATGACGCAAGTGGCAATCGTGCGCTCGTCCGCAAGGATGATCTCATCGTCCACATCGCGATACGTTTCAACAAGAGCTATTCCGGACTTCGCCCGCCCCTTTCCGACAAGTTCGATGACGCCATCAGGAGCCTCGCGCTTGGTGGATACATCAAGTACGGGGAAAACAACCACATGCTCTTTCTCACGAGAGAGGGCGATACCATGCTGTGCTACCTTGCGGCAAAACGCCCCGAGCTCTTCGAGCCCACGTCCTCATCGAACATCCTGAAGTCCTCCTGACAAGCGCGTGTACCTACACGCGAAAAAAGCGCCGGCCACAAAGTCGGCGCTTTTCGTTTATTATGATGTACCTAATTATATAGTTAAAAAGTTCCTTCAAGAGCGTATGCAATGATTTCCTCAGATTCTCCCATTGCAATATTTGCTGATGTGTCCACCAAAAAAGGCATGGTTCGAGCACCTTTTTCTTTGGCTTCTTCCAAGTGCTTTATATCACTAATACCTCTCTCTTCGTAGGTAATGTGGTGCTCAGCAAAGGCATGCTTCACCTTCTCACAATATGAACAACCATTTTTTGTATAGAGAATTAACATAAAAAGTAGTATATAGTAGTATAAGCAAACATGGAACAACTCCCCCACCTCATTGCCGTTGTAGGCCCAACCGCTTCTGGAAAAAGCGATTTCGCTGTAAAACTTGCGCTAAGCAAAAATGGTGAAATTATTTCTGCGGACTCGCGTCAAATCTACCGTGGACTTGATATAGGCACCGGAAAAATAACCCGCGAAGAAATGAGGGGTGTCCCTCATTACATGCTCGATATTAAAAATCCTGGAGAATCTTTTTCAGTGGTTGAATATGTGGAAATGGTGCTCTCCATCATTTCCGATGTTCTTGCACGCGGAAAGACACCAATCCTTTGTGGAGGGACCGGGCAATACATCTATGCTGTTTTATACAACCAATCGTTTCCAAAAGTTCTTGCAAATGAAAACTTGCGCAAAGAGTTAGAACAAAAATCTACAGATGAGCTTTTTGCAATGCTTGAGAAAAAAGACCCCACTCGTGCACAATCAATCGACAAACACAATAAAGTGCGCCTCATTCGTGCGCTTGAAATTCTCTCAGAATTAAGCGAAGTACCAAAACAAGAAAATCCTTCTCCTCGTTTTTCCTTTCATATCTACAACTTAAACCCGAGCAATGAGATTATCAAAGAACGCATCATTAAACGGGTAGAAAAAAGATTACACGATGGAATGCTAGAAGAGATTCAAAAAGTACTTGCCCTAAATCTCTCTACAACAGAACTCGCACGTTGTGGTATTGAATATGTTGAGCTTGGAAAATACTTCCGTGACGACTGCTCACTTAATGAAGCAACGCAATCACTCATTTCAAAAATCTACCACTACGCAAAACGACAGAAGACGTGGAACAAAAAATATTTTCCTGAGGCAGAAATTGTAGAAATAAAAAACTAAAACAGCATTCGCGCGAGCACGAATGCTGTTTTTTCTTGAAAGGGCACCTTACGCCACCCTTGACTTCAGCTTGATATCCGGCGAGCCGTCCATCTTGGCCGAGTGCTTAACCATTTCCTCATCGCCAATCAGGCGAGCAAGACGATTGATGGTCTTCCACCCGAGTTCTCGCTGAACGGTCTCCATGCCAATCGCATCCTTTACTTGACAGCGATAGCTATCTGCGAGACGATACCTCGATATTCTCGACAGGCGAGCTTTGACAAGCATGTACGTACTGAAAGCGATTGCGCCAGAGGGTTTACCCACGCTCTCCCAGTAATCACCGAGGATGTTCTCGCCGATTGTAATGGCAAGCACACGGTACCCTGAGAACGGGTAAACAATCCTCATGACAAGAAGTACTGCCATGAGAACTTCTTTCTGTCCGGCATCCAATTCTTCGCGTCGCTTCATCACCTCCCGGAAAACAATCCGCAGTTCATCGTACACATCCAAAAAGTGCGACACGTACAGTAATTTGAACTTCGCAATCTGACGAAGCGCGTGATTGATGGCCGAGTACAGCGTGCTCAAGTAGGCCATGAGTGCTTGCAAATACTCCTGCTTGCACGCATTGGTGCCGTATATCGCATAGACTCCGTAGGCATGCTCATACGCACGCTTCGAATCTATAACTGCACCAGCAGGACCGAAATACTGCCCCTGCCAATGCTTATCTTGGAGCCCCTTGTTACCTTCATGAACACTGTGAACGCCGTGGTTCATACGCCTCCCGTCGGAAATATTGAAAAAACTTTCGGTGTCAATTATACCATAAAATAAACAATAAGTCAATGATTCTATTTTTCCTCTTTTCCTTTAATAATCCTTCTTTTTTGCTATAATGCTCTACATGTCTTCGAGATACACAACAACAATCGGTCTTGAAATCCACGCCGAATTAAACACACAATCAAAAATGTGGTGCGGTTGTAAAAACGACCCCTACGAGGAAAAACCAAACGCAAATGTTTGCGAAGTGTGTATGGCACACCCCGGCACACTTCCTGTGCCCAATAAAGAAGCGATAAGGAAAGTGATTCAGGTAGGGCTTGCACTGGGCTCCAAGATTGCCGATTTTACAGAATTTGACCGTAAGAACTATTTCTACCCCGACATTCCAAAAGGCTACCAAATCTCCCAGTACCTCTACCCTATTGTCTCTGGTGGAGCCATAAATGGCATCGCCATCACACGTGTTCACCTTGAAGAAGATACCGCGAGCTCATCGCACGACAATGAAGGCTACACCCTTGTTAACTACAACCGCGCTGGTGTTCCTCTTATGGAACTCGTAACTGAGCCGGTGATTCATTCCGCCGAAGAAGCGGGTGCCTTTGCGCGCGAACTACAAAGAATTTTGCGCTATGTGGGAGCAAGTGAAGCGAACATGGAAATGGGGCAAATGCGCGTAGAAGCAAACATCTCTGTTTCAAAAGACAAAACCTTTGGCACCAAGTGCGAAGTGAAAAACTTAAACTCATTCAAGTCAGTTGAAGATGCAATCCGCTTTGAAGTAGAACGCCATATTGCACTCATTGAGGAGGGTGGAAAGGTTGTGCAAGAAACTCGTGGGTGGGACGAAGTAAAGCAAGAAACGTTCAGTCAGCGTAAAAAAGAAAATGCGCACGACTACCGCTACTTCCCTGACCCCGACCTTCCAAAAATGTATCTTCATGAAGTGTTTGATATTGAAGCGATGAGAAAAGAAATTCCTGAACTCGCCTCCTCTCGTGCTAAGCGTCTTACCGTAGACTATGCACTCAAATCTGATATCGTAGAGATTATTGTAAACGATAGAGGTACCGCAGAATACTTTGACACACTTGTCTCTGGGAAAGACAGTGCCTATGCAAACCTTGTAGCAAACTATCTTGTGGTTGATGTGTTTGGGCTTCTTAAAAAAGAAGGTAAAGCACTTGTTGCAGAAAACTTCCCATCACACACAGCGTTCTCTACACTCCTTGCGATGATTTCCGCAAACGAACTCTCCTCTCGTGGAGCAAAAGATTTGCTTCCTTTCATGCTCGCTGATAAATCTCTTGACGTCAAAAAAACTGCCGAGAAAAAAGGCCTTATTCAAACAAATGATACCGAAGCATTAAAGAAAATTGTTACTGACGTTATCGCCGAAAGTGCAAAACAAGTTGCTGATTATAAGAGCGGAAAAGAATCAATGTTTATGTACTTCGTTGGTCAGTGCATGAAAAAATCAAAAGGTGCAGGAAACCCCCAACTCTTCCAAGAACTCTTAAAAGACGCTCTTGCTTAATACTACATACAAAAAGTTTGCTATACTTTTTGTATGTTTGATCGTCTGTTTCCAAACCATATCGTAAAAGATGCTATTTTCAGTTTTTTCATTCTGCTTTTTCTCTATGCACTCACTCATAATGAAATCACGCACCCAAAACCAAATCCACTTCCTGGAAATTGGAGTATTCAAAAAATGCAACATCCTCTCTTGTTTGGTTTTGCGGGACATAACTACCTTGCTATACGCGACCCACTCGGAGATATTGTCTATGAGATGCACGGACTAGCAACTGATGAAAGCACGGGGACATGGAAATATATTGGTACAGACAAGAACGATAAGCTAAAGGTCTGGGAGTTTAATGAACCACGGGATTACTTCGCTGAAAAAACATACCCCGGTGTTGTCTTAGCACAAGGACCAAAAGAAGACATGCTTGCGCTTTGGGATAAGGCCCGCTCCTGTAAAGATAAAATTAATCAACTCACCATACCCTACCCCCCACTTGGAGTTAACCTAAAAGGAGAAACTACAAACTCAAATTCAGTTGCCTATACCCTTGCACTTTGTATTGATAAGAATTCTCCACGCATCGGCAT